>SFFC01000131.1 GCA_004556985.1 Clostridiales bacterium | reverse complement strand
CCTTCCCTCCCTCGGTAAAGTCTTCTTTCCCATTTGTGTGTTATCCCCTCGTCTCCGCTCCTGCCGCCTTCCGGCAGCGGATGATCCAGTAGCCGCCGTCGCGCTCGATGACCTCCGCGTCGCCGTAGAGCTCCCTGAGGAATTTGAGCGCGCTGGGCGCGCCCTGCTGCTTGCGGATGACGAGGTAGAGCGCGCCGCCCGCGCGAAGATGCGCCTTCGCCTCCTCGAACATCCGGTAGATCACGGCCTTGCCCGCGCGGATGGGCGGGTTGGTGATCACGGCGTCGAATTCGCCCGCGACCTGCGCAAAGCCGTCCGAGAGCACGGCCGCCGCCTGCATGCCGTTGCGCTCCACGTTGCGCACGGCCAGCGCGAGCGCGCGCTCGTTGATGTCGGCCATCGTCATGCGCACGTCCGGATGCGCGCTGAGCGTCATGACCGTCATCGCGCCCCAGCCGCAGCCCATGTCCAGCACGTCGCCGCCAAGCGTCGGCGGCAGACTCCGGCAGAGCAGCTCGCTGCCCGGATCGATATGCTGCTTGGAAAAGACGCCCGCGTCGGTCTCAAACTCGAGCGTCCTGCCCGCAAAGACCGTGCGGAAATGCCGCTCCTCGTGCGCGCTCTGCGGGCTGGCCGTATAGTAATGCTCAGGCATCGGTTTCCTCCTGTCTGTCCTCCTGCTCGGGCGGCGCGTCCTGCTCCAGCAGCGCCGCCTCCTCCTGCGTCATCTCGCGCCACTGCCCGGGCGCGAGCGCCGGGTCAAGGCGCAGCGCGCCGATGGCGAGCCGCTTGAGATACGTCACCTGCACGCCGCGCGCGGCGAACATCCGCTTGACCTGGTGGTATTTGCCCTCGGTCACGCGCACGCGGGCCTCACTCTCCGTCTGCGAGGCGCGCAGAATCGCGAGGTCGGCGCTGCGGGCGTCAAACGCCCCGTCCGCGTCCGAGATGTGCAGCCCCGCTTTGAAGGCGCGCACATCCTCCTCATCCAGCGGCCCGTTGACGCACGCCAGATACACCTTGCCCACGTCGTGCTTTGGGGAGATGATCCGGTGGGCGAGCTGGCCGTCGGAGGTGATGACGAGCAGGCCCTCCGTGTCCTTGTCCAGCCTCCCGGCAGGCATCGCGCCCATCGCGGCATACAGCGGGGGCAGCAGATCCATGACGGTTTTCTGGCGCGCGTCCCGCGCGGCGGTCAGCACGCCGGATGGCTTATTGAGCATGACGTGGCGCACGCGCTTGTAGCAGAGCTCCCGCCCGTCGAGCGTCACGCTGTCGCGCCCCTCGTCGACCTGCAGCCCTGCGTCGCGGGCGGCTTCTCCCCTCACGCAGACGCGGCCTGCGCGAATGAGCGCGCGCACCTCGCTGCGCGTGCCCTCGCCCAGGGACGAGAGCAGCTTGTCCAGACGCATTCCCCTTTTCCCCCTTCCAAATCCTCTCAATTATACAGCATGGCGGTGCGTTTTGCAATTTGATTGCGCACAAAACCGGCGCCCGTCGCATCCGCGCGTTTTCGCCGCCGCGCAGACGCCGGATACCGCTGTTCCGGCCCTTTCCTGGGACAAAATCCGCCCGGATGGACGTTTTACGCTCGCAAACTCGTCCGTCCTCCCTTCCATTAATGGAAACGTCACATGAATTCGCTTTCCCTTTTGCATAGTTTATGGTATAATGAACCCAGGTGAGAAGGCAGCACGGGAAAATTGTCGTTTTTTCGTCTGCCCGTTCCATGCCGTTCGGCACGATAAACCCAATATCACAGGAGTGTGTTCACTATGAGGAAGAAGCAATGCGTTGCCATGCTGCTGGCTGGCGGCCAGGGCAGCCGTCTGGGCATTCTGACAAAGAATGTGGCCAAGCCGGCGGTTCCCTACGGCGGAAAATACCGCATCATCGATTTTCCGCTCTCCAACTGCACCAATTCGGGCATCGACGTCGTGGGCGTTCTGACGCAGTATCGCCCGCTGGAGCTCAACGCCTACATCGGCTCGGGCTCTCCGTGGGATCTTGACCTCGCCAACGGCGGCGTCTTCGTTCTGCCGCCGTATCAGACCGGCAAGACGGGCGAATGGTACAAGGGCACGGCCAACGCCATCTATCAGAATATCCCCTTCATCGAGCAGTGGGATCCCGATTACGTGCTCGTCCTCTCCGGCGACCACATCTACAAGATGGACTACAACGCCATGCTGCGCGAGCACATCGCCAAGGGCGCCGATCTGACCATCGCCGTGCGCGAGGTTCCGTGGGAGGAGGCGCCGCGCTTCGGCATCCTCAACACCGACGAGAACAACCAGATCACCGAGTTCGAGGAGAAGCCGGCCCATCCCAAGAGCAACAAGGCCTCCATGGGCGTGTACATCTTCTCCTGGGCCAAGATGCGCAAGTATCTGGAGCTGGACGAGGCCGACCCGAACAGCGACAACGACTTCGGCAAGAACATCATCCCGACGATGCTCGCCGACAACCAGAAGCTCTTCACCTACACCTTCGACGGCTACTGGAAGGACGTCGGAACCATCGAGTCCCTCTGGGAGGCCAACATGGACCTGCTGGAGCTGCCCATGCCGATCGATCTGTACGACAAGCGCTGGCGTATCTTCGCCCGTACCTCCGGCATGCCGCCGCACTATGTTGACGCGGGCGCGAAGGTCGTCAACTCCCTCATCACCGAGGGCTGCGAGGTCAAGGGCGTCATCAAACACTCCGTCCTCTTCGCAGGCGTGAGCGTGGATACCGGCGCGGAGATCACCGACGCGGTCATCATGCCGGGCGCGGTCATCGAGCGCGGCGCCGTCGTGCGCAGGGCGATCGTTGCCGAGAACGCCCACATCTGCGCGGGCGCGATCGTCGGCGAGGAAACCGGCAAGATCGCGGTCGTCGGCCCGAAGGCCAAGATCGGTCCGGGCGAAAAAGTTGCTGCCGGCGTTCAGGTCGACGCCGATGCGCAGTAAGGAGGTACTCCCAACATGAAAGACGTCATGGGTTTGATCTACACCGGTGAAAACGACATTCATCTCGGTGAACTGACGAGCCTTCGCGCGGTGGCTGCGCTGCCGATCGCGGGCCGTTACCGCATCATCGACTTCCAGCTCTCCTCCATGGTGCACACCGGCATCAAGAATGTCGGCGTCATCACCCAGAAGAATTACTCCTCCCTGATGGACCACATCGGCTCCGGCCGTGAGTGGGACCTGCACGGCAAGCAGGGCCTGACGATCCTCCCGCCGTTCCTGACGCGCGAGAACATGGGCGTCTACTCCGGCCTGCTCGACGCGCTCAAGAGCAACTCGAACTTCCTGCGCCTCTCCACCCAGGAATACATCGTGCTGACCAACAGCCACACCGTCTACAACATCGACTTCACCGACGCGCTGCGCCAGCATGTCGAGTCCGGCGCGGATGTGACGATGCTCTACAGCCGCGGCGGCCAGTCGACCGGCACCGAGGGCGAGAACGACACCTACCTCTCCGTGGATGAGAACAATCGTGTCACCGGCATGGAGATCGGCTCCGCCGTTCCGACCCGCGAGTGCGCCTGCCTCAAGATCTACATCACCAAGCGCGAGCTGCTGCGTCAGCTGGTCGAGCAGGGCGCGGCCAACGGCATGCACGACTTTGAGCGCGACATCCTCCAGCGCAACATCAACAACGACAGCCTGAAGGTCTACGGCTACGAGTACAAGGGTCTGGCCTGCCAGATCGACTCGATCCAGTCCTACTTCAACTTCAACATGTCGCTGCTTGACACCGACATCCGCCGCCAGCTCTTCCCGAAGGAGCGCCCGGTGTACACGAAGGTCCGCGACGACCTGCCGGCCCGCTACATCGACGAGAGCCAGTGCACCAACTCGCTGGTCGCCAACGGCTGCGTGATCGAGGGCACGGTCATCAACTCCATCCTCTTCCGCGGCGTCAAGATCGCCAAGGGCGCCGTCGTCAAAAACTCCATCATCATGCAGGACGCCCAGATTCAGGAGGGCGCGGAGATCGATCACTGCATCCTCGACAAGCAGAGCGTCATCCGCCGCAACGGCCGCCTGATCGCGCCCGCCGCGTATCCCATCGTGATTGCCAAGAACGTCGTGATCTAATCGTGAGCGGGATCGCGCGGGGAGATTTCCCGCCGCGCGATTCCGCCTTTTTTCAAGCCGAAAGAAGGAGGAAACACCGACATGAAGATTCTCTTTGCTGCTTCCGAGTGCGTGCCGTTTATCAAGACAGGCGGCCTGGCCGACGTCGTCGGCGCGCTTTCCCCGGTGCTCAAGGAGCGCGGGCACGACGTTCGCGTCATCCTTCCGCTCTATTCCGCGATCCCCGACAAGTACACGAGCCAGATGAAGCTCGAATGCGAGTTTGAGGTCGAGCTGTGCTGGCGCAAACAGTACTGCGGCATCAAGTCCCTCGAGTATCAGGGCGTGACCTTCTACTTCGTCGACAACTATTTCTACTTCGGCCGTTCCTACATCTACGGCCTGGGCGGCGACGAATACGAGCGCTACGGCTTCTTCTCCCGCGCCGTCATCGACGCGCTGACCCACCTGAACTTCCAGCCCGACGTCATCCACTGCCACGACTGGCAGACCGGCATGGTGCCCGCGCTGCTCAAGATTCAGTATGCGCATTTCCCGTTCTACCACAACATCAAGACCGTCTACACCATCCACAACCTGCAGTATCAGGGTGTGTTCCCGATCAAGGCCGTGCAGGATACGCTGGGCCTGGGCGACAGCCTCTTTACGCCCGACAAGCTCGAGTGCTACGGCTGCGCGAACTACATGAAGGCCGGCCTCGTCTACGCCGACGAGCTGACCACCGTCTCCCCGAGCTACGCCGACGAGATTCAGACCGCCTTCTACGGCGAGCGCCTCGACGGCCTGCTGCGCGCCCGCAAGGATCAACTCATGGGCATCCTCAACGGCATCGACATCTACGACTACGATCCGGCGAAGGATCCGCAGATCTACTTCAACTACGATCCCTATCACCTGGGCGGCAAGGAGAAGTGCAAGGCCGAGCTGCAGAAGGAGCTGGGCCTGAACGTCGACGCCAGCGCGCCGCTGGTGGGCATCATCTCCCGCCTCTCCAACCAGAAGGGCTTTGACCTCATCGAGTGCGTCATCCGCGAGCTGATGGGCACGGGCATCCAGCTGGTCGTCCTGGGCATGGGCGAGGCGAAGTACACCAACCTCTTCTCCTGGGCCGAGAGCGAGTATCCGGGCCGCCTGGCCGCGCGCTTC
>SFFC01000130.1 GCA_004556985.1 Clostridiales bacterium | reverse complement strand
AGGGCGGCCGCACCGTCGGCTCCGGCGTCGTCACCAAGATCATTGAGTGATACGCTTCGGGCGCTCAGAAATGAACAGAGAGGGAGTCTCCTGACGGGGGCTCCCTTTTTTTCGCCCGGAAATGGCTCCGCGGCCGCCTGCTGGCCGCTTTTTGCTTGCCAAAACCCGACAAATGGAATACAATGGAAGCATGAAAATGCGGGGGTATGCCCTTTCGTGTTTTTGGAAAAATTGAGTGAAATCAGAGGAAACGAGGCTAGCAAAACCATGAGCAGGCTCTCCTATATGCTAAGGCGCGCTGCGAAGATGGACTATCGCGCGATGCTCAAGACCGCCAACATGCTGCATCAGAAGACCGGCAAGAGCCGCGTCTTTCTGATGGCGGACATGGCCAAATGCGCGGCGAAGTACAACGCGGGCTACATCGACTACAAGATCGCGGAGATGTATCGCCTGACCGATGCGCAGCGCGCGACGCAGATCACGCGCGGCATCTCCAACAGCATCGTCGCGCGGATGAACGACAAGAAATTCTGGCATTTCTTCGACAACAAGACCGAATTCAACGAGCTCTTCCGCGATCAGGTGAAGCGCGAATGGCTCAACCTGACGACGGCGGACGAGGCGCGCTTCGCCGCCTTTTTGCAGGGGCGCGGCGACATCATCTGCAAGCCCATCGACGGCTCGAGCGGACAGGGCATCCTCAAATGCACGCCGGAGGACTACGCCGACCCCGCGGCGCTCTACGCGCGCCTCAAGGCGGCCGGCATCGGCATCGTCGAGGACAAGGTCATTCAGCATCCGGACATTGCCGCGCTCTGCCCCACGTCGGTCAATACGATCCGCGTCGCGACGCTGCTGGGCGACAAGAAGGAGGGCATCGTCTACGCCTATATCCGCATCGGCAATGGCAAGGTCATGGACAATGTCGACTGCGGCGGCATGGCCGCGCCCGTCGATCTTGAGACCGGCGTCATCAGCGGCGTCGGCGCGAACAAGGCTGGCGAGGCGTTTGAGTTTCATCCGATGACGAATACGCGCATTCCCGGCACGAAGATCCCCTACTGGGACGAGGTCAAAGCGATGTGCCTCTCCGCGATGCACGTCGTGCCGCAGGTGCGCTTCGTCGCCTGGGACGTGGCGATCACGCCGGATGGCCCTGTGTTCATCGAGGGCAACTCCTTCCCGAGCCACGCGATTCCGCAGTTCGCTGCGCATTTCCCGGACGGCATCGGTATCCTGCCCCGGTTTGAGGAGTTCATCGACCTATGATCTGCTCGCTTTGCCCGCGGCGCTGCGGCGCGGCGCGCACAGAGACGGCCGGCGGCGGCGTCTGCGGCGAGGGCACGCTGCCCCGGATCGCCCGCGCGGCGCTGCACCGCTGGGAGGAGCCCTGCATCAGCGGCACGAGGGGCAGCGGCGCCGTGTTCTTCTCCGGCTGCGCGCTGCGCTGCGCGTTCTGCCAGAACGAGGCGATCAGCCGCGGCGGATGCGGCGAAACCGTCAGCATCCGAAGGCTGGCGGATATCTTCCGCGAGCTTGAGGAGCAGGGCGCGCACAACATCAACCTCGTCACGGCGGCGCACTTCGTGCCCGCTGTGCTGGACGCGCTGGAGCTGCATCGGCCGAACATCCCGCTGGTCTACAATTCCAGCGGCTACGAGAGCCTGGAAACGCTTCGCCTGCTCGACGGCGTGATCGACATCTACCTGCCCGACTATAAATACATCGACCCCGCGATGGCGAGGCTGCTCTCCGGCGCGGCGGATTATCCCGACGTCGCTTGGGCGGCGATTGAAGAGATGCGCCGCCAGACCGGCGCGGCCGTCTATGACGAGCAGGGCATGATGACGCGCGGCACGCTGATCCGCCATCTGCTGCTGCCCGGGCTGACGGGCGACGCCATGCGCATCCTCACGAGAATCCGCGATGAACTGCCGGATACGCCGGTCTCGCTGATGGGCCAGTATGTGCCCTGCGGGCGTGCGCGGGAGATCCCCGGCATGAACCGGCGCGTCACGAAGCGGGAGTATGACCGCGTGAAGGCGCATATGCAGATGATCGGGCTTGAGGGCTACCGGCAGGAGCTGGAGGCGGCCTCGGGCGAATACGTGCCGGCCTTCGATCTCAGCGGCGTCCGCGCATAAAAGGCTTTTCATCGCGCGAAGCGAAGAAGGGTCAAGGGATGAAATCCCTTGCGGGGTCTGGGGCAGAGCCCCGGGCAGGTCATAGGGCGGCAGCCCTATCGTCCCCCCTGAAATCATCAGGAATAAAGGCAGTCTCAGAGCAGGCTGCGCAGCAGCCTACGATTGAGACGGGTTCTATGTACAAAAAGAGAGAAGACGAACCAACGTATCCATCCATACGACCTCAAAAACAAAGGAAAAGGAGAGGAAACCACATGTTTACGGCGACAAAGGGCATTCTGAAGGAGTACGGCTATGAGGTGGTGACGCTGGCGGGTGCGGGCCACGAGGTGCAGATTCTGCCCGTCAACGGCTTCAACCTCTTTGCCTGGACGTTTGAGGGACAGGAGCTCCTCATGAAGCCTGCCGACCTGACGGCATTCGGCAGCAAATACGGCATGCCGATCCTCTATCCGACGCCCAACCGCATCAAGGACGCGACCTATACCTGGCAGGGGAAGACCTATGTCATGACCAAGCGCGGGCAGAAGATCCTGCGTCACGGCCTGGTCATGGACGAGCCCTTCACCGTCAGGCGCCTTGAAGCAGGCGAGGACAGCGCGCTGTGCGAGGCGGACATCGCGCTGCGAGAGGGCGACGCGCTTACGGAGGGCTATCCCTTCCCGAGCACGCTGACCGTCCGCTATACGCTGACAGCGCGGGGCGTTCACATGGACCTGACCGTGCGCAACGACGGCGGGGAGGCGCTGCCCTTCGGCGTCGCCGTCCATCCGTATTTCTCCAAGCGCGGCGACGCGAACCGCGTGTTCCTCAAGGTGCCGTGCAGAAGGATCTACGAGACCGACGACGCACTCATCCCCACCGGCAGGATCGTGCCGGCAGGGGAGGACAAGGCCATCGCCGACGACTTCCGCAGCGTCGAGAGCCTCTATCTGGATACCGTCTACCGCGGCATGACGCAGGATCTCGAATCGCAGGTTCAGTATGAGGACGTCGTGCTGCATATCCGCGCGTCCGACTGCTTCCGCAACGCGGTCGTCTTCACGCCGCACGACCGCCCCGGCTTCTGCATCGAGCCGCAGACCAACGCGACCAACTGCATCAACCTGCACGCGCAGGGGCTGATCGACGAGAGCGGCCTGATGGTGCTCCCGGCGGGACAGACGTTTGCCTGCTTCGTCGATTACAGCGTGACCAAGCGCTGACGCGCCGGGGAGGCGGGCTGCCGCAGGGAGACAGACGCGCGGGCCCGATTTCATTTTTCCTGTAAAAATCAGGAAAAATCGTGAAGAAAATAACTTGTTTCCGCCTGCCGCCGGGGGAATTGACACGTGCGGAATTTCAGGGTACAATCTTGCTGTTTCATGAAGAAGACAAAATGTGAGGGAGGAAACCTGATGAGAAAGACCAAAATCGTCTGCACGCTCGGCCCCGCCAGCGACAGCGAGGAGATGATCTCCAGGCTGATGGATGCGGGCATGAACGTGTGCCGTTTGAATATGTCCCACGGAAGCTATGAGGAGCAGGGAGCGCGCATCGCGCGCATCAAGCGCCTGCGCGAGGAGAAGGGCATTCCGGTCGCGATCCTGCTGGATACGAAGGGGCCGGAGGTGCGCACCAAGACCGTCGAGGGCGGCAAGGTGACGCTGGAGGCCGGTTCGGAATTCATCCTGACCAGCCGCGAGATCGAGGGCGACGCCCATCAGGTCTCCATCACCTATCCGAAGATGGTCGAGCTGGTCAGGCCCGGCACGCGCGTGCTCATCGACGACGGCCTGCTGGCGATGGAGGTCGTGCGCATTGAGAACGGCACCGACATCGTCTGCAGCGTGACCAACGGCGGCGTGCTGGGCAGCCGCAAGGGCATCTCCGTGCCCGATGTCGATCTGCAGATGCCCTCCATCGGCGAGAAGGATCGCAGCGACATCCTCTTTGGCATCGAGCAGGGCATCGACCTGATCGCCGCCTCGTTCGTTTGCCGGCCCAGCGACGTGCTGACCATCCGCAAGCTCTGCGCGGACAACGGCGGCAGCCATGTGCAGATCTTCTCCAAGATCGAAAACCGCATGGGCGTGGACAACTTCGACGAGATCCTCAAGGTCTCCGACGGCATCATGGTCGCGCGCGGCGACCTGGGCGTCGAGGTCGACATGGAAGAGGTGCCCGTGCTGCAGAAGCAGTTCATCCACAAGTGCAACGTCGCGGCGAAGCCCGTCATCACGGCGACGCAGATGCTCGACTCGATGATCCGCAACCCGCGCCCGACGCGCGCCGAGGCGAGCGACGTCGCCAACGCCATCATCGACGGCACCGACGCGATCATGCTCTCCGGCGAGACCGCCGCGGGCAAATACCCCATCGAGGCCGTCAACACGATGGTGCGCATCGCCTCCTTCATCGAGGCGAGCGGCCTGCGCAAGGACGGGGAGACCATCGAGCACGACGTCGTCAAGGCCTCGCCGATGCGCACGGTCGCCAACGCAGTCTCCTACGCCTGCTGCGCGATGGCGGAGGACCTGGAGGCCGCCGCGATCATCACGCCGAGCAACTCCGGAACGACCGCGCGCATGGTCGCGCGCTTCCATCCCGGCTGCCCGATCATCGCGCCGACGACCAGCGAGCATACCTATCATCAGCTTGGGCTGTGCTACGGCGTCGTCCCGGCGCGCATGGAGATGAGCGCCAACACGGACGAGATGATCAGCACGGCGGTCGAGGTGGCGCATGCCTCCGGCATGGTCAAGACGGGCGACGTCGTGATCGTCGCCGCCGGCGTGCCCACGGGCGTCTCCGGCACGACCAACCTGATCAAGGCGCATATCGTGGGCAACGTGCTGCTGCGCGGCAAGGGCATCGGCGCGGGCAGCGCGAGCGGCAAGGTCTGCAACGTCAACACGCTCAGCGACCTGGAGAGCACCTTCAAGGACGGCGAGATCATCGTCACGAAGATGACGACCAGCGACATGCTGCCCTACCTGCGCAACGCCTCCGCCGTCGTCGTGGAGAGCACGGACGAGAACTGCCACGCCGCCGTGGCCTGCCAGGCGCTGGGCATCCCGCTGTTCATGGACAGGACGTACCAGGCCGTGCACATGCTCAAGAGCGGCATGTTCGTCACGGTGGACGCCGACCAGGGCTTCATCTTCAA
>SFFC01000129.1 GCA_004556985.1 Clostridiales bacterium | reverse complement strand
CCACCAACGGCACGCTGCAGCTCTTCGACGAGTCTGTCAACCTGACGCGCGGCGGACCGGCCAACATGACCATCACGATGTCGCACTATATCTACAACACGATGTTCACCAAGAACCCGAACTTCGGCTACGCGGCCGCCATGTCCTTCGTGATTCTGATCATGGTCGCGGTTCTGGCCGCCATCCAGATGAAAGTGGGTGACAAGCGATGAGAGAGGGCGCTGTTTCTAAGCACGTAACCCGTTTCTTCATGTACGCGTTTCTGATCCTCGTGTCGTTTATCTCGGTCTTCCCGCTGTACTGGGCGTTTATCTCCTCCTGCAACAATACGCAGCAGATCCTGGGCGGCCGGATGATCCCCAGCACGCACCTGATGGAAAACCTGCGCAACCTCTTCGCGCAGCAGGACGTGCTCAACGCCATGAAGAACTCCTTCGCCACGACCATCCTGCAGACGGTGCTCTCCCTGGCGGTCAGCTCCATCGCGGGCTCCTGATGCTCGCGATGATGGTGCCGTTCGTGGCCGTGCTGGTTCCGCTGTTCCAGATGTTCTCCAAGGCGGGCCTGCTCAACACCTGGATCGGCTTCTTCCTGCCGAGCCTGGCGACGCCGTTTTTGATCATGTACTTCCGCAACAGCGCGCGTACCTTCCCGAAGGACACCATCGAGGCGGCGCGCATCGACGGCCTCAACGAATTCCAGATCTTCGTCAAGATGTTCGTGCCGATGATGAAGCCGACCTACGCGGCCGCCGCGACCATCACCTTCATGAACGCCTGGAACTCCTACCTCTGGCCGAAGGTCATCATGCAGACCAATAACGCCACGACGATGCCGATGCTCGTCTCCAACCTGATGGGCGGCTACGTCATCGACTACGGCGTCGTCATGGCCGGCGTCACGATCTGCTCGCTGCCGACGATCATCATCTTCTTCTGCCTGCAGAAGAGCTTCACCAACGCCGTCGCCGGCGCCGTGAAGTAAAAAACATCCGTTCGAATGTGCAAACATTGAAAGGAGGATGCTGCATGACCCTGGGCCATGCAGCTCTTTTTATGAGCTTTACTCTTGAAAACCTCAAAAGCCCCGCCTATTTCGCCGAAAACCGCGTGCGCGCGCATTCCGACCACGAGGCCTTCCCGGATTGGGCCTCCCTGCGCGCCGGGGAGAACAGCTTGCGTCAGTCGCTGAACGGCCTGTGGAAATTCAACCACGCAAAGAACGCCGGCCAGGTGATTCCCGGCTTTGAGACGGCGGAGTATGACTGCCACAGCTGGGACGACATCCGCGTGCCGGCGCATATCCAGATGGAGGGCTACGGCGTGCCGCAATACGCGAACGTCCAGTATCCCTGGGACGGCTGGGAGGCCATCGAGCCGGGCGAGATTCCGCAGGAATTCAACCCCGTCGCCTGCTATGTGAAGTACTTCGCGCTGCCGGAGGACATGCGCGGCAAGCGCGTCTTCGTCTCCTTTCAGGGCGCGGAGAGCTGTGTCGCCGTCTGGCTCAACGGGCATTACGTCGGCTTCTCCTCCGACTCCTTCACGCCGCATGACTTCGAGCTGACGCCCTACCTCGTCGAGGGCGAAAACAAGCTGGCCTGCCGTGTCGAGCGCTGGTGCTCCGGCAGCTGGCTCGAGGATCAGGATTTCTTCCGCTTCTCCGGCCTGTTCCGCGACGTCTTCCTCTACGCGATTCCCGAGGTGCATCTCTTCGACCTGAAGGTCAAGACGCTGCTGGATGATGCGTATCGCGACGCCACGCTCGAGGTGCGCGCGCAGCTCGAGGGCAGCGCGCCGGGCGCGAAGCTCCTGCTCGCGCTCAGGGATGGCGATCAGACCGTGCTGACTGCCGAGGCCCCCGCGCAGGGCGAGGCCGCCTTCGCGCTGCCCGTCAAGGCGCCCCGCCTCTGGAGCAGCGAGCAGCCGAACCTCTACGACCTGGAGCTGACGATCGCCGCCGCGGACGGCAGCGTGATCGAGGCCGTGCGCCAGCGCGTCGGCTTCCGCCGCTTCGAAATCAAGGGCGGCGTCATGTGCCTCAACGGCGTGCGCATCGTCTTTAAGGGCACGGACAGACATGACTTCTGCGCCGAGACCGGCCGCGCGATCACGCCGGAGAAGATCCGCCGCGACCTGCTGACCATGAAGCGCAACAACATCAACGCCATCCGCACGAGCCACTACCCGAACCACAGCGCGCTCTACGCCCTGTGCGACGAGCTGGGCCTGTACGTGATCGACGAGAACAACATGGAGACGCATGGCGTCTGGGATCAGGTCATCCGCAGGGAGAAGCCGATCGAATACGCGCTGCCGGGCAACCAGACGGCCTGGCAGGATATCCTGCTCGACCGCGTCAACTCGACCTACCAGCGCGACAAGAACCACCCGAGCGTGCTGATCTGGAGCTGCGGCAACGAGTCCTTCGGCGGCGACGTCATCTACGAGATGAGCGCGCTCTTCCGCCGGCTCGACGACACGCGCCTGGTGCACTACGAGGGCGTCTTCAACGACCGCCGCCGAAACGAGACGAGCGACATGGAGAGCCAGATGTACACCTCCGTCGCCGATATCCGCAAATTCCTCGCCGTTCACCGCGACAAGCCGTTCATCCTCTGCGAATACACGCACGCGATGGGCAACTCCAACGGCGCGATGCACAAGTACACCGAGTATGCCTACGAGGAGCCCCTCTACCAGGGCGGCTTCATCTGGGACTACATCGACCAGAGCATCGCGGAGAATGGCCGCTACGGCGGCACGCGCTATACCTACGGCGGCGACCACGGCGAGCGCCCGACCGACTACAACTTCAGCGGCAACGGCATCGCTTATGGCGACGGCAGCGAGAGCCCGAAGATGCAGGAGGTCAAGTACAATTACCAGAACATCGTCGCGGAGGTCGGCAAAACGAGCGCGCTCATCCGCAACCGCAGTATGTTCACGCGCACGAGCGCGTATGACTGCGTCGCGATCCTCGAGCGCGACGGCGTGGAGATCGCCCGCGCGCCGCTTGCGACCGACATCGCGCCGCTTTCCGAGGAGACGGTCGCGCTGCCCTTTGCGGAGCAGACGCGCGGCGGCGAATACGCCGTGACGCTCTCCTTCCGCGAGAAGAAGGAGACGCCCTGGGCGCCCATCGGGCACGAGGTCGCCTTTGCGCAGGGCGTCTATCAGGTTGCGCGCGAGACAAAGCGCGCCTGGCACCGGCCGCTGCGCGTCATCCGCGGCGCCGTGAACGTCGGCGTGAAGGGCGACCGGTTTGAGGTGCTCTTCTCCTTCCTCAACGGTGGCCTGGCCTCCTACCGCTGGGGCGGACGGGAGATGTTCCGCTCGATTCCGATGCCCAACTTCTGGCGCGCGCCGATCGACAACGACATGGGCAGCATGATGCCCGCGCGCTACGGTCAGTGGAAGCTCGCCTCGCTCTACGCGACGCACAAGCCGATCGCCGGCGGCTTCGAGTTCAACCGCCCTGTCGTCACGGAGCACGAGGACGGCTCGGTCAGCATCGCCTACCTCTACAACCTGCCGACGACGCCGGTCGCGCAGTGCGACGTGACCTACACCGTCCATCCCTGCGGCAAGGTCGACGTGACGCTCGGCTACGACCCGGTCAAGGGCCTGAGCGAGATGCCGGAGTTTGGCATGATGATGAAGATGGACGCGGACTGCGACCGCGTGCGCTTCTACGGCTACGGCCCGGGCGAGAACTACGTCGACCGCCGCGAGGGCGCGCGGCTGGGCATCTTTACGACGACCCCGAGGGACAACGTCGCCCACTACCTCGTCCCGCAGGAATGCGGTAACCGCACCGGCGTGCGCTGGGCGGAGGTCAGCGACCGGCGCGGCCACGGCCTGCGCTTCGAGGGCGACGGCATGGAGTTCTCCGCGCTGCCCTACACGCCGCATGAGCTGGAAAGCGCGCAGCACGAGGACGAGCTGCCGCCGGTGCATTATACCGTGATCCGCTGCATGAAGATGCAGATGGGCGTCGGCGGCGACAACAGCTGGGGCGCGAGGACGCACGAGGAATACCTGCTCGACGTGAGCAAGAGGATGGAGTTTACCTTCAGCTTCGTCGGCATGGAATAATCCGCAAACAGCATAAAGACCCCGCCGGAGCTTTTTCCTCGCTCCGGCGGGGCGCTTTGTTTTCTGCGCTTCGCGCTTATCGGTCAAGCAGCGCCGCCCATGCCTCCGGGAAGCCGCACAGCGCGAGGTCGGCCTCCGGGAAGTCCTCCGCGAGCTCGCCGATGCCGCGCACGAGCCTGCGCCAGACGATTTCGCGCCCGGCGACGGGGCGCAGCGCCAGCAGCAACGGGAAGAGGCGGTCGCCGGCGTATTCGGCTTCCTCCGGCGGGAGCAGCGGCTGATCCTCGAGCGCCTGGTTGTAGAGGCGACTGTAATGCGCGCAGATGTTGCGCGCGTCGACCGCGGCGGCGATCAGGCGGCTGAGCGCCTCGGGCGTCATGCCGTAATCCCGCGAGACGGCCCACTGATCCTTCTCCTTCATCAGGTCAAAGAGCTGTCCGAGCATGCCGAAGGTAAAGAGCTCAACAGCGGCCCAGATCGGGAACTGCCCGCCGTATTTCTCGTTGTGATGGCGCACGAAGGGCAGAGCGCCCTGGCGCTTGACCTCGGTTTTGAACTTGCCCACGAGCGCCTTGTGCGCGGAGGCGCCGTTGGCGAGCTTTTTGTCGGCGAAGTTTTCCGCCTCCATAAAGCCCAGCGGGCCGTAGGTCATCGCGAGATGGTAGGCGATCTTCGCGCGCAGCTGCACCTCGAAGAACTCGAGCACGGGCAGCAGCAGGTGGCGCAGGCCCATGTCGAACTGGTAGAGCGCGTAAAGCGTATCGAGCGATACGCCCGGCAGGAAGCGCTCGGGGTCGTCCGCGCGGCGCAGGTGCTTGCCGTAGGTGGTCAGGCGGTAGTAGTTGACCGTGGAGAGGATGCGCCGGGCCTGCTGCGGATCAGAAATGGAGAGGCCATGCGCATCCATCAGGCGGGCGGCCTGTTCCTCGTAGCTGCGCGCAGGCTTGACGGGCGCGTAAACCTTCTTTTTCGTCATAGAGCCTCCCAGAATACCTCCCAAAGAGGAATGATAGCCGCGAAGCGAAGAAGGGTCAAGGGATGAAATCCCTTGTGGGGCTTGGGGCAACGCCCCAATCGTATCCAATCAGAATCAAGAAAAAGCAGTCTCAGAGCAGGCTGCGAAGCGGCCTACGATGGAGACGGGTTTCCTGCGCGAAGAAGGAATTCGCCTGCAATCCCGCCCGCGGCAGAGAGGGCTTTCCTCCACCGATCTGCGCCAACAAAAAACGCGGCTCCCCGCAAGGGAGAGCCGCGAAGGGTCGTATAGCCTTTGACAGGGCTTTAGCGTCCCGCCGTTTACTTTTTGTTGATCTCGAGCACCTTGTCGCGCAGCTCCTTCTCGAGGCGGCCCAGCTCGATGGAGGCTTCCGCGCGCTTCTGCGCGCCCTCGCGCTGAATCTTCTGCACCTCGGTGAGCGTGTCGATGAGGGCGGTGTTGGCGACGCGGATGGTCTCGATGTCGATGACGCCGCGCTCGGCCTCCTTGGCCGTCTCGATGGTGCCGACCTTGAGGCGCTCGGCGTTGGAGCGAAGCAGCTCGTTGGTCATGTCGGTGACGGCCTTCTGCGCCTTGAGCGCGGTCTCGGCGTGCTGCATGCCCAGGGCGATGACCATCTGGCTCTTCCAGAGCGGGATCGTGTTGACGATCGTCGACTGGATGCGCTCGGCGAGCACGTTGTCGTTCTGCTGCATCAGGCGGATCTGCGGGCCCATCTGCACGGA
>SFFC01000128.1 GCA_004556985.1 Clostridiales bacterium | reverse complement strand
ACACCTCGATGGAGTGCTTGAGCACGTTCTGACCGTAGCTCGTGCGGTAACGCATGCGGCCCAGCAGCTTGACCAGCTCGTGGTGGATGCCGTGCATGTTCGTCTCGAAGATCGCCTGCTCGCCGGTCTCGCGGATCTGGTCCAGCGCGATGCGCGCGATCTCGCGGCGCACCGGGTCAAACGCGGAGACGATCACGGCCTCAGGCGTGTCGTCGATGATCAGGTCGACGCCCGTCGCCGTCTCCAGCGTGCGGATGTTGCGGCCCTCGCGGCCGATGATGCGGCCCTTCATGTCCTCGTTGGGCAGGGAGACCACGGAGACCGTCGTCTCCGCCACATGGTCGGAGGCGCAGCGCTGGATCGCCATCGCGACGATGTTGCGCGCCTTCTTCTCGGCCTCGTCCTTGGCATTCTGCTCGATCTCGCGCACGAGCACACCCGCGTCGTGATACGCTTCCTTCTGGATGCGCTGCACGATCATGTCCTTGGCCTCTTCCTGGGTCATCTTTGCGACGCGCTCCAGCTCCACGCGGCGCTTCTCGTCGAGCTCCTGCGCTGCCTGCTCGGCGGCCTCGGTCGCGGCCTTCTGGCGCGCGGCGAGCTCCTGAGCCTCCTGCGTCAGGCGGTCGAGCTCGTTCTGCTTGCGCTCCAGGGTCGTTTCGCGCGCGTCAAGGTTGTCCGCCTTCTTGTCGAGGGTCTCCTCGCGCTGGGCAACGCGGCGCTCGCTGCGCTGCACCTCGGCGCGGCGGTCGCGAACCTCGCGGTCGAGCTCGTTCTTGAGGCGGATCACCTCTTCCTTCGCCTCAAGGATGCTCTCCTTCTTCTTCTCCTCCGCGCGGCGCTGGGCGTCGTCCAGCAGGTTGCGCGCATATTCCTCCGTGCGTCCGATTTTCTTTTCCTGAACGTTTTTGCGATACATATAGCCGCCCGCTCCGCCAACGGCCAGCGCGGCGACGGCAATCAGACATGAAAACAACATCGGCCCATCTCACACTCCTTCTTTGACAAACTCTCTCATTCGTTACTCAGTCGGTCAAAAAGTGTGCAGGCCGATGCCGCAAACAACGCAAAACAAACGGGCAGACTGCCTCCGCGGAACGGGCAGACAACGCCCGGAAGAGCTCCTTGAAGACAGAGAAAGCCGTCTATGGGTGTTTTTTGATGTATGAAACGGATTTTTGCTCCGTTAAACTTCAGCCAGCAGGCCAGGCCCGCACACGCTTTCACTTTGACTGATTCTATTTTAACGGCGAAACGAACGCATGTCAAGACCATCTGAGAATCCATCCGAATTTTTGCTACTTTTCTCAGAATTTCCTGCCCTCTTGTTCCCCGGACACGCTTGTCGTATAATGGGAGCATCAGCTGATGGAGGAATCAATGCCATGTCCACCGTTTCCTACACCGTCGCGCAGCCGGCCGACCAGGCCGCGCTCATCGACTTTGCCAACTATGTCTTCTCCCAAGCTCACACGCCGCATGACTTCAAGCGCCTGCTGCCCAAGGTCTACGGCGACCACATCTGTACGGCGCAGGCTGCCACCCATTATATCGCCCGCCAGGACGGGAGCCTCCGCGCGATGGTCGCCATGCTGCCCCTGCGGATGCACGTCCTTTCGGATGTCCTTCAGCTCGGCTTTGTCGGCACGGTCTGTGTCCATCCCTATGCGCGCGGGGAGGGGCACATGAAGCATCTGATGGCCGACCTGCTCGCAGATGCAAAGAGGCGCGGCCTTGATTTGCTCGTGCTGGGCGGGCAGCGCCAGCGCTACGGCTACTTCGGCTTTCAGCCCGGCGGCACGGCGCTGCGCTACACCGTCACCGCGACCAACCTGCGCCACGTCGTCGGCGACGCCGACGTCTCGGATATCGCCTTTTCGCCGCTTGAACCGGGGAATGACGCTGCGCTCGCCCTCGTGCGGTCGCTCTGCGACGCGCAGCCGCTTTTCGTCGAGCGGCCGAATGAACGCCTTGTCGACATCCTGCATTCCTGGAACAGCGACTGCCTGCTCATCCGCAAAGGCGGGCAGCTGATCGGCTACGTCTGCGGCGCGGTACAGGAGCTCGGGCTCACGGACGAATCGGCGCTGCCGCTCGTGCTCAAGGCGCTGTTTGCAAAAAAGGGGCTGCAGGAGGCCTCGCTCTCCGTCGCGCCGTTTGAGGCGAAGCGCATCCGCGTCCTGCGCCCGCTGTGCGAGTTTGCCTCGCTGGAAACGGTGGAGATGCTCAACGTGCTCAACTGGCCGCGCGTCCTCTCCGCGCTGCTCGCGCTCAAGGCGAGCTTCACGCGCCTTGAGGACGGCTGCGCAGCGCTTTCCATCGACGGGGAGACGCTCGTGCTGCGCGTGAAGGACGGCGTGCCCTCCGTCTCGCGGGAAGCCGCCATGCCGGATCTGTCGCTCTCGCATGCCGGGGCGACGCAGCTGCTCTTCGGCCCGGAGAGCGCAGTCTGCGGCCATCCGCTGCATAACTGGCTGCCGCTTCCGTTCTTCATGCGCACCGTCGACGGCTTCTGAGGATCAATGATCAAATGCTTTTGAGTGCGCGAAGCGAAGAAAGGAGTCCGAGGGATGAATCCCTCGGGCAGGTTTTAGGGCGGCAGCCCTAACGTTCCAATGAACTCTAAAAAAAGCAGTCTCAGAGCAGGCTGCAAAGCAGCCTACGATTGAGACGGGTTGGATATGCAAGGATTGGGTTTTCAACACAAAAGCGGTTCCCGGCAAAACCGGGAACCGCTGCTTTTGGGAATCCGGGAAAGGGGTTACTCCTCGTCATCCGCCAGATCGGCCTTGTGCGCCTCGATGATCTTCGCGGAAATCGCGGCGGGAACCTCCTCATAGCGCTCGAAGCTCATTTTGAAGGAGCCCTTCGCCTGCGTCATGGAGCGCAGATCGGTCGCGTACTTGAACATCTCCGCCTGCGGAACCTCCGCGACGATGAGCTGCTTGCCGTCGCTCTGCTCCATGCCCAGGATGCGGCCGCGGCGCTTGTTCATGTCGCCCATGATGTCGCCCATGTACTCGTCCGGCACGCTGACCTCGACATGCATGATCGGCTCAAGGAGCACCGGCGAGGCGTTGATACACTGCTTGTAGGCGATGCGTGCCGCCGTCTTGAAGGCCATTTCGGAGGAGTCGACCGGATGGTAGGAGCCGTCGTAGAGCTTGGCACGCAGGCCCGTCATCGGGAAGCCCGCGAGGACGCCCTTGACGAGGTTCTCGCGCAGGCCCTTTTCGACCGACGGGATAAAGTTGCGCGGCACGGCGCCGCCGACGACCGCGTCGACAAACTCGAAGTCGACGCCCTCGTCCGCCGGGGAGAACTCAATCCAGACATCGCCGAACTGGCCGTGTCCGCCGGACTGCTTCTTGTGGCGGCCCTGAACCTTGATGGTCTTGCGGATCGACTCGCGATAGGCGATCTTGGGATCCTTGAACAGCGCGTCCGCGCCGAACTTGGAGAGCAGCTTCTGGCGCACGATCTCGAGCTCCAGCTCGCCCTGGCCGCTGATAAGCGTTTCGGTCGTCATCGGATCCTTGGCGACGATGACATCCGGCTGCTCCTCGCACAGGCGCGCGAGGCCGGAGAAGACCTTGTCCTCCTCGCCAGCCTTCTTGGCATAGACGGCCATGGAGAGCTGCGGCGCCGGGAAGACGATGCTGTCATACTGGACGACCTTGCCGATTTCGCAGAGGCTGTCACCGGTGGAGGTATACTGGAGCTTGGAGAGCGCGCCAATGTCGCCTGCGCAAAGCATCGAAACCGGCGTCTGCTTCTTGCCGCGGATCATGAAGATGCCCGCAGCCTTTTCGGGCTTGTCTGCGTTGGCGTTGAACAGCGGCGTCGCCTGCGTCAGCACGCCGGAGACGACCTTGATCAGCGACAGCTTGCCCACGAACGGGTCGGCGATCGTCTTGAAGACCTGGGCGGTGAAACTCTCGCTCATGTCCGCGTGGCGGATATGCATCGACTTGGTCTTCGGGTTGATGCCGTGGTAGGTGTGCTCCATCGGGGAGGGCATGTACATGGCCAGCGCATAGAGCAGCGGGCGCACGCCGATGCCGTCCAGGCTGGAAACCGGCGCGACCGGGACGATGCTGCCCTCGTAGATGCCGGCGGACAGGCCGCGCAGCATCTCCTCGTCGGAGAGCTGGCCCTCGTCGAAGTACTTCTCCATCAGATCTTCGCTGGTGGAGGCGGCCGCCTCGTGGCAGGCCTCGAGCGCCTCCTCGACGAGCGGCTTCATGTCCTCGGGAATCGGGATCTCGTGGCGATCCTTGCCCGCGCCGGTGAAAGCCTTGCCGCGCAGGCTGTCGAGCACAGCGCGATAATTGATATGTTCACGATCGACCTGGGAGATGGCGATGAAGCGGGCAAGGCCATGCTTCCCGGTCTCGTTCCACGCCTTTTCAAAGCCGGTGGAGATGCCGGTCACGGCGCTGACGACGATCAGCGCGCCCTCCACCGCAGCCAGCGGGCCAGCCATTTCGCCCGCGAAATCGAAGTAGCCGGGCACATCGATGAGGTTGAGCTTCTTGCCGTGGATTTCAATCGGCGCCACGGACGCGCTGATCGAGATATGGCGCTTGATCTCTTCGGGATCATAGTCGCTGACCGTATTTCCATCTTCGACACGTCCCTGACGGTCAATCACGCCGGCCGCGTAGAGCATTGACTCCACCAGCGTCGTCTTGCCTTCAGAGCCGTGTCCCAATACAGCGATGTTGCGTATGTCCTTCACCATGTAGTCCTTCATAACTTGCGCCTCCTTGCAGCCGCGCAGCGGCCTTGTTCTTTTGAAGCAGCTTGTGTCGCGCCGCTTCCATCTGAAATCCATTATATCAGATCGTCTGAAAAAAGCAAAGCTTTTTTGTCCTTTTTCTTTTGCAGTCTTTATGAGCTTTGCATAAAAAGGCGGTTTTTTCTGCATTTTCTGGCTTCTTTGCCTTCTTTGACCCGTCTGCGCGTCCCCGCCAAAGGGCAGGGACGTCGCATTGCCCGCAGAAAAAAAAGCCCCGTCATCCTGCAAAGGCAGAATGACAGGGTCTGTCATGGTTCTCTCCTTCGTTGTCCGCTCCCGGGCTCAGGCTTCAAACGGGAAGCGCATCCCGTTCTGGCGGCGCACCTCGTCCATGATGCGCATGACGGAGACGGTCCACTGCGGCGAAAGCAGCGCGCTCTCCTTCTGGCCCGCCGCAAGGCAACGCTCGGCCGCCGTGCGTGGGCATCTGGCAGCCGATAGCGCAGGTCAGCTGCGCGACGGCATCGCCCCGGCGCAGCAAAATCGCGTCGATCGCGTCCGTCCCCTCGGGATTCATGATGAGCTGGCTCCGAATGCTGTCAAAGTGTTCGCCAAGGATCATACAGGCAAAGCCGATGGCATAAACGCCGATGTCCAGCAGCGTGCCGCCGGCGAGGGAGGCGTCGAACTTGCGGCCCTGGCGCGCGGTCGTATAGCCATACTGCGCCGTCACCGCGCGGATATCGCCGATCACGCCCTGAGCGAGCAGCCTTTCGACCTCGCGGTAGACGGGAATCGTCTTCGTCCAGAACGCCTCCATGACGAAGACGCCCTTCTCCCGGGCAAGGCGGAAGATCTCCTCCGCCTGCGCGGCGTCGGTCGTGAAGCTCTTTTCGCAGAGGATGTGCTTCCCCGCCGCAATCAGCAGCTTCATATCCTCAAAGTGGCGGCTGTGCGGCGTGGCGACATAGACGATGTCGACCTGCGGATCCGCCGCCAGCGCCTCATAGCTCGCATAGCGCCTTTCGATGCCGTAGGCATCGCCGAAAGCATCCGCGCTCTCCTGCGAGCGGGAGGCGACAGCGCAGAGCGCCACATCACCCATCTGTCTCGCCGTGCGGGCAAAGTTTTTAGCAATCGTGCCCGTTGAAAGAATGCCCCATCGGATCATGTCGTTCTCTCCTTTTGTCGTATCTGACTCAGGCATCGAGCCCCATCGCGCTGGAGCGGCGGCGCTTCCTGCGCCGGGATTCGATGATGCTCTCCCTCCACAGCGGCGGATAGAGCAGCATCAGCAGCGGGAAGATCTCCAGGCGGCCGGCGAGCATGTCAAAGATCATGACGCACTTGGACAGGTCGCTGAATGCGGCGAAGTTGGAGGTCGGGCCGACGCCGTTGAGGCCCGGGCCGATGTTGTTGAACGTCGCCGTGACCGCCGTGAAGGTGGTGATGAGGTCGAAATTATCCAGCGACACCAGCAGCACAGACGCCGCGACGATGAAGATCACCGCGACGAAGTAGAGCTGCACGGCGCGCAGCGTGTCCTCCTCGACGCTCTTGCCCTCGAACTTGACCTTGTGCACGGCGCGCGGATGCAGGAACGAGATCAGGTATGCGCCCAGCGACTTGGCCGCAATGACGAAGCGCGAGACCTTGAGGCCGCCGCCCGTGCTGCCCGCGCAGGCGCCCACGAACATGAGCATGACGAGGATCGTCTTGGAGAACTCCGGCCAGAGCTGGAAATCCGCCGTCGAATAGCCGGTCGTCGTGATGATCGAGGCGACCTGGAAGGCGGCGATGCGCAGGTTGTTTTCCACCGTCAGCGCCACGTCATAGGCGTTGGCGAAGATCAGCAGCGTCGCCGCGGCAATGATCGTCAGATACCAGCGCATCTCCTCGCAATGGAAGGCATCCCTGAATTTGCACATCAGCAGCAGGAAATAGACGTTGAAGTTGACGCCGAAGAGGATCATGAACACCGTCACGACCCACTGGATGTACGGCGAATAACCGCCGATCGAGCTGTTCTTGACGCCAAAGCCGCCCGTGCCGGCCGTGCCGAAGGCCGTGCACAGCGCCTCATAGGGGTTCATTTTGCCAAGCAGCAGGAACACAAACTCCGCGGCCGTCAGCACGATGTAGAGCCGGTAGAGGATCTGCGCGGTGAAGCGCACCTTCGGCACCAGCTTGCCCACGGAGGGGCCGGGGCTCTCCGCCTTCATCAGATGCATGTTTGTGCCGCCGACCATCGGCAGCACAGCCAGCAGGAACACGAGCACGCCCATGCCGCCGATCCAATGGGTAAAGCAGCGCCAGATCATCGAGCAATGGCTCATGATCTCTACGTCGGGCATGATGCTCGCGCCGGTCGTCGTAAAGCCGGAGACCGTCTCAAACAGCGCGTCGATGAAGCGCGGGATCTCCCCCGTGAGCACGAAGGGAATACAGCCGAACGTGCTCATCACGATCCAGCCCAGCGCCGTGGCGACGAACGCCTCGCGCGCGTAGAAGCTCGGGTTTTTCGGCTTGCGTCCCGTCAGCAGCACGCCGCACAGCAGGCAAAGCGCCATGACCAGCACAAACGTCCAGCCCTGCTCCTCGCCGTAAATGAGGGCCGTGAGGATGGGCAGCGACATGAACGCCGCCTCAATTTTGAGGATCCAGCCGAGAATATAGGTGATGCTCTTTGTGTTCATCTTGCGTCTCCCCGTCTCAGCGCAGGATATCGCTGATATCGCCAAAGCCCGTATGCGTCGTGACGATGATCACGGAATCGCCCTCCATGATCGCATCCTGGCCGCGCGGGAAAATGATCTTTCCGCCGCGGTTGATGCAGGCGATGAGCAGGTTGTCCTTCTTCTTGAGCTGCATCAGCGGCACGCCGCAGACGGGCGCATCCTTCCTGACGTGGAACTCGATGGCCTCGACGCGGTTGTCGAACATGTGGTAGAGCGTCTCGACGTTGCTGCCGATGGAGTTCTGGCGCGCGCGGACATAGGCGATGATCGCCTCGGAAGTGATGTACTTGGGATAGACGACGCTGCCCAGCTCCAGCCCGTCGATCACGTCGTTGAACGTGATGCGGTTGATCTTGGTGATCGTCTTAAGGCCGGGGATGCGCTTGGCATAGAGCGTCAGCAGGATGTTCTCCTCATCCAGGCCCGTCAGCGGGACGAACGCCTCGGCCGAGCCGATGCCCTCCTCCTTGAGCAGCTCCTCGTCGCCGCCGTCGCCGCAGATGACGAGCGCCTCCGGCAGCAGGTTGCTCAGCTCCTCGCAGCGCTGGCGGTTCGATTCGATGATCTTGACCTCGAGCTTCTGCTCCAGCAGCTGCTTGGCCAGATAGTAGCTCGACTTGCCGCCGCCGATGATCATGCAGCTTTTGACCGCCTGGCCGCGCATGCCGATGCTGTCAAAGATGCAGTGCACGTCGCGCGAGGAGGCGAGAATCGTGATGTCGTCGCCCTCGTGGAGCACGAAGGAGCCGCTCGGGATGCTGACGCTGCCGTCGCGCTCGACCGCGCAGACCAGATAGCCGAAGCGGAACAGGTTGTCCAGCTGCATGATGCTGCGCCCGCAGAGCACGTTCCCCGACGGGATCTTGAATCGCACGAGCTCCGCATGGCCCTTGGCAAACGCGCTGACCGTCAGCGCCTGCGGCCGGGAGAGCAGCCGCGCGATCTCGCGCGCCGCCTCCAGCTCCGGGTTGATGATCATGGAGAGGCCGAGCTGCTGGCGCAGATAGGACAGCTCCTCCGCATAATCGGGGTTGCGCACGCGCGCAATCGCCGCCAGCTCGCCGCCGGCCTTCTTGGCGATCGTGCAGCAGAGCAGGTTGAGCTCGTCGGAGCCCGTCACGGCGATGACCAGGTCGGCCTCCCTGAGCCCGGCCTCCATCAGGACGCTCAGGCTCGCGCCGTTGCCCCGGATGCCCATGACGTCATAGACCTCCGTCGTGTCGCGGATCACGCGCTCGCTGACGTCGACGATCGTCACGTCGTGTCCCTCGCGGACAAGCTGCTCGGTCAGCGTATGGCCAACCTTGCCGCAGCCTACAATGATGATATGCAGCCGTCCCGGCTTCGCCTTCGCAGTATTCGCCTGCATCTGTGTTTCCTCCAGTATTGTCTCTTCCTCTCCCGCAGGAACGCTTTTGCCGCCTTCGAGAGGGCCGCCCGGAAGCTCCTGCCCCGGGCATCCATACCGCCCTGCACCCCAGGGCCACAGCCATTCTATTTTATTATATCCCTCCCCGAATCGTCTGTCAATGTGCGTTTCCCGCCCTGAAGAAATGCCGTTTTCTTCCGGGTCAAACCCATGCGCTTGACTGGACGCCGCAGCTTCTTATAATGAAATTTCAAGCTGTTCGCAGGAGGGTTTTGTCCGCCTGCGGCGAATTTCAAAAGGAGATGTATATCCCATGTTCAGCATTTTGGTTTGTCTGCTCGCGGGCCTCGGCGCGGGGCTTGGCACCGGCCTGGCCGGCATCAGCGCCGCCGCGGTCATCTCGCCCATGCTCATCGCGTTTCTGGATATCCCCGCCTATCAGGCCGTCGGCATCGCGCTGGCCTCCGATGTGCTGGCCAGCGGCGTTTCCGCCTGGACCTACCACCGCAACGGCAACCTCGACGTGCGCAATGGGTTGATCATGATGCTGACGGTGCTCGTCTTCACGCTGGTGGGCAGCTGGGTCTCCAGCCTCATCCCCAACCAGACGATGGGCAGCTTTTCCACGGTCATGACGCTGCTGCTGGGCATCAAGTTCCTCGTGCGCCCCGTGATGACGACGCGCCAGGCGATGACCTCAGTCTCCGCCGGCAGGCGCGCCGCGCAGTCCATCCTCTGCGGCATGATGATCGGCTTCATCTGCGGCTTCGTCGGTGCGGGCGGCGGCATGATGATGCTCCTCGTGCTCACCAGCGTGCTGGGCTACGAGCTCAAGACCGCCGTGGGCACCAGCGTGTTCATCATGGCGTTCACGGCGCTGACCGGCGCAGCCTCGCATTTCGCCATCGACGGCGCGCCCGATCTGGCCGTGCTGCTGCCCTGCGTGGTCTTCACGCTGCTCTTCGCGAGGATCGGCGCGCGGCTGGCCAACCGGGCAACGCCCGAACGGCTCAACCGCATGGTCGGCGTCGTGCTGACCGTGCTGGGCGCGGCCATTCTGATCGTCAGCCGCCTCTCCTGATTCGGCGGGCAGATTCCTTCACAGGCGGTCTGAACGCCGCACTCCGGCGCATAAACTAAAAAGAGCCATTCAACCAAGGAGGACTTTTCCATGAGCAAAGAAACAGGCAATCCCCTTCTCAGGGCCATCCGCGAGCTCAAGCTCAACGCCACGCTGGCCTCCGTCGTCTATCTGCTGCTGGGCATCGTGCTGCTCGTCGCGCCGACCACGAGCAAAAACCTGCTCTGCACGCTCGTCGGCGTGGTCGTGCTGATCTACGGCGCATTCAACCTGCTTGCCTTCCTGCTGGACAGGGACTTCGGCGGGCTCTCCGTCGAGCTGATCATCGGCATCGCCGCGGCGGCGTTCGGCGTCTTCTCGCTGCTCAACCCCGGCTTCCTAATGGACTTCCTGATCATCGTGCTGGGCCTGGCGATCGCCGTGGGCAGCGTCGGCAGCCTCAAGCGCGCGCTGAATCTGCGCGCCTTCGGCTACGGCTACTGGTGGATCTCCCTGATCGTCGCGATCGCCACGCTGGTCGTCGCGCTGACGTTCGTCTTCTGCCCGGAGGTCTACGGCGCGCTGCTGATGCAGATCATCGGCATCATCCTGATCGTCGAGGCGATCGGCGACCTGCTGACGATCCATCGCCTGTCGCGCATCGCCAGGGACAGCGGCTACACCGTTCGCTGACAGGCTT
>SFFC01000127.1 GCA_004556985.1 Clostridiales bacterium | reverse complement strand
TCTGCGGTTCCCCGATAATTGATGGGTTCCATCTGCTTCCCTTCCATGACAAAAACGGATGACCATCAAGGATCATCCGTTTGCAATCACCTGTTCATTATCCTGATTAAGATGCATTGGGGTTCGTTTCGTAATTCTCAGCGCCAGGCGTCATAACGTGGTAATCATATGTAGAACCCAAGTTTTCTTCCCACCAAAACACGCCATAGGACTCATTCTGTTGACCTAGCCAATCCGTTGGGGAATAATTATTCGTAACAAATCCATTTACTGCCGGAGCTTCATCCCGAATGATATTCGAATGCCATTCATTACAGCCTTGGAATTCTGTGACAGGATGGGCCATTAAAACTTTATCTCCACTGTCCCATGTGCCACTTTTATTCGTATCATCAAACAGATATTTGAAAAAACCATTGTCCTTGGGCGTCCTACAACGAATTCTGTAGCACGCCGCGACATACTCATTGGCCACAAACGGCTGCACCATCACCTGCGGCTCCTGCCAAACCTTGTTCATGCTATTCAACCTCCTCCAGAATGCCGTATGCTACGGTTTCTGCAATAAAATGATCGATGGAGCGGCAGAGCACGTCTGCCGGGGCGTCGTATTCGCTCAGGGCCTTTTGCAGAACCTCCGCCCTGCGGGCGGGCTGCGCAAAGGCCTTGAAGAGAAAGACGGCCGTTTCGTTGGGGGCCATCAGCGCATTGCTGATTTTGCAGCCCTCACCGACGGGGATCATCACGCATTCCCCGGCGACCTCCCGCAACACATAGTCCGGAGAGACGCGGTAGCGCGCCGTATCTTTGGCGAAGAAGGAATCCTCCGGCATGCCGGAAGGGGATTCGGAATTCTTGCGCGGCTCCATATCAGCCCTGCTCCCATATTCGACATAACAGGCCTAATCCTTAAAGATACACCTGCTATGAATTCTCTTCAACGGCTATTATAAACGAAAAGCCGGAAAAAATCAAGAGCAATTCTTAAAAATTTTTTAAAAATTGCGTTATGATTCCTCCTTTGGAGGAATTTCCCATATTTCGGAGGATACGGCTGTTCAGGCTGCCGGTTTCACGCGCGAAAGCGCTGCGCGGAAATTGGGTGGGCTCCGCAAACAAACGCATTGACACGGGGGTCAAAATGACGTATCCTGTTGGCGGCACGGCGGAGCCGCGCGGTTCCGCCCGAGCATACGACGAGGAGGAGAAACCCTGTGCAGATTCTCGTGAGCATCTTTCTTCCGTTTTTGGGCACGGCGCTGGGCGCCGGCTGCGTCTTTTTCATGCGCGATCAGATGAGCCGAACGCTGCAGCGCGCGCTGACGGGCTTTGCGGCCGGCGTGATGGTCGCGGCCTCGGTCTGGAGCCTGCTGATTCCCGCGATGGAGCAGGCGGTGGGCCTGGGCAAATGGTCGTTTTTCCCGGCGGCTGCCGGCTTCTGGATCGGTGTGCTGTTCCTGCTGCTGCTGGACAGGCTCATTCCGCACCTGCACATGAACAGCGAGCAGGCCGAGGGCCCGAGGGCGGCGCTCTCCCGCACGACGATGATGGTGCTCGCCGTCGTGCTGCACAACCTGCCGGAGGGCATGGCCGTCGGCGTCGTGCTCGCGGGCTGGCTGGGCGGCAGCGCGGAGCTGGGCTTCGCCGCGGCGCTGACGCTCTCCGTCGGTATCGCCATTCAGAATTTCCCCGAGGGCGCGATCATCTCCATGCCCCTGCGCGCGGAGGGGATGGGCAAGGGCAGGGCGTTTGCCTATGGCGTGCTCTCCGGCGCGGTAGAACCGGCGGGCGCGCTGCTGACGATTCTGGCGGCGGGGCTGGCCGTGCCGGCGCTGCCGTATCTGCTGGGCTTCGCGGCCGGCGCGATGGTCTACGTCGTGGTCGAGGAGCTCATCCCCGAGATGTCCGAGGGCGACCATTCCAATGTCGGGACGATCCTCTTCGCGCTGGGCTTTACGCTCATGATGGCGCTGGACGTCGCGCTGGGCTGAGGCGCAGGAAAACGGCTTTGCGCGAAAAAACGCATAACTCAATACGGGAAGCGCCGGAGGAGCATCCGGCGCCTTTTTGCTGCCCCGAAAGCCGTGCAAGGGGAAGAAATCGAAGAATACAGCATAAGCGATCGGAGGGGGGTGGCGAAATGAAGAGGCTTTTCCGGGCAAAAAAAGGCCATAAAAAAGGAGAAAAGCATCGTTTACCGCCGACAAAGAACAAAAAAATCGAATAAGCAATTCGGGAATCCGTCTTTACTTTTTCAAAAGGAAGGTGCTATGTTGAGCTAACAGGAGAAGAGGGTCTCCCGCAGACGCAGAGGCCGCAGACGGCGGAAGAAGCCCAAAGCGCCCGCGGCGGCCTCTCGCGCCAAAATGGGATGAACGCGCGAGGATCACCATCAAGGAGGAGTCTTGACCATGGAGGAGACGAAACGCCCGACCGGATTCATGCCGCCGATGGCGGATATCAGCAGCATTGCCCGCAAGAGGCTTGACCTGCCCTACGGCACGCAGAGCGTCAACCAGCGGCTGGATGTCTTTTTGCCCGGGGTGGGCGAGGGCCCGTTTCCCGCGCTGATCTATGTCCACGGCGGCGGCTTTGCGATGGGCGACAAGCGCGACGATCATCTGACGCCCTATCTGGAGGCGCTTGAGCGCGGCATCGCCGTCGTGGCCGTCGAATACAGGCTTTCCGGCGAGGCGGTCTTCCCGGCGGCCGTGTTGGATGCGCGGGCGGCACCGTCATGCGCCCGACGACCGTGAACGGCCCGGCGATGCTCTTTGAAAGCATCAACGGCCATCCGGACACCTCCGTGCTCATCGGCCTGCTGGCCAGCCGCAGCCGCGTGGCCGCGATGCTTGGCTGCGCGAAGGAGGATCTGGGCCATCTGCTGTGCGAATGCGTGCGCGAGCCGATTGCGCCCGTCCTGATGAGCGCGCCCGCCCCCGCGCAGGAGGTCGTGCATCTGGCGAGCGATCCGGATTTTGATCTCTTCCGGCTCCTTCCCGCCCCGACGAACACCCCGGTGGATGCCGGGCCGTATATCACGCTGGGCATGTGCTACGCGACGCACCCGGATACGAGCCTGTCGGACGTGACCATCCACCGCATGTGCATCCAGTCGCGCGACGAGCTCTCGATCTTCCTGCAGCCCGGCTCGCGGCATATCGGCGCGATGGCGGAGCGCGCGACCGAGCTGGGGCAGCCGCTGCCCATTTCCGTCTCTATCGGCGTGGATCCGGCGATGGAGATCACGTCCTGCTTCGAGCCGCCGACGACGCCGCTGGGCTTTGACGAGCTCTCCATCGCGGGCGCGCTGCGCGGGGAGCCCGTGCAGATGTGCGCCTGCAAAACGATCCGCGAGTCGGCCATCGCCAACGCCGAATACGTCATCGAGGGCGAGATCCTGCCCGGCAGCAACCATGTGATCGAGGATCAGAACTCTCATACCGGCTATGCCATGCCGGAATTCCCCGGCTACAACGGGCGCGCGAGCCACGAATGCTGGCTGCTCAAGGTCAAGGCGGTCACGCATCGCCGCCATCCGATCATGCAGACCTGCATCGGCCCGAGCGAGGAGCATGTCAACATGGCGGGCATCCCGACCGAGGCGAGCATCCTCGCGCTGATTGACAAGGCGCTGCCCGGCAAGGTCAAAAACGTCTACGCCCATCGCGCGGGCGGCGGCAAGTACATGGCCGTGCTCCAGTGCGTCAAGACCGTGCATACCGACGAGGGCAAGCAGCGGCAGGCGGCGCTGCTGGCGTTTTCCGCCTTCCCGGAGCTCAAGCATGTGATTCTCGTGGACGAGGACGTCGATCTCTTTGACACAGACGACGTGCTCTGGGCGATGAACACGCGCTTCCAGGGCGACCGCGACATCATCACGATCCCCGGCGTGCGCTGCCATCCGCTCGACCCATCCAGCGGCCCGGCCTACAGCCCCTCCATCCCGGATATCGGCGTGAGCACGAAGACGATCTTCGACTGCACCGTTCCGTTCCATCTCAAGGAGAAGTTCCATCGCGCGCCGTTCATGGAGCTCGATCCTAAAAGGTGGCTCCATGAATAAGCGGATCATCGTCGGCATCAGCGGCGCGTCGGGCGCTCCGCTGGCGCTGGACGTCGTGAGGGCGCTGCATGGCGCGGGCATGGAGGTGCATCTCGTCGTCACCCGCGGCGGGGAGAAGACGCTTTGCCATGAATGCGGCCTCCGGGCGGAGGATCTTGCGCCGTACTGTGCGGCGGTCTATGACAGCGCGGACATCGGCGCGGCCATCGCCTCGGGCAGCTTTCGGACGCGCGGGATGATCGTCGTGCCCGCGAGCATGAAGACCGTGGCGGGCATCGCCTGCGGATACAGCGACAACCTGCTGCTGCGCGCGGCGGATGTGACGCTCAAGGAGCGCAGGCGGCTGGTCGTCGTGCCCCGGGAGTGCCCGCTTTCGTCGATTCACCTCAAAAATCTGCTGGAGCTTTCGCAGGCGGGCGCGGTCGTGCTGCCGCCCGTGATCAGCTGCTACAGCAAGCCGGGCAGCGTGCAAGAGATGCTACACCATCTGACAGGCAAAATCCTCGACCTGTTTGACCTGGAGGCGGAGGATTTCTGCCGCTGGACGGGCGGACTGCGCGACGCGCGCGGCGCCGCCCTGCAAGAAAAGGAAGAATGCGAATGATTCCCATGACGCAGGAGATTCCGGTCGTCAATCAGACGGCCGAGCTGAAAGACTGCCGGGACAAATGGACGTTTGACGCGCAATACGGCTGCTGGTGCCTGGAGGATGTCCTCTACACGCAGAAGGCCGACGTGCCCAAATTCCAGCGGCTCTCCATCTTTGTCCCGGAGGCCTATCTGAACGCGGACGGCACGCCGGACCCGCAGGGCCGCTTCGGGCGCTACACGGGGGCGACGGCGCCCGTCGTGTTTGAAAACAACTCGGCCGGCTACATGCAGATGCCGCATACCTGGCTGGGCGGCCCGCGCAGCTATGCGGAGCAGTACCTGCGCCACGGGCTGATCTATGTGACCTGCGGCTGCCGCGGCCGCGACTCCCGCGACGCGCAGGGGCAGCCCGTCGGCAAGGCGCCCATCACGCTGGTCGATCTCAAGATGGCGATCCGCTTCCTGCGCCACAACCGCGCGGTGCTGCCGGGCGACTGGAGCCGGATCATCTCCGTCGGCTGGAGCGCGGGCGGCGCGATGAGCTCGCTGCTGGGCGTGACGGGCGACCATCCGGCCTACGACCGCTATCTGGAGGCGGCGGGCGCGTTCATGGACGAGAGCGACGCGGTCTTCGCCGCGCAGATCTATTGCCCGATCATCGATCTGGAGCATGCCGACATGGCGTACGAGTGGATGTTCCGGGCGGACAAGACCTGCGAGGATTCGCCTGCCGGCCCCGCAGAGACGATGACGCCCTTCAAGGAGGCGCTCTGCGCCGAGCTCTCCGTCCGCTATGCGGACTATGTGAACGCGCTGGGCCTGCGCCATCCGCGGACGGGCGAGTCGCTGACGCT
>SFFC01000126.1 GCA_004556985.1 Clostridiales bacterium | reverse complement strand
GCCCTGCCGCCAGCAGACAAGCCGAAGTTCAGAGGGCCGAATGCGCGACAAGCGCGTCAAATTGCTCCTGCGTGAGCTCGCAATGGTAGAACAGCTCGTAATACTGCGCGACCTCGGTGTACAGGTCGTAGTCCGCCGCCTCCGGATAGAGCACCTTCCCCATCCATATCAGGCCCAGCAGGCGCTGCGCGGAGGGCGGGAAGCCCATCCAGTTATACGGCCCCTCCGGCACCTCGCTGTAGCAGCCGGAGGCAATCGCCTGCATGTTTTGCCAGGTCGCGTCCTGCGCCACGGTGTCATAGATGCTGTCCGGCGCGAAGAGGATGGTCGCCGGATCCCAGGAGAGCAGCTGCTCCATGTCGACCTCGTTGCCCGTGCCCTTGGACGAGGGCGACTCGACGACGGCCACGTTGTTGCTCAGCAGGTCGATCGTCTCGCTGTGATAGCTGTCGCGCGCGATCACATTGAGCCCCTCGGCGCCTGTGATGTAGAGCAGATCGACCTTCTCCACGCTCTGCGCGATGCTGACAGCGCGATCATACACCCTGCGGCAGTAGGCCGCCAGCTCCGCGGCCTCCTCCTCCCGACCGACGAGCTCGCCGAGCTTGGCGTAAGTCTCGTCGAGCGTGGAGAGCATCGCGGTGACATGCACAAACGGGATGCCCGTCTGCTCGGTCAACGCGTCGAGATCCTCCTCAATGCCGTCCTTCGTCTCGCCCACGTCGATGACCACCTGCGGGTCCGCGGCCAGCAGCTCCTCCAGATTCAGCTCGCCCTTCGTCCCGTACAGCTGGCCCAGCACAGGCAGGCTGTAATACGCTGTGGGCAGATATTGCTCGGCCGTCGCGCTCCAATCGACCGCGATGCCCACGAGCATATCCGGCGCCAGCGCGAAGACCACAATCTGCGCCAGTGGGCCGGAGAGCGCAATGCGCTCAATCTTCTCAGGCAGCTCCACCTCACGGCCGGTCGAATCGACAAACGTGCGCGTCCCTTCCGCCCCGGCTGCGTAGAGGCAGGTAACGAGCAGGTACACCGCCAAAGCGAAAGTCACCAGCTTTTTCATGACAAACACTCCTTTTTCTTCCTGTATATTCCTTGATTAACCACAGATCTGCGGCGTCATCCGAATCAAAGAACAATGCCTTTGCGCCGGGATGACGGGAGGAAACTCAGGTTTCCTCCATTCCGAAGGGCCCACTTCCCTGTCCGGCTTCCATTCGAACATCCTCATACCGGTTTCCTCGCGACGACGATTCGCCCCATCGGGCTCTCCACAAACGCCGTCTCAATTCCATAGAGCGTGTGCATCAGCTCCGCATCCATCACCTCGTCCGGCGTGCCGCCGCGCAGCAGCCTGCCCCCGGAGAGGGCGATCACGCAGTCCGCGTAGCTGAGCACATGCTGCGGATGGTGGGTCGACATGATGACCGTATACCCGCCATGCGCCAAATCGCGGGCCTGCGCCATCACCCGGCTCTGGTTGCCAAAATCCAGGCTCGCACAAGGCTCGTCCATGAGAAGCACCTTCGCCTGCTGCGCCAGCGCGCGGGCGATGAGCACGAGCTGGCGTTCGCCGCCGCTCAGATGCAGAAAACCGCGCCGGGCCAGATGCGCGATACCCAGCCGCTCCATCGCCTCCATGGCGATCCCGCGCTGGCGCTCGCCCGGGGAGGCAAACGGCCTCATCTGCCCCGTCGTCCCCATGAGGACCATGTCAAAGGCCGGGTAGTTGAAGGTCGGGTTCTGGCTCTGGGGAATCCAGGCGATCCGCTGCGCGAGCTCGCGCACGCCATAGCGCCGGATTTCCCGGCCGTCAAGCGTCAGACTGCCCTCGTAGCCGGGCAGTAGGCCGAGCATGCAGCGAAAGAGCGTCGTCTTGCCCGCGCCGTTGCAGCCCAGCAGAGCGGTCAGCCCGCCCTCCCCGATGGCAAAGGAGAGGCCGCGAAGCACAGGCGTCGTCCCGTAGGAAACCGAGAGCCCCCGCACGTCAATCATTCCGCTGCCTCCTTGCGCATGATCAGATAGAGGAAAAAAACGGCGCGCCGATGAATGCGGTCAGGATGCCGATGGGGATCTCCGTTTGCAGCAGGCTGCGGCTCATGTCATCGACCAGCAGCAGAAAGCCGGCGCCCATCAGCATCGAGCAAGGAAGCAGCGCGCGGTAATCGCTGCCCACGAGCTTGCGCGCCAGATGCGGCACGACGAGACCGACCCAGCCGATCAGGCCGGAAACCGAAACGCTCGCGGCCGTGATCAGCGTCGAGCAGAGCACCACCGCCAGGCGCAGCCGCCCTGCATGGACGCCCAGCGCCCGGGCCTCGTCATCGCCCAGCGTCAGCAAATTGAGCCGCCAGCGCAGCAGCAGCAGCGGCAAAATTCCCAGGGCCATCGGCACGCAGGCAAAGCGGATGCTCTGCGCGCTCGTGCCCGAAAGGCTGCCCATGAGCCAGTAGGTGATCTCCGGCAGCTGGCTGCCCGGGTCGGCGACCAGCTTGATATAGGAAGTGCCCGCCGAAAAGAGCGAGCTAACCATCACGCCGCCCAGAATCAGCGAGACAACCCGCCTGCCCGGCGCGCGCAGGCTGACGAGCATGACGAGCGCAACGGTCAACAGGCTGAAAAAGAATGCGCTCGCCGTCACCAGACTCATCCCCGCGCCCAGCAGAATCGCCAGCGCAGCGCCGAAGGCCGCCCCGGAGGAGGCGCCCAGCAGGTCGGGCGAGGCCATCGGGTTCTGGAAGATGCCCTGATAGGCCGCGCCGGCCGTGGAGAGGGAGCAACCAACCAGGCAGGAGAGCGCGATGCGCGGCAGACGGATGCGCAGCACCGTCGCCTCCATCGCATTGCTCCACGTCTTCTCCACGGAAAGGCCCAGTCCGCTGAGCAGAATGCTGACGATCTGGTCAAGCGGAACAGGATACCGACCCAGGCAGCAGGAGGCGACAAAGAGCAGCAGAACACCTGCTGCCAAAGCGGTCAAAACGAAGCCAACCGGACGGTGTCTCTGCTGCAAAACGATTTCTCCTCTGTCTGCGCCGCGTGAAGCAGCGCTGTGTTTTTATTCATGATATCGTCCATCCGCCTCAGACAAAGGGGTTGAAAAAACGGTTTCCGTCCCAGAAGGTGATCACGACGCTGAACACGAGCAGCAGTACGCCCAGCGCCAGCACGAGATAGTCGTTTCTCGCAAACGGCCGCTGCGCATACCAGGTGCGCTTCTTGTGCTTGCCAAAGCCGCGCAGCTCCATCGCGTTGGAGATCACGTCGATGCGCGCCAGGCTCGACAGGATCAGCGGCAGCAGAATGCCCGCCGCATTCTTGAGCCGGGTGAAGATCGGCTCCTTCTTGCCCAGCTCCACGCCGCGCGCCTGCTGCGCCTGGCTGATGCTGTGGTAATCGCGCTGGATGTCGGGGATGTAGCGCAGCGCGATGGATACCGAATAGCCGACGCGGTAGGACACGCCAATGCTGTTTAAGCTCGCGGCAAACTCGCTCGGGTCAGTCGCGGAGATGAAGAGAATCGCCACCGGCAACGCGACGAAGTACTTGAGCGTGATGTTGAGCAGGTAGAACAGCTCCTCCGCCGTGATCGCAAAGCGCCCGGGCAGCGGCAGCAGCACGTGGCGCGTGCCGTAAATCTCCGTGCCCTGGTTGGGGTTGAAGACGAAGACGAAGAAGTTGTTCAGCAGCAGAAAGACCGCCATGAACACGAGCATGAAGCGGATCTCGTTCAGCCGGATCCTGCTGGCGCGGAAGGCCAGCAGGCTGACCGCCAGCAGCCCCAGGAGCACACGCGTGTCATACGTCAGCATGCCGGCAAACGTGAAGAGCAGGAAAAACGCCAGCTTGGTCGTGCCCGTCAGCTCGTGCACGACGCTCTTCCTGGGCAGATAGTTGAGCACCGTCTTAGCAGCCATGTGCGCGCACCTCCCTGTCAGCATCGATAAAGCGCTCAGCGAGCGCTTCCGGCGGCGCGATGCCGCATCGGTTGGCCAGGCTGAAGAGGCTCGTCTCCTTGAGCGCCGCGCGCGTAACGAGCTCCGGATCGCAGAGCACCTGGGCCGCCCGCTGATCGGCGATCAGCCTGCCCTCGCTGAAAACAATCGCGCGGGGCGTGTATTCGAGCATCAGATGCATGTCATGCGTGATCATCGCGACGGTCACGCCGCGGTCGTTAAGAGAACGCAGAAACTCCATGATCTCGGTGTAATGCCGGAAATCCTGCCCGGCGGTCGGCTCATCGAGGATGATCAGCTCCGGCCCCATCACCAGCACGCTGGCGATCGTCACGCGCTTTTTCTGTCCGAAGGAGAGCGCGGAGATCGGCCAGTTGCGGAACGGATAGAGCCCGCAGATTTTGAGCGTCTCCTCCACCCTGCTGCGGATCTCCTCTTTGGAGTAGCCGCACCGGGAGATACCCAGGGCGACCTCGTCAAAAATCATCGTCTTGGAGATCATCTGGTTGGGGTTCTGCATCACATAGCCGATCTTCGCCGCACGCTCCCGGATGCTCTGGCCGCCGATGTCCTCGCCGTCAAAGCGGATGGTGCCGCTCTGCGGCGTCTCAAAGCCGCAGATCAGCTTGGAGAGGGTCGACTTGCCCGCGCCGTTTCGCCCGACGATGCTGACCATCTCGCCCCTGTCGATGGAAAAGCTGACGTCCTGAAGCGTCCGGCGCTCGCTCGTGTAGCCGAAGGACAACCCTTCAACCTCCAGCAGAGGCCGCTTCTCCGCCTTCTCCTGCCTGGCGGGCGCGCACAGGAACCAGTCGCGCACCTGCTGCGTCTGCGCGTCGGAGAGCATGAGCGTTGAGGCCTGCGCCGGGCGCATCTCCCGGCTGACGGCGACGCCCGCGTAGCGCAGCGCCGTCAGATATAGCGGCTCGCGGATGCCGTGCCGCGCGAGCAGGTCGGTGGAGAGCAGCTCGTCGGGATGCATGTCGGCCACAATGTGCCCCTCGTCCATGAGCACGATGCGGTCGACGCTGCGCCAGAGGACGTCCTCCAGCCTGTGCTCGATGATGACGACAGTCGTGTCTGTCCTTTGCTGAATCTCGTCGATGAGCTCGATGGCCTGCTTGCCTGTCTGCGGATCGAGATTGGCCAGCGGCTCATCAAAGAGCAGCACCTTCACCTGATCGACCATCACGCCCGCGAGCGAGACGCGCTGCTTCTGCCCGCCGGAGAGCTCGTGCGGCGCAAAGCCGAGATGGGACTCGACGCCCACAAGCGAGGCCACGCGCCGCACGGTCGCCTTCATCTCCTCCTGCGCAACGCAGTCGTTTTCCAGGGCAAAGGCAATGTCCTCCCCTACCGTCAGGCCGATGAACTGCCCGTCAGGATCCTGCAGCACCGTGCCGACATGGCTGGAGAGCGCGAAGATGCCCGCCTTCGGCGCGTCGACGCCATCGACCGTCAGCGTGCCCTGCACCTCGCCGGGAAAGCTCGAGGGAATCAAACCGTTGATGCAGCTGCCCAGCGTGCTCTTGCCGCTGCCCGAGGGGCCCGCGATCAGGATGTCGGCCGCTTCTGTGCGCGGTATTGGAAGCTGAAATGGGAAAACGAGATGATGGGCTGCGGCATAAGCGCTCTCCTTCACGGTTGGTCACAGCGGCACCGGGCCGCTTTCTCTCACCGGCTTGCGGCTTCCCGCCCAAACCGGCATGATGCCGGTGGCATTTCCGACGAAGTGATGTAAGTTCAGTTGCTTTGTGCCCGAGACCGGAGCCTTGCAGATGAACTTACAGAGTAAAGCCCGTGAAAAGCGAAAAAAGGGCAGGGAATCCCCTGCCCTGCGATGCCTTACTCCTTGTCCAGGGAGCCCTTGCCGGCGATGGTCTTGCTGTAGGCCGCGCACAGCAGCGCGCCGATGATCACAGCGGTCACGGAGTTGGCGACGGCGGCCATCGCGCCCTG
>SFFC01000125.1 GCA_004556985.1 Clostridiales bacterium | reverse complement strand
TCACGGCCCAGGAACACGTTCTGGGAGACCGTCAGCGCGGGGATCACCGAGAGCTCCTGATAGATGCAGCTCATGCCCAGCTTCTGGCAGTCGCCCAGGGAGTTGATCTCCACGGGCTTGCCCTTCCACTCGATCGTGCCGCTGTCCTTGGTGTATGCGCCGGTGAGGATCTTGATCAGCGTGCTCTTGCCTGCGCCGTTTTCGCCCATCAGGGCATGCACCTCGCCCTTGCGGACGGAGAAGTTGACGCGCTTGAGCACCTTGACGCCGGAAAAGCTCTTGCAGATTTCCTTCGCTTCCAGAATGATTTCGCTCATTTACGCCACCTCCGTTCCGCTCTGCTGCGCCTTGCGCTTCATGGCGCGCGTGGACATGAACCTCCTGTACCATGCGTCAAAGAGCACCACCAGGATGATGATGATTCCCTTGATGACGTTCTGCCACGCGGAGCTCAGGCCGAGCTTCATGATGCCGCTGTTGAGCGCGGCCATGAAGATCGCGCCCAGCAGGGTGCCGATGCAGTCGCCCTCGCCGCCGTCGAGCGCGCAGCCGCCGATGACCGCCGCGGCGATCGGATCGAAGTTAAAGCTGTCCGCGAGAAGAACCTGCGTGCTCTGCAGGCGCGCGGTCTGGAACACGCCGCCCACGGCCGCCAGCAGGCCCGTGATCACGAAGGCCATGATGCGGGTGCGCTCCGTGTTGATGCCGGAGAGCTGCGCGGCCTTTGGGTTGGAGCCGACAGCATAGAGATTGGTGCCCAGGCGGGTCTTCTTGAGCAGGAGCTGGCCCAGCAGCGTGATGACCAGCAGGGCGATGACGACCCAGTAGATGTCCACGTTCTGCCCGCCGAGCCGGAAGCTGGCGGCCTTTCCGCCCCATCTGACAAATTCTGCGGTGCGCATCTGGTAGCTCTCGTCGACCGCAATCACATAGGTCAGGCTGCGGAAGATGCCCATTGTGGCCAGTGTGCCGATAAACTCGGGGATGTGCAGTTTGGCGACGACGAAGCCGTTGACCAGGCCGCAGAGTGCGCCCACGAGCAGGCCCAGCAGGATCATGACCCAAATCGGCCAGAGGGTATACTCGTAGACGTTGGCCATCGTCATGCCCACCAGCGCGATGACGGAGCCGGTGGACAGGTCGATGCCCGCGGTCAGGATCACGCAGGTCAGGCCGACGCCCACGATGCCCGCGACCGAGGCGTCGCGCAGGATGGCCGTCAGGTTGCCTGCACTCATGAAGACGGCGTTTTTCGCCGTGAAGAAGATGCAGAGCACGGCCAACATGGCCAGCGTGATCAGCTTGCGAAGAGTACTTTGCTTCACGTTTGCGGTTCCTCCTTCCTCAATGACAAAAACCGGGGCTGCCGGTGAGCAGTCCCGGTGCAGACTGTCGACAAAAGGGTTTTCTCCCCTCGGGGGAGAAAACGTTCAAGCATTCCCTGCGAAAAAGGGAGCATTGAACAAGAAAACCTGGCCTGTGTCAACAAGCTGAACCGGGGCTGCCGGTGAGCAGTCCCGGTTCAGCCGGAATGGTTGTTGTGCGCCGGATTACCAGCGGTCGGCCTCCGGAATGCTGCCAACGGTCTCCTTCGTGACGACGACGCACTCCATGATCATCTGCGGCGTCTTGGTCAGGCAGGTGTAGCTGTACTCGGAGTCGATGAGGAACAGGGCCAGCTTGGCGGCGGTGGAGCCCTCGTCCCAGCTGTTGGTGTAGATGGTGCCTGCCATCTGACCGTTCTCGATCATGGTCAGCGCATCCTTCTCGCCGTCAGCGCCCCAGATGAACATGGTGCCGGTCTTGCCCGCAGAATCGACGGCCAGCGCGGCGCCCTCGGCCATCGCGTCGTTGATCGCGAACACGCCGTTGATCTCCGGATAGTTTTGCATGAAGGAGTTCATGACGGTCGTCGCGGTTTCCTTCTGGAAGTTGGCCGGCTGCGCGTCGAGCACCTTGATGTCCGGGTACTTCGCGATGGTATCCTTGAAGCCCTGCTCGAGGTTGTCGGTGCGGCTCAGGCCCGCGACGCCCTCGATGATGACGACGTTGCCCTTGCCGCCCATCTGCTTGGCCATCTCGTCGGCGGCCATGCGGCCCGCGTCGTAGTCCACGGCCATGACCAGGCCGGAGTGCACGGTGTACGCGTCCAGGTTCACGGTGACGACCGGAACGCCGGCGGCCTCCGCCTCGTCGACGGCGGGCGCGAGCGCGGTGCCGTCGGAGCACTGCAGGATGATCGCGGCGCAGCCCTGGTTCACGGCGTCGGTCACGTAGGAGGCCTGCTTGACGGCATCCTCCTGCGCATCATACTGCAGGATCTCGATGTTTTCCCACGCGGAGCACTCGCGCTGAATGCCCTCGAGCCAGCCCTGGTTGTTGGGGGTAGAGATGTCGTGGGCGATGTAGGCGATCTTGATCTTGTTCTCGGCGGAGTACGGATCCAGACGGGCCTTGGCGCCGGCAGCGATTGCGGCCTTTGGCCGTCGTTAGACGAGCTTCGGATGATGCGCGAGGCGGTGGTCAGCACCAAAAATGAAAAAAACGAATCTCCCATGCGGGACGGGCCTGCAGGGGAGATTCATATCCGGAAATCATGTTTTTCGATTCAAATCCGCTTCCGGCGCAGGGCGATGCGCTTGACCGCCGGGATGTTGCCCAGCACGACCAGCACCGTGCACACCAGCAGGAACGCGGTGATCGGGTAGCCGAAGAGGGAGAGCAGCGGGTTGTCCGCCACGGCAGCCAGCGCCATCGCGCGGCGGAAGTTGGAATCCATCGTCTTGCCCAGCACCAGCGCGAGCACCATCGGCGCGGCCGGGTAGCCGCGGCGGCGCATCAGGAAGCCGACCAGGCCGAAGAAGAACATCAGGCCCACGTCAAAGAGCCGGTTGTTGCAGGCGAACGCGCCCACCACGCACAGCACGGTGACGATCGGCAGCAGGATATTCTTGGGCACGGAGATGACCTTGCTGATCCTCGGGGCGACCAGCAGGCCCAGCACCAGCAGCGCGCCGCAGGCGATGAAGCTCGCCAGCAGGATCGCGTGGAAGGAGCTCGCGCTCTCGCGGATGAACATCGGGCCGGGCTTGAGGCCATGCACATAGAACACGGAGAGGATAATCGCCGTGACCGCGTCGCCCGGCACGGCCAGCGTCAGCATCGGGATCAGCGCGCCGCCGATGCAGGCGTTGTTGGAGGATTCGCTCGCCACGATGCCCTCCACCGCGCCCTCGCCGAAGGGCGTTTCCGGGTGCTTGATCAGGCGCTTGGCCTCGTTGTAGGAGAGGAAGGCCGCCACGGGGCCGCCCGCGCCCGGCAGCGCGCCCACGAGCGTGCCCAGCACGGAGGAATACAGCGCGATCTTCCAGTGACGCAGCACGTTGCGCAGGAGGATGCGCTCGCGGCCCATGCGCTCGACCGTCTGGCTCATGTGCCCGTCGAAGATGACGCTGAGCACCTCGGCAAAGCCGAACAGACCCACCAGCGCGGGCACCGTGCTGATGCCGGCGCGCAGCTGCGAGACGCCGAAGATCAGCCTTGGCGTGCCGACCAACGGATCAAGGCCGATCATGCTGATGATCAGGCCCAGCGCCGCGGAAATCAGGCCCTTGACGTAGTTCTTCGAGGTGACGGAACCGACCGTCGCCAAGCCGAACAGCGAGAGCAGGAAGTAATCCATCGGCCGGAATCTGATCGCCAGATTGGACACCGGCTTGGCCAGCAGCGCCAGCGCCGCCAGGCCGAATACGCTGCCGATGAAGGAGTAGATCGTCGCAACATACAGCGCCTTGTACGCCTGCCCCTTGCGCGCGAGCGGGTAGCCGTCCAGCGTCGTCACGACGGAGGAGGGCGCGCCGGGAATGTTGATCAGGATCGCGGAGACCGCGCCGCTGAACACGCCGACGACGTAGACGCCCATGACCATCGCCAGCGCGTCGTTCGTCTGCCAGGTATAGGTGATGGAGACGAGCAGCGCCGTGGCCATGGAGACGGAGAGGCCCGGAATCGCGCCGACAAACAGGCCGGCGACCGAGCCCAGGAACACGAGAAGAACGAATTTCACGCTCAGAACGGAAAGAATATCGGCCATGGGCTCCTCCTACGGCAGCAGGACGCGCAGCATTGTACGGAACAGGATGCTGAGGAACACCGTCGTCGCCAGCGGCACACTGGCCAGCACCTTCCGGTTGCGCACGCCCAGATAGAGCATCAGAACCAGCAGGAACGCGAACGTCGCCACCTCAAAGGTGGAGAGCGTCAGCGTCAGGGACGATACCGTCAGTGCCCAATACGGCATTCTGATAAGCGCCAGCGCCGCGTAGTAGGCCAGTGTCAGCAAAAGGACGACCAGCACGCGCAGGCTCTCCCCACCGGCGGCTTGCTGCGCGTCCTTCTGGCGCACACCCTGCACGAGGAGCATCACCGCCAGCACGCCCAGCAGCAGCGCGACGATCACCGGGAACAGATACGCGGACTGCGTCCAGTCCTTGTTGAAGGACTTGCTGTGGCTGTCAAGCCCGTAGACGAGCAGCGCGCCGCCCATCAGCAGGAAGAAGACGCCCTCCTGCAGCGCATGGTTTTGCAAGGCTTTATGTTTCATGGTTCTCCCTTCGGTCGGCTGTTCAAGGAAACTGCCCGGCGTTTTTCAGCCGGGCAGTCGTCGATTTGCACTGCGCGTTTACGGGCGCTCGATGCCGAAGGTCTCCGGGCTGACGGGGGCCACGCCGGCGTCATACTGCATCCAGCAGACGACGGACTGCCAGTGGTCGTAGAAGCCCTTGATCTCCTCGTCGGTGGTGTACTCCTCGAAGATGCGGTTCGCGGCGTTCGCGCGGACGAACTCCTGCCAGGTGTCGGTGGCGAGCGCTTCCTTCGTCGCGGCCTTGAGCGCGGCGACGACGTCATCCGGCGTACCGGCCTTGACGCAGAGGGTCAGCACGGTATACGGGATATCCAGATAGTTCGCGGCCTCCGGCACGACCTCAGTGAACGCCGGGATGTCCGGATAGGCCTCCAGGCGCTCGGAGGCAAACACCGCCAGCGGCTTGACCTCGCCGCTCTCGATGTAGCTGCCCAGCGTAGAGATGTTGGGGTTGGTGAAATCGACCTGGTTGCCGATGACGCCCAGCAGCGCGGCATTGCCGCTGTCAAAGCTGATCATCGCCACGTCGTAGCCGAAGACGCCCAGCACGAGACCCTGGTTGTGGCCGGAGCCGCCGGGGCCGGAGTGCGCCATGGTGACCTTGCCGGGGTTTTCCTTGATCGCGTCGAGCAGCTCCTCCAGGGTGTTGTAGGGGGAGTCCTTGCCCACGACGATGATCTTCGGGTCGCCGACGAGCGGGGAGATGATCGAGAAGTCATCATAGCCCAAGTCGCAAACGCCCATCGTCTTGTAGGTGCCCATGGTCTCGGCGGTGACCAGAAGCGTGTAGCCGTCGGCGGCCTGATCATAGACGTACTGGCAGCCGATGCTGCCGGAGGCGCCGCCCTGATTGACGACGGTGATGGACTGGCCGAGCTGCTCCTCCAGCAGCGCGGCGACCGTGCGGTCATCGTGATCGGGCGGTCGGGATACTCGGCCAGCGCCAGCGCGGCGCACAGGCAGAGCGCGGCGATCAGGAGAATTGCGCAGAGCTTTTTCATGGGGGAATTCCTTCTTTCCTCTGTAAAATTACCAAGTGCGGAAATTATAGCACAATTCTCCTAAATGATCAACCACTTTTTGTCAAGTCAATCGCTTTCTTTTTTTCTGCAATGTCAAAATTTTTCAAAAAACGAATTGAACATTTCCGATTAATTTGCTATACTGGGATGACAAAATGTTGAAAGGAAGCCTTTCCTGTGAATACGATCAGCAATCCGCCGTCGCTTACGCTGTGCGGCTTCATGGCCTGCGGCAAGACGACGCTGGGAAAGCGCCTTGCCAGGGCGCTTCACTATGACTATGTGGATACGGACGAGCTGCTCCTGCGCCGCACGGGCATGACCCTCCCCGAGATGTTCGCCATCGGCGGCGAGGCCTACTTCCGCGACCGCGAGCACGAGGTCGTGCGCGAGGCCGCCCTGCTTGAGCACGCCGTGATCTCGACCGGCGGCGGCGTGCTCACCTTCGAGCGCAACGCTCGCCTGCTCGCGCAGCACACGAAGATCATCCACGTGCGCCGCAGCTTTGACGCCTGTTATGCCTCCATTTCCCGCCGCCAGAACCGGCCCATCGCCGGGCAGAAGAGCCGCGAGGAGCTGCTTGCGCTCTACAACGCCCGCCTGCCCGCGTATGCGCGTTACGCCGCCTTCACGCTCGACAACGACGAGACGCCCGAGCGGGCCGTGGAGCGCGTGCTCGCGTGGCTGGGGAGGCAGGGCATGGGCGTTTGAAAACAAAAACGA
>SFFC01000124.1 GCA_004556985.1 Clostridiales bacterium | reverse complement strand
GTAAAGCTAATTAGCAAGCAATGCGTGGTGAACGGACGGATCCGAATCTTACCGAGATGAACCATAATTGGGATCGCTGGGTCTGGCCCCAACGTGTTCAGCATGAAGACGAAAGAGACTTAACAAAACCAATCAACAAAGGGACGGTTGGGGCCATTTCTTTGCATTGATTTTCGGAATTGTTTGTCAAAATCTTTGTCAAAACCTGGATGATATGCTTAAACGAAGAAAGTAAAAAAAGAAACAGCCCCTGATTTTCCTAAAAATCAGGGGCTGTCTGCTGGTGCGCCCGACACGATTCGAACGTGCGGCCTTCAGAGTCGGAGTCTGACGCTCTATCCAACTGAGCTACGAGCGCGTGCGCATCTGATATTATACTATGCGAAAAAGGGAATGTCAACCACAAGCGGGGAAGGTTTTCAAAAAGCGGGGGCCGTGCGGCGGGCAAATGCCCGTAGGGCGAAGAAAAACGCGCTCCGGGCGGATTTGGGGCTTGATTTGCCGGAAAATACAGGTATAATGATAACCGTTGAAAACCCTAATGTGGACGGAGGAAATGGACATGGAAAGAACCTATGCGGCACAGGTCCGCGGCGCGGACGAGATCAAGGTCTGCGGCTTCGTGGAGAACATCCGCAATAAGAGCAAGATGGCGTTCATCGTGCTCAAGGATATCACCGGCAAGGTGCAGATCACCGTGGAGAAGGGCTGCGACGCGGCGCTCGACGAGACGGTCAACCAGATCACGCTCGACTCCGTGATCACCGTGGAGGGCAAGGCGGTCGAGAGCGAATACGTCAAGCTCGGCGGCGTGGAGATCTATCCCCGCAAGATCACTATCGAGTCCCTGGCGGCGCCGCTGCCGATTGACCGCGAGGCGCGCAAGGGCCATGAGCGCTCCTCCATCGACCAGCGCATCGACTACCGCTGGATCGACCTGCGCACGGAGAAAAACCAGCTGATGTTCAAGGTGCAGACCGTGCTCATCGGCGCGATGCGCGACTACCTGCGCGAGCGCAATTTCCTCGAAATCCATACCCCGAAGCTCATCGGCGCGGCGAGCGAGTCCGGCGCGGATGTCTTCGAGGTCAAGTATTTTGACCGCAAGGCGTATCTGGCGCAGAGCCCGCAGTTCTACAAGCAGATGGCGATGGCCGCGGGTCTGGAGCGCATCTTCGAGGTGGGCCCGGTCTTCCGCGCGGAGAAGAGCTTCACCAGCAAGCACACGACCGAATTCTCCGGCTTTGACCTCGAGTTCAGCTTCATCGAGTCCTTCCGCGACGTCATGAAGATGGAGGAGGGCCTGCTGACCTACGCGCTTGCGAAGGTCAAGGAGGCCTATGGCGAGGAGATCGAGAAGCAGTTTGGCATTCCGGTCGTCGTGCCGGACGGGCCGTTCCCGGTCATCAAGCTGGCCGACCTGTACGACGAGCTCGAGCGCGAGTTTGGTTACAAGGTGCCCGAGGAGGAGAAGGGCGATCTGACGACCGAGGCGGAGCATCTCTCCTACGACTGGGTCAAGAAGAAATACGGCAGCGAGTTCCTCTTCATCACCGATTACAGCGCTGAGAAGCGCGCCTTCTACCACATGCGCGACGAGAACGGCGTGCCGCAGGGCTACGACCTGATCTGGCGCGGCGTGGAAATCACCACCGGCGCGCAGCGCGAGCACCGCTATGAGCAGCTCAAGGCGCAGGCGGATGAGAAGGGCCTGACCGAGGACGTCAAGTTCTACCTCGAGTTCTTCAAGTACGGCTGCCCGCCGCACGGCGGCTTCGGCCTGGGCATCGACCGCCTGACCATGCTGCTGCTGGGCATGACGATCAAGGAAGCGATGTTCATCTTCCGCGGCCCGAACAGGCTCAATCCGTAAGGAAGCACAACCGGCCCTCCCCCAAAAAGGGAGGGCCTTTTGCGTCCCCCGGAGGGCAGCGGAAGGGGGGAAGCGCACAGCGGGGAGATGTGTCCATTTTGAACATCCTTGATATTGGACTTGACATGATAGCAAAATGATATTATAATGCTTTACGTGAGGAGGCGAGAGGATGGAAACCATGCTCGAGATTCAGAATCTGACAAAGGTCTATCCTGGTGGGAAGCGTGCCGTCGATGGGCTGAGCCTCGCGGTCAGGGCGGGGGAGATCTACGGCTTTATCGGCCACAACGGCGCGGGCAAATCGACGACGATCCGCGCCGTCTGCGGCGTGATGGATTTTGACGGAGGGAGCATCCGCGTGGCGGGGCACGACGTGCGCGCGCAGGCGCTTGAGGCCAAGCGGCGCATGGCGTATCTGCCGGATACGCCGGAGCCGTATCCCTTCATGACCGGCGCGCAGTTTATCTCGCTGACGGCGGATCTCTACGGCGTCGGCGAGAAGGAGCGCTCGGAGCGCACGCAGCGCTATGCGGCGCTCTTTGGCATGGAGCAGAGCCTGGGCGAGCTCGCCGGGGCGTATTCCCACGGCATGAAGCAGAAGCTCATGCTCATCGCCGCGCTCGTGCATCAGCCGTCGCTGCTCGTGCTCGATGAACCGTTTGTCGGCCTCGACCCGGAGGCTTCCTTCCACTTAAAGGAGGTCATGCGGGCGCTCTGCGCGCAGGGCAGCGCGATCTTCTTTTCGACCCATGTGCTCGAGGTCGCGGAGAAGCTCTGCAGCCGGGTCGGCATCATCCGCGCCGGGCGGATGATTGCGGAGGGGACGCCGGAGGAGATCGGCAAGGGCCGGTCGCTGGAGGACGTCTTCATGGAGGAGACGAGGGAGGGCTGAAGACTATGACGCGCATTCGGGAGACGGCGCTGCTGCTGCGCATCCAGCTCTGCCGGCTGGGCGGCATCAACAGCCTGCTGCACGGCCATGACCCGCGGCAGAAGCGGCGCGCGCTGGGGACGCTCGCCCTCTGCCTGATGCTCGTGCTGATGGCGTCGGGCTATTCGCTCATGCTGGCGATGATGCTGGCGGACGTGGGCGCCATGGGCATGATCCCGCAGGTTTTCGTGCTGGCGCTGACGGCGCTGGCGTTTATGAGCGTGATGCTCAAGGGGCCGGAGATGCTCTTCGGCGGCAGCGATGTGTCCGCCCTGCGGGCGATGCCCGTCGCGTCGGGGAGCATCGTCGCGAGCCGGATGATCGCGCTGCTGGCGGCGGAGATCGTCTTCGCGGTGCTCATCGGCGTGCCGGCGGCCGTCGTCTACGGGCTGCACGGGGGCTTCGCCGGCGGAGCGCGGCTGGCGCTCGCGCTCCTGCTGATTCCCGCGCTGCCGATGGCGGCGGCGCTTGCGCTGGGCACGCTGCTGGCGCGGCTGACGCTTTCCATGCGGCACAGGGCGCTGCTGACGGCGGTGCTCAACGTCGCGCTGTTTGTCGCGATCATGGCGCTGTGCGGCGTGCTCACCGCCGCGGGACTGCAGGGCAGGCTGACGAAGAGCGTCATGCTCGCAATGATGGGCCGGTTTGACCGCCTGCTCACGGGGCTGTATCCGCCGGCGGACTGGACGGCGCAGGCGGCGGCCGGAAGCGGCGGCGCGCTGGCGCTGCTGGCCGCTGTGTCGCTCAGCGCGCTGGCGCTGATGACCCTGGCGGCGACGGCGGGCTTTGCGCGCCTGGCCGACGCGCTGGGCATGGCGGCCCCGGCGGCGCGCGCAAGCGCACGGACTGGCAGGCCGAAGAGCCCGCTGCGGGCGCTGTATGGCAAGGAGGTGCGCCGCTTCACCTCGAGCACGATCTACATGATGAACGCCTCGGCGGGCCTGCTCATTCTCGCGATGGCAACCGTCGCCGTGTGCGTCATGGATCTTCGGCCGGCGCTCGCGCTGCTCGATGCGGTTCCTGCGGCGCGGGGTAAGCTGCCGGGCCTGCTGACGCTGGCGGCGATGCTGCTTGCGGGCATGTCGGGCACGACCTCCTGCTCGATCTCGATGGAGGGGCGGCAGATGGAGACGCTGCGCGCCATGCCTGTGCGCCGGAGGGACTGGCTGGGCGCGAAGCTGCTGCTGCAAATGACGCTGTCCGCGCCGGTGTTCGCGCTCTGCGGGGCCGTGCTGGCCCTGCGTCTGGGGCTGAGCGCTGCGCAGGGGGCATTGCTCATCCTCGCGCCGGTTGCCTATTCGCTGGTCATGGGTGTCGTCGGCCTGGCGCTCAACCTGCGCTTCCCGCGGCTTGACTGGGAGCGCGAGGTGGAGGCGGTCAAAAACGGGCTTTCCGTCCTGCTGACGATCCTGACCGGCATGCTCGTGCCGCTGGGCATCGGCGCTGCGTGGCTGCTGCTGTGAAGCTGCCTTGATTGAAATGGATACGGGTTTGTAAAGCGGATCCGGCTCTGTAAAGAAGGGCCGGTGATGCAAAGGGTCTGGTTTTGTAAAGCGGATTCCCGGATGTTAAGCGGTGTAAAACCGGAATGGCTTCGGCTGTTCCGGTTTTCCTTTTCTTTCCCTTTTTTTTACATACAAGGCCCCACAGATTTAACGCGGGGATTTTACAATAAGGCCGTCCTTGAGGGACAGAAAGACAAAACGAACCTACGAAACGAATAAAGGAGAGAAACATCATGAACAGGATCAGCAAGATCGTCATCTCCACTGCGCTCGCGCTCGCGTGCATCGCCGGCACGGCCTGCGCCGAGTTTGATGCCAGCAAGAGCATCACCGTCATCTCTCGCGAGGAGGGCTCCGGCACCCGCGGCGCGTTCGTCGAGCTGACCGGCGTCGAGCAGAAGATCGATGACAAGAAGGTCGACATGACCACCGAGGACGCGCAGATCACCAACAACACCTCCGCGATGCTGATGACCGTCGCCGGCGACGCGCAGGCGATCGGCTACGTCTCCCTTGGCTCCCTGAACGACAGCGTCAAGGCCGTGAAGGTCGCGGGCGTCGAGGCGACCGCCGAGAATGTCGCCAACGGCACCTATGCCATCGCCCGTCCGTTCAACATCGCCTATAAGGCGGACGCGCAGAGCGACCTCTCCAAGGACTTCATTGCCTTCATCATGAGCGCCGAGGGCCAGGAGATCGTCAACGCGAACGGCTATGTCGGCTCTGCCGATGCGGCGGCCTTTGAGAGCAACGGCGCGGCCGGCAAGCTGGTCGTCGGCGGCTCCTCCTCCGTCTCCCCGATCATGGAGAAGCTGATCGAGGCCTACACCGCGATCAACACCGGGGCTGACATCGAGCTGCAGACCACCGACTCCACCACCGGCATGACCTCTGCCATCGAGGGCACCTACGAGATCGGCATGGCCTCCCGCGAGCTCAAGGAAGCCGAGGCTGCGGAGCTTGAGAGCGTCGCCATCGCGATGGACGGCATCGCGGTGATCGTCAACCTCGAGAATCCGACCGAGGAGCTGAGCGTCGAGCAGATCGGCAGCATCTTCCTGGGCGAGACCACCAAGTGGAACGAAATCTGATGAATGGCGGCGCCAGCCGCACAGCCCCCGGCCGGGTGGCCGGGGGCTGTCAGGCTGATTCTGGATGCTCAGCCTGACAGCCCTTCGCATCAAAACCGGCATGATGCCGGGTGCATTTCCGACCAAGTGATGCAAGTCCCATGGCTTTGAGGCCGAGTCCGAAGCTTTGCAGAGAGACTTTCAGAGTAAAAGGAGATCAAGCATGGAAGCACATTATCAAAAGAAGGCGCGCCGGGAAAAGGCGATGGAGCTCGTCTTCCTGGCGGCGGCATGCGTGTCGATCCTCTGCGTGCTGCTGATCTGCCTGTTCCTGCTGGCCAACGGTCTGCCCGCCATGGG
>SFFC01000123.1 GCA_004556985.1 Clostridiales bacterium | reverse complement strand
CGATGCAACGCGCCGCGGTCGTCATACAGCTCCATAAAGAGCCATTCCAGCTCGTCCCGATGGCGGGCAAAGCGCCGCTCAAACTCGTTGACCATTCTTGTTCCTCCTGTGGAAAACCGGCGCATGTCTTGTGTGCGGCTTGCCATATCTCGACGAAGCCAACCCGTCTCAATCGTAGGATGCTTCGCATCCTGCTCTGAGACTACTTTTCCTACGATTTATGGGTTACGTTGGGCTGCGCTCGTTCATCTGCGAAAACCCGTTCATCCCAGCGCGTGCTTCTCCACATCCATCGTCAGCTCGCCGTCCGCGCAGAAGGTGATGCCCTGCGCGTCCATCGGCGTGTCGATCAGCGAAGAGATGACATGCTCGCCGTCATTGACGAACAGCTCTGCGCTCTCACCGTCCAGAATCAGCCGAAGCGTCATCACGCCGTCCTTCGGCCCAGCCTTGATCGCGCGCACATGCGGAATATCCCGCGTGGAACCGCAGTTGGTGCGGTCAAAGACCAGTTCCCCGCGCGAAAGCGCACAGCGAATCACTGTGAAGCAGCGCTCATTTTGGGCAAAGCGCAGCTCAAACCGGCGGCAGTTCCCCTCACCGACGTGCAGCGTCACCGTCAGGTCGAGCCTGCGCCCGCAGACGCCGTCAAGCGCATTTTCCTCGGCAAGGCGCACACCCGTCAGGCGCACGTCGTCCTGCCAGAGCGTTTCGATCTCCCGAATGGGACGCTGGCACATCCTCCCCTCGCGGATGCTCAGCTCGCGCGGCAGGCTCGTGCGGCCGAACCACTTGTGCCGCCTGGGTGCGCCATTCAGTGTTTCCCAGTTCTCCATCCAGCCGAGCAGGATGCGCCGTCCGTCCGGGGCAAGCGCCGTCTGCGGGGCATAGAAGTCAAGGCCGTCATCCACGGGCTGCACGCTGCGGCGAGTGAAGCGGTGGCTTTCCTCGTCATAGTCGCCCAGCAGCGCGATGGTGCCGTAGCCCGCATGGAAGACGCCGTCCGGCGTGGCCTGCATCTCCTGCGGGCTGGTGAGCAGCACCTGATGACCATCCAGCTCAAAGAAATCCGGGCATTCCCACATGCGGCCCAGCTCGCCCCGGCTGGCGTCCAGCTCCGTCACGAAGCGCCAGCCCCGGCCATCCTCGCTTTCAAGCAGCAGGATCGCGCCCTTGCGCGTCTTGTGCAGATTGCCCACGACGCAGTAGATCATGCCGTCCTTCCCGCGAAAGATTTTGGGATCGCGGAAGTCATGCTCGCTGTAGCCCCTGGGCAGCAGCGCCGCACCGATGACCGGGTTTTCCGCCAGCTTGGTGAAATCCACGCCGTCGCCTATGGCGACGCACTGCGCCTGCAGCTCCTTGTGGCCCGTGCCCGCGGGCTGCACGCCAGTGTACATCAGCATCAGCCGCCCGTCATCCATCGGCAGCGCCGAGCCGGAGAAGCATCCGCCCGCATCCGCGTCGGTGTCCGGGGCCAGCGCGGCGGGCAGATACGTCCAGTGCAGCAGGTCGCGGCTCTTCGCGTGCCCCCAGTGCATCGGCCCCCAGACGGTGTTGTAGGGATGGTACTGATAGAACAGATGGTACTCGTCCTTGTAATAGCAAAACCCGTTGGGGTCGTTCATCCAGCCAACCATCGGCGTGAGGTGAAACTGCGGACGGTCTCCCTCAGGGATCTCGTTAAAAGCCTCCCGCTCAAAGTCCCGCGCAGCGGAAAGCGGCGTCTGGTTTTTCATCATGGTTTGTCCATCCTCCTGAAAACCGCTGTACCCCTCTCCCCCTGTGGGGAGAGGGGACAGCGTGTATAGGTTGATTACTTCGCCTCAGCGTAGCGGTCGTAGGCTGCCTGATAAACCTCCAGCAGCTCGCTCATGCCGCAGCGGTCGAGGGTCTTGAGGTACTTCTCCCAGGCCTTGTCGTCCGGGCCGCCATCCTTGATCCACAGCGCCTCCTGCTCGGCGACGGCGTTTTCAAAGTCGGAGCGGTACATGTCGATGGTATCCAGCTCTTCCGGCGTGAACACGCAGTCCACCGGGTAGACGGTCGCGTCCTTGACGAAGGGCATCCAGTAGTCATACAGGTCGGTCAGACGCTCGATGGCGCGATCCTCCATCTTGAACACGTCGCTGTAATAGTTCGAGAGGATCAGCTTCGGGCCAGCGACCTCGAGCTGAGCCTTCAGCTCGCCGGCGCTCTTGCCGTACTTCTCGCGGCTCTCGCTATCGGTGATGCTCAGCCACACACCGTTTTCATCCTTGCCGGTGAAATAGGTGTCGATGGGGCCGTATTGCAGCTGCATGACGGTCTCGCCCGTGTACCACAGGTCGTAGAAGGCAAGCAGCTTCTCGGGGCTCTCACAGGCGCTGGTCACGGAGAGGTTGCCGGCGTTGATCGCGCCGCCGGTGCGCACGGTGACGTTGCTCGTGCCGTCCGGGCCGGTGAGCACCGGCAGGAAGACATAGTCCTCGGCGTACGCGCCCATGAGCTCTTCAATGTACCACCAGGTCGAGACGCCCACATAGCCCTGAGAGCACTTGGCCATCAGCTGCGTGGTATCCTGGCTGAACATCTCCTTGTCCATCAGGCCCTCGGCAAACCAGTCGTGGAAGTAGGTCAGCGCGGCGCGGTAGTTGTCGTCGTCGCAGACGAAGTTCACGGTGCCGTCAGCCGTGAGCACGAGGTCGTTGCAGACGTCGTTGATCCAGTTGGTGAAGCCGAAGCCCGCGTAGAAGATGTTCTGGCCCCAGCACCACTGGTCAAAGCCGGTGCTCATCGGGATGGTGCTGCCCGCGGCGTTGCCGTAGACCTTCGCGCTCATGTCGTTCTCCTTGAAGGCGACGAGCACGTCGTGCAGCTCCTCGAGCGTCGTCGGCACGCTCAGGCCCAGCTCGTCAAGCCACTTCTTGTTGATCATGGAGAACTGCGGGATAGTGAAGATGGAGTAGTCCTCCTCCTTGCCGATGCCGGCGGTGCCCATCTGCTCGCCCGCGGGCAGGCCGTAGATCGCGCCGTTGCTCATGGTGATGGCAGCGCGGATCTCCGGGTGCTCCTCAAGGATGGCGCTCAGGTTGGGCATGATCTCCGGCGTGATGTAGGGCGTCAGGTCGATGAACGTGCCGTCCTCGCCGTAGGTCAGCAGGTCATAGTTGTTGAAGCCCACGCCGTTGAAGGCGTCCGGCAGGTCGCTGCCCGCGATGCGGATGTTGACCTGCTCGCTGAGCGAGTCGCTCATGCAGTCCCAGTTGACGGTGATGCCCGTCTGCTCCTGCATGGCTTTGAGAACGGGGTTGTCCGCATAGCCGCCGGAAAGGGCGGAGATGGCAGAGATGATGTTGAATTCGGTCTGCTCCGCCACGGCGGAAGCGATGCCCAGCAGCGCGAGCGCCAGCAGGCAAGCGACGAGAGTCCTGAAAATTCGGTTCATGGTATGACTCCTTTCCGTTTTGGGTGTCGGTCTATTTCGGGCAGGCGCTTAGCCCTTGACTGCGCCAGCCATGAAACCCTGCTCAAAGTACTTCTGCACGAACGGATAGATGACCAGCATCGGCGCGGCCGCCGCGATGATGGAGGCGAACTTGATCATCTCCGTCATCTTGTTCAGCTCGGCGTAGCCGCCGGAGATCATGCTCGCCTGCGTCGCGGAGGCGGAGCTCTTGATGAGGATGTTGCGCAGCACGAGCGGCAGCGGCGCCTGACTGCCCTTCATGTAGATGAGGGCGGTGAACCAGTCGTTCCAGTAGGCCACCATGCTGAAGACCACCATGACCGCCATGATCGGACGGGAGAGCGGGATGATGATTTTGAAGAAAATGGTCATCTTACTCGCGCCGTCGATCTCCGCTGCCTCCTTGAGCGAGCCGGGAATGCTGTTTTCAAAGAAGTTGCGGGCGATGATCATGTGCGACACGGCGAGGCCGCCCGGCACGAACATGGCCCAGATCGTGCCCATCAGGCCGGTATCCTTGACGATGAGGTAGGTCGGGATGAGGCCGCCGCCAAAGTACATGGTGATCAGGAAGAAGATGGAGAGCGCCTTCCTGCCCGGCAGCTCCGCGACGGAGAGCGGATAGGCGACCATGTAGATCAGCGCGACGGAGTAGATCGTGCCCAGCACCGTGTAGAGGATGCTGTTGGCGTAGCCGGAGAGGATATTCGCGTCGGCGAAGACCGCCTTGTAGCCGTCGAAGGTAAATCCGCTGGGCGTAAGGAAGGTCTTGCCCGCGTAGACGTCGTAGGGATTGGAGAAGGACGCGACGAGGATGTAATACAGCGGATAGGCTACGATGAGCAGCATAATGACGCACAGCGTCACCAGCACAACGTCGCTGGCCTTGTCGGACAGGCCGCCCAGCTTTCCGCTCTTTCTTGAAGCGATCATCTTCGTTTCCCTCCCTCTTAAATGAACCGGTAGTCCGCAACCTTACGGGCGATGCGGGTGACGATGAACAGCAGTGCAATGTTCACCAGCGTATTGAACAGGCCGATGGCCGTCGAGTAGCTGTACTTCGCGTTGAGAATGCCCTGCTCGTAGACGTAGACCGCGATGATGTCGCTGGTGGCCTTGTTCAGATCCGTCTGCAGAAGGAAGACCTTCTCAAAGCCCACGTTCATCAGGTTGCTGGCGCTGAGAATCAGCTGGAGGATCGCCATCGGCAGCAGCTCCGGAATGTCGATGTGCAGGATGCGCTGGAAGACGGATGCGCCATCCACCTTCGCGGCCTCGTAGAGCGAGGTATCCACCGTGGAGAGCGTGGCCATGTAGATGATCGCGCCCCAGCCGGCCTCCTGCCAGATGCCCGAGGCGATGTAGATCGTGCGGAACATGCCGCTCTCGGAGAGGAAGTCGATGTTCGTGCCCAGCAGCAGGTTGATGAGACCGCCGGACGGGCTCAGGAAGATGCGGATCATGCCGCAGATGATCATCGTGGAGATGAAGTGCGGCGCGTAGAGCACGGTCTGCACGGTTCGTTTGAGGCCCTTGAAGCGAAGCTGATTGAGCGCCAGCGCCAGGATGATCGGCACCGGGAAGCTCCACAGCAGGCTGTACAGGCTCAGCAGCACGGTGTTCTTGATCATGCGGGCGCAGTTGGGCGAGGTGAAGAACCGCACAAACCAGTCCAGCCCCACCCATTTGCTGCCGGTGATGCCGCGACTGGGCTTGAAATCGCGGAACGCGATCTGGATGCCGTACATCGGGCCGTACTTGTAGATGATGGTAATCACAACAGGCACCAGCAGCAGCAGATAGAGCTGCCAGTTGTCCTTCAGCCTGCGCTCGAGGCTTCTGCCGCTGCGAACCTTGACTGCGGCGCTGTTTTTCACGAGGATCCCTCCCTTTTCTGTTTCTTCGGTCTTTCATGAAACGTTTCACGCTTCGTCTGCACACAAGATACCACAGCGCACGGCGTGTGTCAAGGGGATTTTGAAAATTTCCCCGACTTTTTTGAGCACTTTTTCTCGCGGGCAGAGGAATTAGTCAGACCATTTGCCCGATTTCACAAGACATTGACCGTTCTGCGTTCGATTTGCCTCCATGAAACCACACCACGGTTTTCATATTATTTCATGAAACGTCTTTACAGTCAGGCGGAATTATGCTATACTTTCTGCATGAAATCACATCTTTCCCTGACAGTTGATTGTGAGGTGATCCCTTGTCCAATCCCAAAAAAACCGCAGCGACCATGAGCGACGTCGCCCGCGAGGCCGGCGTATCGCTGGGCACGGTTTCCAAGGTCATTAACGGCCAGAGCGTGGGCGAAAGCTACCGCCTGAAGGTCGAGGCTGCGGTCAAGAAGCTCAATTATCAGGTCAACAACAGCGCGCGTTCGCTCAAGACAGACCGAACCAATACCGTCGCCTTCATCGTGCCCAACACCATCACGCCCTACTTCGCGCTGCTGACTCATCATATCAACATGGCGCTGGAGCGGCGCAATTACAAGATGCTCCTGTGCTTCACGGAGTACGACCGGGAGCGCGAGCAGGA
>SFFC01000122.1 GCA_004556985.1 Clostridiales bacterium | reverse complement strand
CATGCCGATGGAGCGGATGGCGGAAATGACATGGTCGTCGTACTCGCCGAACGGGCAGCGGATGAGCGTCGGGCGGACGCCGGTGAGCGCCTCGATCTTGTCGCTGCAGGTGTTCACGTCCGCGATGATCTGGTCGGCGGTCAGGGAATTGTAGTGGTCGTGCGCGTTGGAATGGTTCATCAGCTCGTTGCCGCTCTCGACGATGGCCTTGGCCTGCTCGGGGTACTGGTCCGCCCAGTTGCCGACCACGAAAAAGGTCGCCTTGACGCCGTAGTCCGCGAGCACATCGAGAATCTTCTGCGTGTTGTCCGCCCCCCAGGCGGCGTCGAACGAGATGCTGCACACCTTCTGGTCGCGCTCGACGCAGTAGATGGGCAGCTGACGCGTCGCGGCCGACGCCCGCACGGCGGCGGGCGCGTTCACCGCGCCGAAGATGGCTGCCGCCGCCAGCAGCGCCGCACCGACGGTCAGCGTCCTGCGCCGCAGAACAAGAAAGCGCGGCTTCGCCGTCTCCCGTTTCCCGCGCTTTTTCCTCAAGGCAAACTGCAAAAACATCCGCATATCCTCCCCATTTTGTTTTGGTAAAGGGTATGCGGCGCTTTTCTTTTTCATACCGGGCGGAGCCCCGTGCGCGTCACGGGACAGGCCCGTCGTCCGACGTCCGCGCACCGATTTTCGGCAGAATTTACTTTTTTCGTTGAGAAAAAGCCGCGCTTGTGTTACACTGGATACAGTTATCATAGAAAATGAAACGCGCGGCCCTTCTCCGCACACTGAAAATTCAATCGTTTTTGGAGGAGAAAAATCATGGAGATCAGAAAAGAAAAGAAGGATTCCGCGCTGTCAATGGCCATTGAGGGCCGCATCGACACCACCACCGCCCCCCAGCTGGAAACGGAGCTGAAGGCCGACCTTGACGGCGTCACCGAGCTGCGTCTGGACTTCGGGCGGGTCGAGTACATCTCCTCGGCGGGACTGCGCGTGCTGCTGTCCGCGCAGAAGCTGATGAACCGTCAGGGCAAAATGGCGCTCACCCATGTGAGCGAGTCGGTGATGGAGATCTTTGAGGTGACCGGCTTCTCCGATATTCTGACCATTGAGTAACACCATGCGGACGATGAGCCCCGCCGCACATCGGACGGCGGACCGCTTTACCGCTCGGATGTTCCGTGGGCTGTGGGTCCCTGCCATGCTCTCGTCGCTCGGCTGGGCGCTGAGCGATATGGCGGACGCCGTGGTGGTGGGGCAGCGGCTGGGCGCCGTGGGACTTGCCGCCATCGGTCTGATCCTGCCGGTCTACATGATCAACTGCATGTTTGCCCACGGCCTCGGACTGGGCGGTTCCGTTCGCTATTCCCGTCTGCTGAGTCAGGGCAAAACGCAGGAGGCCGCGGACAGCTTTCACGGTGTGCTCGCGCTGGCGCTGCTTTTCAGCGTCACGACCGCCGTGCTGGGCAGCGTGTTCATAGACCCGCTGCTGGCGCTGCTGGGCACGCGGAGCACAGACGGCGCGCTGTATGCCGCCACAAGGGACTATCTGCAGATCCTCGTCGCGGCCACGCCGCTGTTCTACCTGTCCAACGTGTTCAACTACTATCTGCGCAACGACGGGAGTCAGCGCCGCGCCGGCGCCGGCTCGGTCATAGGCAACCTTTGCGACATCGCGCTGAACATCACGCTGGTGCTGGCGCTGGACATGGGTACGCGGGGCGCGGCGCTGTCCACCGCGCTGGGACAGATCATCACCATCGCCATCTATCTGCCGGGCTTTTTCGGTCAGAAGCACACGCTGCGCTTCGCGCTGCCGCGCGGGCGCTGGCTCGTCCCTGCCCTTTCCGCGCTGAAGGCAGGCATGGCCACCTCGGTGCAGTACCTGTACCAGATGATCTTCTTCCTCGTGTGCAACAATCTGCTGATCCGTCTGGGCGGCGAAACGGCGGTGGCGGTGTTCGATGTCATTCAGAATACCTCCTACCTGATCCTGTACCTGTTTGAGGGGACGGGGCGCGCCATGCAGCCCATCCTCTCCACCTATCAGGGCGAGCACAACCGGCAGGGAATGCGGAACACGGTGCGTCTCGGCTTTACGGCGGGACTGACGGTGGGCGGCGCGCTGATCGTCCTTGTGGAGCTGTGGCCCGCGGGAATGTGCCTGCTGTTCGGCATCGCCGGTTCGGCATCGGAGGCGCTGGCGTGTACCGCGCTGCGGCTCTACGGCGCGGGGGCGCTGTTCGCCGGCATCAATATCCTGCTGTGCAATTACTATCAGGCCTGCGAGAACGAGAAGCCGTCGTTCCTGCTGGAGACGCTGCGCGGCGCGGTGCTGCTCATCCCGCTGACGTTCGTATGCTATGCCTTGGGGTTGCAGCGCTTCTGGCTGCTGTTCCTGCTGACGGAGGCCGGCTCGCTGGCGGTGTTCCTGCTGCTGGGCCTCGGCGGCCGCTATAAGAAAGCGGAGCTGCCGGAGGAGCGCATTTTCCAGCGGACGATCCTCAGCAACGCGGAGGATGTGATGGACGTGTGCCGCGAGCTGGAGGCCTTCTGCGAAGTCTGGGGCGCGGACATGAAGCAGCAGATGCTTTCGACCATGACCGTGGAGGAGCTCGGCATGGCCATCTTGAAGCACGGCTTTCAGGGGCGGACGGACGGCTACCTCCAGCTGACGGCCATCATGGACGAGAGCGGCGTGCTGGAGCTGCACCTGCGGGACGACGCCACGACCTTCAATCCCTTTGCGTTAGATACCTCCCGCGCCAGCCGGGACGAGGATTTCGACATGGACGGCATGGGCGTGCTGGTCATCAAAAAGCGGGCGAAGGAATTTTTCTACCGGCGCTATCAGGGCTTCAACACACTGATCATCAAGATCTGAGGACAAAGAGGGAAAAGCGATGAAGGTCGTTTATTTCGGCAGCGACGTGTTCCTGTCGTGCTTTGAATATTTTGTGGAAAAGCATCAGGTGCTGGCACTGTATACCTATCACAACGACGAGGACTATTTCACGGAATATGCCATCGTAAAGCGGGCGGGGGAGCTCGGCATCCCCGTCCACTACGAGGCCATCTCGCCGGAGGAAATCCGGCGGTACTTCACGGAGGAGGGCTGCGAGCTGTTTTTCATCGCGGAGTATGACCGCATCCTGACGCTGCCGGAGGACTTCCCCGCGTTCCGCGGCATCAACACCCACAGCTCGCTGCTCCCGCAGGGGCGCAGCTATTACCCCATCGAGGGAGCCATGGAGCGGGAGCTGTCATGCACCGGCGTGACGATGCACAAGGTGGCGCAGCGATTGGACGGCGGCGACGTTCTGGCGCAGCATACCATTGACATAACCGCGGACACGGACAGCATCGACGTCTATCTGCAAAGCGCGGCATGGGCGCGCGCGACGGTCGAGGAGCTCCTCGAGCACCTCGACGACCGCTGGGCCGCCGGCCGGCCGCAGGCGGAAAAGCAGCCCTACTGGAAGCGTCCCGCGTCCGCGCTGCTGACGCTGCATCCTGAAATGAGCCGGGCGGAGGCCCTGGCGATCTTCCGAAAATACAATTCCATGACTCAGGTGGAGCTGGGCGGCGCGTGGTTCTATGTGACCGCGGTAGAGGCCGGCACAGTCTCCCTGCCCTGTGAGGTGCAGCGTCTGTCCCCCACGCGGGCGCTCTACCGCGTAAGAGGCGGTCATTTGCGGCTTCATATCCATCCGATGGAGGTGCGGACATGAAACGAGCAAGGAGCATACGGTTACAGCCCAAGCTGCTGCTGGGACTGGTGGCGATGGCCGCCGTCCTCGCGGCGATCCTGGCCCCCTCGATTGCCCAACTGTACCGGGCGCGGATGGAGGAGCAATACGCCTCTCTCGCGTTCGGTCAGGCCTCCGTGGCGGCGGATCTCATCGACGGAGACCGCGTGGAGCAATACTACCGGACCGGCGAGAAGGACGCCTATTATGAGGAGATCCACCGCTACCTGCAGGACGTCAGGGAGAAGCTGGGGCTGAAATACTTCTATGTGGTCGTGCCGGAGGATGAGGTCATGTACTACATCTGGGACGCGGGCGTTCCCGGCGAGGACGGCGTCTGCGACCTCGGCGACACCGACGCCTACTACGGCGGCGGCAACGAGCTGATGCACGGGGCCTTCGCCGTCGACGCGGAACAGACCATCCTCATCACCAACAACGAGGAGTACGGCTATCTGGCGTCGGCCTACGTCGCCATCCTCAACAAAGCCGGCACGCCGGTGGCGCTGGCCAGCGTGGACATCTCGATGGACATGATCGACCAACAGATCCGGCAGTTTCTCGGCCTGACGCTGTGCGTGGTGCTGGCCGTTCTGCTGCTTTCCATTTTCGCGTACTACTACTATGTGCGGCGCATTCTGATCCGCCCGCTGAGGACTCTGCACCACGCCGCCATCGGGCTGGTAGAGAGCAGGATGGAGGATCTTTCTCACTTCCGGGTGGAGGTCAACACCGGCGACGAGCTGGAGGAGCTTGCCCATTCGTTCCAGTACATGGTGTCGGAGCTGAATGAATATATTCAAAACCTCAGCCGCGTCACCGCGGAAAAGGAGCGCATCGGCGCGGAGCTGGACGTGGCGCGCCATATTCAGGCGTCCATGCTGCCCTGCATCTTCCCCGCCTTCCCCGAGCGCCACGAGTTCGACATTTACGCCTCCATGACGCCGGCGAAGGAGGTCGGCGGCGACTTCTACGACTTCTTCCTGGTGGACGACGACCATCTGGCGCTGGTCATGGCGGACGTATCCGGCAAGGGCGTCCCCGCGGCGCTGTTTATGATGATCTCCAAAACGCTGCTGAAATCCGCCGCGCAGAGCGGTCTGTCCCCGAAGGCCGTGCTGGAAAAGGTGAACGATCAGCTCTGCGAAAACAACGACGCGGAGATGTTCGTCACCGTCTGGCTGGGCATTCTCGAGATCTCCACGGGAAAAATGAAGTGCGCCAACGCAGGCCACGAGTATCCGGCCATCATGCGCAAAGGCGGCTCCTTTGAGCTGTTCAAGGATAAGCACGGCTTCGTGCTGGCCGGCATGGAGGGCGCCCGATACCGGGAATACGAGCTGGAGCTGGACGCGGGAGACCGTCTGGTGGTCTACACGGACGGCGTGCCGGAGGCCACGAATGCCTCCAACACGCTTTACGGGACTGACCGGATGCTCCGTGCGCTGAACGCCGCCGAGGGCGGCTCGTGCCGTCAGCTGCTGGAGGCTCTGCACCGCGATGTGGACGAGTTCGCGGGCGGCGCGGACCAGTTCGACGATATCACCATGCTCTGCATCGAGATGAGGTCGTCGGGCATGAAAAAGATCAATCTCGCGCCGACGCTGGAGCAGCTGCCGCTGGCCACCGACTTTTTTGAGGGCATTCTCGCCGAGGCAGGAGCCCCCATGAAAGCGATCGCTCAGGTCAACGTGGCGGTGGATGAGATCTTCTCCAACATCGCCCGCTACAGCGGCGCGACCGGCGTCGTGCTGGGCTGCTCGCTGAAGGACGGCAAGGTGACGCTTCGCTTTTCCGACAACGGACGGCCCTATGACCCCACCGAAAAGCCCGACCCGGATACAACGCAGTCGGCGGAGGAGCGGGAGGTCGGCGGTCTCGGCATCTTCATGGTGAAGAAGCTCATGGACGAGGTGACCGATGAATACGCGGACGGGTCGAACATCCTGACGCTCGTGAAGAGCCTTTGAACGATCACGCCGGGCGGCCTCCCGTCCCGCAGCGGAGCATTTCCGGAAGGATTTTGACCGAGG
>SFFC01000121.1 GCA_004556985.1 Clostridiales bacterium | reverse complement strand
CCCGGAGGTCGCCGCGGAGATCGACAGGCTCGTGCGCGCGGAGCTGCTGGGCAAGAGCGACGTGCAGGCCCCTGTGGTGCAGGAGGCTGGCGCGGAGGAGAACGAGGACGAGGGCTTTGACGACCTGCCGCTGATGGGCGGCGACGATGAGGCATAAATCGCAGCGCTGAAATTGTTATTCCATCCATCTTTTGGGCTGCCGCTCAAACCCGCTTGAGGGATTTCATCCCTCAAACTCCCTTCTTCGCTTCGCGCTTATAGTTCGTTTCTATCTGAGAATAGTATAAAAAGGGGCTTTCCGAATTTCAGGAAAGTCCCTTTCATGATATATAATATATTATGGCCGGATCAGAAGCTCTTTGCAGTCTCGACGATGTGCTCCGCGCTCAGGCCGAAGGCCTTGAGCAGAGCCGGGCCGGAATAGCCGAAGACGTCGCCTACGCCGATGCGGCGAACGGGCGTCGGGCAGGCTTCGCTCAGCAGCGAGCAGACCGCCTCGCCCAGGCCGCCGATGACGCTGTGCTCCTCGCAGGTGATGATCCTGCCGCACTCGCGCGCGGCCTTGAGGATGATCTCCTCGTCGAGTGGCTTGATCGTGCAGAGGTTGATGACGCGCGCGGCGATGCCTTCGGCCCTGAGCGTCTGCGCCGCCATGAGCGCCTCGTTGACCATCAGGCCGGTCGCGAGGATGGCGACGTCGCTGCCCTCGGTCAGCTGCTCGCCCTTGCCGATGGCGAAGTCGTAGTCCTCGCCGTGGATGACGGGCACGGCCAGGCGGCCAAAGCGCAGGTAGACCGGGCCGTCGTAGGCGTAGGCGGCCTTGACCGCCTTGCGCGCCTCGACCTCATCCGCCGGGTTGAGGATGACCATGCCGGGGATGGAGCGCATGAGCGCGAAATCCTCGCAGCACTGGTGGCTTGCGCCGTCCTCGCCGACGGAGATGCCGCCGTGCGTCGCGCCGATCTTGACGTTCAGACGCGGATAGCCGATGGAATTGCGCACCTGCTCAAACGCGCGGCCCGCGACGAACATCGCGAAGCTCGACGCGAAGGGCACCAGGCCCATCGCCGCCATGCCGGCCGCCGCGGCGACCATGTTGCCCTCGGCGATGCCGCAGTCAAAGTGGCGGTCGGGGAATTCCTTTTTGAACATGCCGGTCTTCGTGGAGGCCGCCAGATCGGCGTCCAGCACGACGATGTCGCTGTGCTCACGGCCCAGCTCCACGAGCGCCCTGCCGTAGCCGTCGCGGGTGGCTTTCTTGATGACGTCGCTCATTGTGCCGCCTCCAGTTCCTCAAGCTGCGCGCGAAGCTCCTGCATCGCGGTCTCGTATTCCTTGTCGTTCGGGGCCTTGCCGTGCCAGTCGGCGTTGTTCTCCATGTAGCTGACGCCCTTGCCCTTGACGGTGCGCATCAGGATGCAGGTGGGCTTGCCGCTGCCGGCGTTTTGATGGAAGACGTCAAAGGCGCGCTCGATCTGCGCGAAGTCGTGGCCGTCGATGGTCACGGTGTCAAAGCCGAAGGCCTCCATCTTCGCGTCGACGGGCTCGCTGTTCATGACGTCCTTCGTCGCGCCGTCGATCTGCAGGCCGTTGAGGTCGATCATCACACAGAGGTTGTCCAGATGGTAGTGCGCGGCGAACATGAACGCCTCCCAGACCTCGCCCTCGTCGATCTCGCCGTCGCCGAGCATCGTGTAGACGTTCACGCCGCTGCCCATGACCCTGGCGGCCTTCGCCATGCCTGCGGCGACGGAGACGCCCTGGCCCAGGCTGCCCGTGCTCATGTCGACGCCGGGTACGCTGTTCATGTTCGGATGGCCCTGCAGGTAGCTGCCGATGTGGCGCAGGGTTTTGAGATCTTCCACCGGGAAGAAGCCCCGGTGAGCCAGCGCGGCGTAGAGCGCCGGCGCGGTATGGCCCTTGGAGAGCACAAAGCGGTCGCGGCCGGGCCACTGCGGACGGGCCGGATCGATGCGCAGCTCCTTCTCATAGAGATACGCGAACATGTCTGCCGCCGACAGGCTTCCGCCCGGATGGCCGGATTTGGCGCTGTGCGTCCCCTCGATCACGCCCATGCGGATCGCCAGAGCTGCGGCGGCAAGCTGGTGTTGTTCCTGATTCGTCATGCCTTGATCTCCTTATTGTTTCGGCTGATTGCCCGGCGGGCAATGCGCTGACTCAAGCGCGCCAGGAAAGAATACTGCAAGATAGAAGTATAACATCGGCCGGGGGGTTTTGTCCAGTAATCAAAGGGTTTTTGGCAAGAACCCGGCAAGGAATGTGAAAACCGCGCAAAGACCCTGCGCAAACTTTGCGCGTCATGCCATCCAAAATGCATGCAATTTGTCAAGGCCGGGGCAGGCCGCCCGCGTAGACCTGCGGCGAGGGCTTACCAGCTGTCGCGCGTGGGCGAGACCAGGTTCAGATAGGTCTGCGGGCCGCGGCGGGCGCAAAGCGGCGCCTCATCGAGCTCCGGGATGCAGGAAAGCGTTCCCGCGAGGTAGCGGCGCAGCTCGTCCTGCACGTCGGCAAGCCGACCCATGACCGCGCCGTAGCGCAGGCAGAGCACCTCCCAGCCAAAGCGCTTCATGTCCCGCTCCCAGAGGATGCGGTGGGCGCGCATGAGCGCGTCGTAGCGCGAAAGCAGCGCGGGAATCTCCTCCTCCGCCGCGCGGGCAAGGGCGGCCCGGTCGCCGGCGAGGTAGTTTTTGCGCAGCGGCACGACCAGCGCCGCCTTGGCGACGACCGTCTCAAAGACCTGCTCGGCGTAGCAGCGCTCGGGGCCGTCCGGCTCCGCGCGCAGCAGCGCGAGCGCCTGCGCGGCGCGCTGCGCGGCAGCTTCGGGCGCCTCGCCCTGGCCCTCGAGCAGCGGATAGAGCGGGTCGCACCAGATGAGCGCCTTGCCCGGCCAGAGGTCGTCGCCCTTGGGCGGGTAGAAGAGGCTCATCGCGCGCAGGAAGCCGCGGGACATGCCCGTCAGGCATTCCCCGGCGAGGTCGACCTCCTCCTGCGGGCAGTCCGCGCCCTGCCAGCAGGCCTCGGAGAAGAGCGGCAGCATGCCCAGCGCGAGGAAGAGATCCGTCTCCGCGCCGTCGTCGCCCCAGAACGTCGCCATCACCGTGCGCACGCGGTGCTTCGAGCAGGCAGCGAGCGCGGGGCGCATCGTCCGCTCCGTCAGGGCGACGTGGGGCAGGAAGCCCGACCACGTCCAGATGCCGCCGGCGAAGACCGTCTCGCGGCTCATCCGCTCGTGCTGGGTGATCATGCGGTCGTAGAACGCCTCGTCGGTGTGATAGTAGTCCCAGTAGCACAGGTCGACCGGCGGCAGATTGTCGATGACGCGCTGCGGGATGACGGCCTGCTCGTCGTAATAGTCGTTCTTCGCGGAGCCGAGCCGAAAGAACATGTCGCTCCACATGATCGGCTTGAAGCCGTAGCGCGCGCACAGGTCGATTACCCGGCGCAGGTGGCGGCTCAGGAGCGCAAAGCGGTCGGTCATGCCATGCTTGAGCAGGTAGCGCCCCAGGCCGACGCCGTGGGCCTCGTCCATGCCGATGTGGATGCGCCCCGTCCTCACGCAGGCGCGCAGGGCGCGCAGCTGCGCGTCGATGAGCGCATAGGTGTTTTCCTCGTCGATCATCAGAATGTCGGGCTGGTCGCGCAGCGGGCCGTTTTCCTCCCATTGCAGGAACTGGCGCATGTGCCCCAGCGTCTGGATGCAGGGCACCAGCTCCACGCCCATCGACGCGGCATAGCCGTCCAGCGCGCGCAGCTCCTCCTGCGAATAGCGCCCGCGCAGGTAGCCCAGATACGGGTATTCCGGCACGGTATAGGTGTCCTCGGTGTAGAGCATCAGCAGGTTCATGCCCAGCGCGGCGAGGCGGTCGATCAGCCGGCAGGCGGCCTCCTGCGTCAGCACGGCGCCGCGCGAGCAGTCCACCATCGCGCCGCAGGAGGAAAAATGGCGGCTTTGGCGCACGTCAAGCGCGGTACGTTCCTCCCTGACGCAGCGGGCGAGCAGGAAGAAGCCGCGCGCGAGCGCGCTCAGGTCCTCCGCTTCGATGACGGCGCGGCCGCCGCAAAGCGAGACATGAAGCCCCTCGCCCTCCCGGCATTCGACCGGATAGGGAATCGGGAAGCCGGCGACGGCCTCGATGCGCGCGCGGAGGCGCGCGATGGTTTCGCTTGAAAACATGAAAATGCCCCCTTTGACGGCTTGTTGCACAATCGCTTGGAATCTGCCCCAAATTATACAGGAAAGCTACCGGTTTGAAAAGGAGGATTTGCGCGCAGGGGGACGCATTCTCGGCCCCCCGACCCGGTGTGAAGCCGCATTGACAGAACGCTTTGGGAGGAATAGAATAAAAACAGCCTTGCGCAGCGGACGGGCCTGTCTGCTTTTGCGCGAAGGGAAACAGGGTCAGGGAGGCTAACCAATGGTCGATTTAAGGAGCATCTGCTACCGCGAGACGGTGGAGCGCAAAATTCAAAGCCATATCCGCGTGATTCAGTTCATGCTCTACATGGCCGTGGCGATCTTTACGTTTCTGGGCTCCATGTGGGGCTTCCCGATGCTGGTGCTCTCGCTGGGCACGCTGTTTTTCGCGTGGTATTTTATGGGGATCGCGCGGGTGTCCTATGAATACCAGCTCGACGGGACGATGCTGACCGTCCTGCGCCACAGCGGCATGCGAAGCCGCCCGAAGACGGAGGACTTTCTGCACATGGACCTGACGAAGCTCGTCATCATGGCCGACGAGGGCGTCGACCTGCTCGACGAGGCCGAGGCCGCCTCGAAGGCCGCGACGCCCCGGCGCATCACCTACGACGTCTCCGCGCATGACGCGGACCGCGGCTGCGCCGTCGCCTACTGCATGGGCACGGGGCCGGAGGAGGGCCGCTGGCTCAAGGTCTACATGCAGGCGTCGCCGGGCCTGCGCTCCTACCTCAACATGATCTGCCGGGACAAGGTGTTCGTCCATGATGAACGAGAGTGACCGCCGCGAGCTGCGGCGGATGCTGGCCGAGCCGCCCTCCGGCGAGCGGCGCGACTTCCGCCTGCCCGCCGAGGCGCTCATCGCCGCGATGATCGACACGCCCTACTACCCGCCCTACGCCGTCGACGTGCTCCACTGCCACAACACGCTGGAGCTGGGCGTCTGCGTGACGGGCTGCGGGCGCATCCGCACGCGCACGAGCGAATGGACGTTCTCCCCCGGGGCCGTGCTGCTGACGCCGCGCGAGGTGCTCCACAGCCAGCAGAACGAGGGTGTGCTGATGACCCGGTGGCGCTACATCGAGGTCAACGAGGACATGCTGCTGTATCTGGCCGGGGAGCGGCGGCTCTGCGCCATCCGCACGCTCATCGAGTCGGCGGGCGGGGGCATGTTCCTGCCGGGCGGGCAGAGCGGGGAGATCCCCCAGCTCGTGCAGATGATGTTTGACACAAAGCGCTGCGGCGGCGAGGAGAGCCTGCCGGAGCTCTCGCTGTTTCTGCTGCTGATTCTGCTGCTGATGGCGCGCCATGCGGACGACGTCGCGCTGAGCATCTCGGCCGATGCGCCGGGCCTGGCGCCCGTGGAGCCGGCGCTTGTGTACGTTTCCCAGAACTACACCCACGAGATCCGCGTCAGCGACATGGCCCGCAGCTGCGCGATGAGCGAGAGCTATTTCCGCAAGCTCTTCGCCCGGCTGATGGGCATGCCGCCGCTTGAATACGTCAACCGCTACCGGATCCACAGGGCGCTCAACCTGCTGCGCCTGACGCAGGAGCCGATTCAGAACATCGCCGCGCGCTGCGGTTTTTTCTCGCTGGCGGCCTTCAACCGGAATTTCAAAAGATATGTAGGAAAGAGCCCCAGCGATTGGCGAAACGGCCGCCAGAACCAAGAAAACGGCCGCTGACATGGGCATGAGAGACAAAAGAGGAGCGAATCTGATCAGGATAGAATCGGAATTGCGGACATTGTGCGATTTCTCCATGATATAATGATCACAACAAATCAGTTCGCGAATGGGTAGAACTGAACAAAATCATTCGAGGAGGATCTGTTCTTATGAAAAAGCTTGTTTCTCTGATGCTCGCGCTGGCGCTGGTTCTCTCGCTGTGCGGCATGGCTTCCGCCGCGGAAGACGGCAAGATCACCATCTGGACCTGGGACAAGAACTTCAACATCAAGGCGATGCAGGTCGCCAAGGA
>SFFC01000120.1 GCA_004556985.1 Clostridiales bacterium | reverse complement strand
GGGCATCCCGCTGTTCATGGACAGGACGTACCAGGCCGTGCACATGCTCAAGAGCGGCATGTTCGTCACGGTGGACGCCGACCAGGGCTTCATCTTCAATGGCATGGTGTAATAAGCCTTACCGGCGCCCCCTCAGGGGAGGGGCTTCAGAATGCCGGCATAAGGGGTTTCTCTCCCCGAAGGGGAGAGAAAACGCTCAATCATCCCTTGAAGGAAAGAATCATAGAATAAAAAATCGGCTTGTGTCGACAGGCTGCGGCTCCTCCCCCCTGGGGAGGGGCTTTTGTTTGAACATACCCTGAGGGCGATATGCCCTGGGGCGATGGAGGCTTTTATGTTCTATTATTACGATCCAACCTATCTGCTGCTGATCCCCGGGCTGATCCTCGCGCTGTACGCGCAGTTTAAGGTCAGCTCGACATATGCCCGCTTTAAGAGGGAGCCTTCCCGCAGCGGGCTGACCGGCGCGCAGATCGCCCGGCAGATTCTCGATACGAACGGCTGCGGCGACGTGCGCATTGAGCGCGTGCCCGGCAGCCTGACCGACCATTACGACCCCGAAAACGGCGTGCTCCGCCTGTCGGAGGAGGTCTATGGCTCGCGCTCCATCGCGGCGCTGGGCGTCGCGGCGCACGAGGCGGGCCACGCGATTCAGGACGCGACCGACTATGGCCCCATGCGCATCCGCGCGACGCTGGTGCCCGTGGCCAACATCGGCTCGAGCGCGGCGATTCCGCTGTTCATGCTGGGGCTGATCTTCTCCTGGGAGCCGCTGCTCAAGATCGGCATCCTGTGCTTCTCGCTGGCCGTGCTGTTCTACGTGGTGACGCTGCCGGTCGAGTTCAACGCGTCGGGCCGGGCCGTGGCGCTGCTTGCCTCCGGCTATCTGCCGGAGGATGAAGTGCAGGGCGTCAAAAAGGTGCTCTCCGCTGCGGCGCTGACGTATGTCGCGGCGGCGCTTCAGGCGATTTTGCAGCTGCTGCGCCTCGTGCTGCTGGCGAACAGCCGCAGGAGGGACGACTGAGCGCCCGGAAACGCAGCCGGGCAGAAGGGAGGCGCCGCCCGTGTCCTATTCATCGCAGACCAAGGAGGAGCTCTGCCGCTTTGAGCCGGACAGCGTCTGCTGCCTGCTCGCGGAGCTGAGCGGGATCGTCTCGGCGGCGGGCTCGGTCATCTTCCGCGGCGGCGGCGAGAAGCGCCTTTGCGTCGAGACGGAGAACAGCGCAGTCGCCAGGCGCGCCTTCCGGCTGCTGCGGGAGGTCTTTGACGTGCAGCCGGAGCTGGTGACGCTGCATCGCGCGCGCCTGGGCGGGCGCAACGCCTATCGCGTCGAGCTTTACGGAGAGGACGCCTCCTTCGTGCTGGAGGGCTGCGGCATCGAGCTCTCGCAGCGGCGCGGCGTGCCCCGGGAGATCACCGTGCGCAAGTGCTGCCGGATGGCGTTTCTGCGCGGCGTGTTCCTCGCCTGCGGCTCCGTGACCGACCCCGAGAAGGAATACCATCTCGAGTTTGCGCTCGAGGACGAGGCGTTCGCCGCGGCGGTGCAGCGGCTGATCGCCCGGTTTGACCTGAACGCGCACACCATCATGCGCCGGCAGACGACGATCCTCTACCTCAAGGGGCAGAGCGAGATCACGGACATGCTCAGCATTCTGGGGGCGCAGACGGCGCGCTTTGCGATGGAGGACGCCTACATCCGCAAGGAGCTGCGCAACAACGCCAACCGCGCCGTCAACTGCGACAGCGCAAACGTGCAGCGCGCCGTGACGGCGGCCTCGCGGCAGACGCAGGCGATCGAGCGGGTGCTCGCCGCGATGGGCGAGGAGAGCCTGCCGCCGGCGCTTCTGCAGACGGCGAGGGTGCGCATGGCGTATCCGGAGGTGTCGCTGGAGGAGCTTGGAAGGCTGCTCGACCCGCCGGTGGGCAAGAGCGGCGTCAACCACAGGCTGCGCAGGCTGGAGGCCATGGCGCAGGAAATCGAAGAGGAGGAGGCGCGGACATGGAGCTGACGGTGCGGGTGCATCTTGACGGCGCGATGACGGCGCGGCGCGCGGCGGACATCGCCGAGCGGATGAAGAGATTTGAGTCGCGCGTGCTGCTTTGCCGCCAGAACATCACGGTCAACGCGAAATCGCTGATGGGGCTGGTGACGCTGGGGCTGCACGACGGCATGGCGATCACGATCTGCGCCGAGGGCCATGACGAGGCGCAGGCCGTGCGCGAGCTGGCGGCGCTGCTGGGCGCCTGAGCGCAAAGAAAAGCGCGGCGGCTCTTGACTTTCGCGCGCGCTTTGCTTATAATCAGGCTGTCGGCAGGAGGGCCTTCTCTCCCCGAAGGGGAGAGAAAGCATTCAATCGTTTCCTGAAGGAAAGAAGCATTGAATCGACCCTCTGTTCAGGCCGGCAGACTGCTTGTCGTATCCGCGATATCCGGCGAAGACGGGGAAAGCGGGGCATTTCCTTCCCAAAGAGAGCGCGGCCCGGGCTGAAAGCCGCGCGAAGGGGATGCTCACAGGCTCCGGCCCCCATCAGCCGCGGCGCCAACAACGCCGCCGACTGCCCGCGTTAAGGGCTTGAGGAGGGCATGCATATGCCAAGCCGGGTGGTACCGCGAAGCGCCGCTTCGTCCCAGGTGTGGGACGGGGCGTTTTTTTGTGGTTTTGTTTGAATAAGAGAGAGGAAGAAAACGATCATGGCAAAGAAGAGTCAGCAGGAATTCGTTCAGCACATCACCCCCCGCGACGAGGACTTTTCCCAGTGGTATACCGACGTGGTCAGGCTCGCTGACCTGATGGACTACACCCCCGTGCGCGGCTGCATGGCGATCAAGCCCTACGGCTACGGCATCTGGGAGCTGATTCAGCAGCAACTCGATGCCGAATTCAAGCGCACCGGACATCAGAACGTCTCCATGCCGATGCTCATCCCCGAGAGCCTGCTGCTCAAGGAGGCCGACCACGTCGAGGGCTTCGCGCCCGAGGTCGCCTGGGTCACGCAGGGCGGCACAGAGCCCCTGGCCGAGCGCCTGGCCGTGCGCCCGACGAGCGAGACGATCTTCTGCACGATGTACGCCAAGTGGGTGCAGAGCTGGCGCGACCTGCCGCTCAAGTACAACCAGTGGTGCTCCGTCATGCGCTGGGAGAAGACGACCCGTCCGTTCCTGCGCACTGCGGAATTCCTCTGGCAGGAGGGCCACACCGTCCACGCCACCGCCGAGGAGGCGCAGGAGGAGACGATGCAGATGCTCTACATCTACCGCGACTTCTGCGAGCAGGTGCTCTCCGTGCCGGTCTACTGCGGCCAGAAGAGCGACAAGGAGAAATTCGCCGGCGCGCGCGCGACCTACTCCGTCGAGGCGATGATGCAGGACGGCAAGGCGCTGCAGAGCGGCACGAGCCACAACTTCGGCACGAACTTCTCCGAGCCGTTTGAAATCAAGTACCTGGACAAGGACGGCACGCAGAAGTATGCGCATGAGACGAGCTGGGGCGTCTCGACCCGCCTCATCGGCGCGATCATCATGACCCACGGCGACGAGCGCGGCCTCAAGCTGCCCCCGAAGATCGCCCCGATTCAGGTCGTCGTCGTGCCGGTCGCGGCGCACAAGGAGGGCGTGCTCGAGGGCGCGAAGGCCATCGCCGACAGGCTCGCGGCCGCGGGCATCCGCGTCAAATTCGACGACCGCGACAACGTGACCCCGGGCTGGAAGTTCAACGAGTGGGAGCTCAAGGGCGTGCCCGTGCGCGTGGAGGTCGGCCCGCGCGATCTGGCGCAGGGCCAGGTCATGAGCGTGCGCCGCGACACGTTCGAGAAGGCGCCGGTCGCGCTGGAGGGCCTGGAGGCGGAGATCCTCTCGATGCTCGACGCGATTCAGAAGAACCTGCTTGATATCGCGCGCGCGTTCCGCGACGCGCATACCGCCGACGTGCACAGCATGGAGGAGCTCGGCCGTCAGGTCGACGGCGGCTACGCCAAGGCGATGTGGTGCGGCGAGCAGGCCTGCGAGGACGAGATCAAGGAGAAATTCGCCGCAACCTCCCGCTGCATGCCCTTTGACCAGACGCCCATCGGCGAGACCTGCGTCTGCTGCGGCAAGCCGGCCCACAAGGTCATCTACTTCGCGAAGGCGTATTGATATGCGCCCTAGCGGACGGAATCAAGAAGGAGAAACGCATTGAAAAAGGTATCAAGGCGCGTGGAGGGCGCGGTCGTTCTGGCCTGCGCGGCCCTGGTCGCGCTGGTCTTCGCGACGGGCGTGCTCGGCAAGCAGAAGACCTGGGGATACATGGAGTATCTCAACCTGGATTTCAAGCAGAGAACGCCGCTGCTGAGCATCAGCGAGGGCGCCGAATACGGCATCCAGAACACCGGCCCCGGCCTCAACCTTGCCAGGGGAACCTACCGGTTCAAATACTGGGTGGACACGGACGGGACGGGCGAGCTTCTCTTCAAAGCCGGGAACAGCGCCGCCATCGAGCCGTCCTCCATCGTGCTGGGGCCGGGCCAGACCGCGAGCGAGACGATCGAGCTCAAGCTCCTGGATGACGTGAGCGACCTGCAGATCCTCGTGCGCTTCGATACGGGCACCTACATGAACGTCTTTGAGGTGCGGCTGTACGGGCAGAATTACGCGGACAACGCCTTCACGCTTGCGTTCCTGCTTACGGGCGCCTGCCTGCTCTTCCTGCTCTGGCAGCACGGCGTGCTGACGCCGCAGGGCTGCGGGCGGCTCGTGCTGATCGGCGTTGCCGTGCTGGTGGTCAGCGCGCCGGTGCTCAAGGAGAACTACAGCGCCGGGCATGACTACAATTATCACATGGCGCGCATTGCGAACCTGGCGGATGGTCTGCGCAGCGGGCAGTTCCCCGTGCGCGCGGGCGGCTTCACCTACAACGGCTACGGCGCGATCACGTCGGCATTCTACCCCGATTTGTTCCTCTATCCCTTCGCGCTGATGCTGCTGGCGGGCGCGTCCATCGAATATGTGATGAGCGTGCTGACGATCGCGGCGAGCGTGCTCGCGGCGGCGACGATGTATGCCTGCGCGAAGCGGATCTACGGCGACGAATGGGCGGCGACCTGCGCCTCTGTGCTCTATGTCGGCGCGGCGTATCGCGTGGCGAACATGATGGTGCGCTGCGCAGTCGGCGAGATGATGGCGATGGGCTTCCTGCCGCTGTTCGTGCTGGGCCTGTGGGAGGTCATTTTCGGCGACAAGCGCCGATGGCGGATGCTCGCCTTCGGCGCCTTCGCCGTGTTCATGTGCCACATGATCTCGACGCTGCTGTGCGCGACGCTCGCGCTGGGGCTCGGCGCCGTCTGCCTGCCGCGGATTCTGCGGGAAAAACGGATGGGCGCGATCCTCAAGGCAATCGGGGCGACGGCGCTGCTGAGCCTGTTCTTCCTGATCCCGCTGGTGATGTACAGCATGGACGGCATCAGCGCGGATGTGATCAACACCTATGAGCTGGCCGGTACGGCCATGGCCCCGGCGCAGCTGTTTCTGCAGGGCGCGGGCGATCTGGCCGCCGACCCGAAGGACAGGACGCTCTCCGGCTATCCCGTCGAGCTGGGCCTGCCGCTGATCATCGGCTCCGCGCTGCTGATCTGCATCTTCGTCACCGCCGAAAAGCGCCGGGAGAAGCCCCTGTGCTTTGCGATGCTCTTCCTGGCGATCGGCTGGATTGCGGCGCTGATGATGACGACGATGTTCCCCTGGCAGTATATCACGCTAGTGACGGATCTCTATGACAGGATTCAGTTCGCCTGGCGCTTTGCCGGGCCGGCCTGCATGATGCTCTCGCTGGCCGGCGGATACGGCTATGCCCAATTCCAGCCGGGTCAGGGGAAACAGGCGGCGGCCGCCGCGCTCATGCTCTCGCTGGTGATGATCATGCCGACGGTCAACGCGCACGCGCGCAACAACCGCTATGTCGAGTTCGGCGAGGGTGCGGAGCCGTATATCCCCTATTCCGAATACAACCTGCCGGGGTCGGATGTCATGGAAACGACCGACCACAGCGTCCACGCGCAGGGCGGGGTGACGTTTGAGCATGTTGTCAAGGACGGCACCCGCATCACGATGGA
>SFFC01000119.1 GCA_004556985.1 Clostridiales bacterium | reverse complement strand
TCCTACATCGTGCTGGCGGCGAGCCTGATGACGGCGGCCGGGCTGGCGGCGGGTCTGTCGCACATGCTCTTCCACGCGCTCATCAAGATCACGCTGTTCTATTGCGCGGGCGCCGTGCTGGTCAAGACCGGGCGCACGCAGGTGGAGAGCCTGCGCGGTCTGCACAGGGCGATGCCCTTTATCTGCGCGGTGTATACCGTCGGCGCGCTGGCGCTGATGGGCACGCCGGGCCTGCCGGGCTTCGTGAGCAAGTGGCTGATCGGCTCGGCGGCCATTGAGCGCGGGCAGGTGATGGGCTATGTCGCTCTGGCAGCGCTCCTGATCTCCGCCGTGCTGACGGCCATCTACCTGATGAGCGTCGCGTTCTCGATGTACTTTAGGCCCCTTGAAGAGGGCGGCGGCGTGAGCGCCGGCGTGCGCTGCGACCCGAGCTGGAAGATGAAGCTGCCGCTTCTCGTGCTGACTGCGGCGATTCTCCTGTGCGGCCTGTTCTCCAATCCGATTGTCGAGCGCCTGACGGCGATTGCCGCCGGCGTGCTGTGAGGGAGGGGATAGCATGATGCTGGCTTTTCTGGTCTTCTTCCCGATGATCGCCGCGGTCATCTCCTATCTGGTTGGCCGCAGGAACAAGGAGCTGCGCAACTGGGTTGTGATCGGCTCCTGCGCGCTGACGCTGATTGCGGCTGCGGCGATGCTCGTGGGCGTCGCGCGGGGCGCGGTGTACGCGCTTTCCATCCCCGGCTTCTGCGGCAAGGGACTGAGCTTTGAGCTCGACGGCTTCCGCGCGCTGTATGCGGTCATTGCGGGCGTGATGTGGCTGGCGACGTCGATGCTCAGCCGGGATTACTTCGCGCATCACTACCACAACCGCAACCGCTATTATTTCTTCTACCTGATGACGCTGGGCGCGACGCTGGGCGTCTTCCTCTCGGCGGATCTGTTCACGACGTTCATCTTCTTTGAGGTCATGTCGTTCACGTCCTACACCTGGGTCGCGCACGACGAGACCCCGGGGGCGCTGCGCGCGGCGGAGACCTACCTCGCTGTCGCGGTCATTGGCGGCATGGTCATGCTGATGGGCTTGTTCCTGCTGGAGCGGACGCTGGGCACGCTGCGCATCGACGCGCTCTACGAGGCGGCAGAGCATTGCACGGACAGGGGCACGCTCTGGGCCGCGGGCATCTGCATCCTCTTCGGCTTCGGCGCGAAGGCGGGCATGTTCCCGCTGCATATCTGGCTGCCCAAGGCGCATCCCGTCGCGCCGGCGCCGGCCTCCGCGCTGCTCTCCGGCATTTTGACCAAGTCCGGTGTGTTCGGCATCATCGCCGTCTCGGCGAACATCTTCCGCGAGAGCAAGGCGTGGGGCAACATGCTGCTTGTGCTCGCGCTGATCACGATGCTGGGCGGCGCCATGCTGGCGGTCTTCTCCGTCAACCTCAAGCGGACGCTGGCCTGCTCCTCGATGTCCCAGATCGGCTTCATCCTCACGGGCATCGCGATGAGCTGCCTGCTGGGCGAGGAGAACGCGCTCGCCGCGCGCGGCGCGCTGCTCTATATGCTCAACCATTCGCTCTTCAAGCTCGTGCTCTTCATGGCGGCGGGCGTCGTCTACATGAACCTGCACAAGCTGAACCTCAACGACGTGCGCGGCTTTGGCCGCGGAAAGCCGCTGCTGCATTTCGCGTTTCTGATGGGCGCGGTCGGCCTGATGGGTGTGCCGCTGTTCTCGGGCTACGTCGCCAAGACGCTGATCCACGAGGGCATCGTCGAATACGCGGAGCTGCTCGCCGAGGAGGGCCTGGGCGCGCTGGCGCTTTGCTACCGCGGCGCGGAATGGATCTACCTCTTCTCCGGCGGCCTGACGGGCGCGTATATGATCAAGCTCTACATCTGCCTCTTCTGGCAGAAGCATCCCAGTGAGCAGACGCGCTACGACGCCATGAAGCGCTATATGTCGCCGCTGTCGGCCGTCGCGCTGACGCTCAGCGCCGCGCTCGTGCTCCTGCTGGGCGTGCGGCCGAACCTGACGATGGACGCCATTGCGGATTTCGCGGGCGGCTATCTGCACGCGGCGACCCCGGCGCATGCTGTCGCCTATTTCTCGCTCACGAACCTCAAGGGCGCTTGTATCTCTCTGGTCATTGGCGTGCTGGTCTACTGCTTCATAATCCGCCGGCTGCTCATGCGCGACGAGGGCGGGATTCGCGTCTATGCCGACCTCTGGCCCGCCTGGTTTGACATCGAGGAGCGCGTGTACAGGCCGGCCATCGGCCTGCTGCTGCGCGCGGGCGGGGCGGTTGCCTCGCTGGGCTCGGAGCCGATTCTTGAAAACCGGGTGTACAAGCCGCTGATCGCGCTGCTGATCGGGGTGGGCACGCTCGCCGCTCGCGTATGCGGCACGGTGACGGACGCCGTCGCCTACATTCTGGCCAGGACCGTGCTCTCAGCCAACCGGCGTCGGGCGCGTATGAGCGTCGGCAATCCCGTGACCTGCGCTGTGGGCGCCTGCGCGGACGGCGTAACGGAGGGACTCAACCAGACGGTGCTGCGCGAGCGCCCGGTTGAGCATCACTTTGTCGGCTTCTTCGCCGGCTTGTGGGACGGCCTGATCGACTTTGCCCAGCGCATCACGCACACGATGAGCTATGGGCTGATCCTCTTTGCCATCGGTCTGTGCGTCACCATCATCTACCTGCTCAGCTATTGAGAAGGCTCGGGGGAGCTCCGGAGGCGTTCCGGAGCTCTCTTGCGTTCTATCAGTGATAGAGAAGAAAACGGAAGAAGCACCCGCTTCAGGATTCGCCTTGACAGGCTTGCTGAAGCATAGTACAATAGTCCCTTGTTATTTGGCTTTTTCGCAGGGCGAAGGGAGAAGAAGATGGAACAGAAAACGGAAAACAAGATGGGCGTCATGCCCGTGGGCAGGCTGCTGGCGAGCATGAGCCTGCCGATCATGATCTCCATGCTGGTGCAGGCGCTGTACAACGTCGTCGATTCGATGTTCGTTGCGCGCATCAGCGAGAACGCGCTGGCGGCGCTGAGCATGGCCTTCCCGGTGCAGAACCTGATGATCGCGGTGGCGGCGGGCCTGGGCGTCGGCCTCAACGCCGTGCTCTCCCGGGCGCTGGGCGCGAAGGACGAGAAGGGCGTGCGGCGCGCGGCGACCAACGGCGTGCTGCTGCTGCTGATCTCGGCGCTCGTCTTCGTGCTGGGCGGGCTGACGGTCGTGGAGCCGTTCTTCCACGCGCAGACCGACATCGAGGAGATCGTCGTGAGCGGCATCGTCTACACGCGCATCGTCATGGTCGGCTCGCTGGGCCTGTTCATGCAGATCCTCTTTGAGCGCCTGCTCCAGAGCACGGGCAGAACGATGCTCACGATGGTCAGCCAGACGTCGGGCGCGATCATCAACATCATCCTCGATCCGATTCTGATCTTCGGCCTGCTGGGCGCGCCGCGCATGGGCGTGGCGGGCGCGGCGGTCGCGACGGTGATCGGCCAATGGATCGCCGCGGGCATCGGCCTGTACATGAACATCCGCATGAACCCGGAGGTGCCCATCAGCATGAAGGGCTTCAGGCCGCACGGCGCGACGCTGCGGCGCATCCTTGCCATCGGCGTGCCCTCGGTGGTCATGCAGTCGATCGGCTCGGTGATGACCTTCCTGATGAACCAGATTCTCATCGCGTTTTCCTCGACGGCAGTTGCGGTCTTCGGCGTGTATTTCAAACTCCAGAGCTTCGTGTTCATGCCGGTCTTCGGCCTGAACAACGGCACGGTGCCGATCGTCGCCTTCAACTACGGCGCGCGCAAGCCGGAGCGCATGCGCAAGACCATCCGCTATTCCATCACCACGGCCATCTGCATCATGACGGCCGGCACGCTGCTCTTCCACGCGATGCCGGACAAGCTGCTGGCGATCTTCGATGCCTCGGAGGAGATGCTGCGCATCGGCAAGCCGGCGCTGCGGATCATCTCGCTGAGCTTCCCGATCGCGGGCTTCTGTATCGGCAGCACGTCGGTCTTTCAGGCGCTGGGCTACAGCGTCTACTCGATGATCGTCTCCATCGTGCGCCAGCTCGCCGTGCTCGTCCCCTGCGCGTATGTGATCGGGCGGCTGACGGGCAGCGTCACGATGGTCTGGTGGGCGTTCGTCATCGCGGAGTTGGTCTCCCTGGCGCTGTGCCTGACCTTCTACAGGAAGGTCGACCGCTACGTCATCCGGGCGATGTGAGCAAAAATAAAACAGAGGAAGCGGCAGGCTCCTCTGTTTTTTGAATCATGGGAATTGCTTTTCAACCGGTCTCAAAAGGAAACCCTGAAAAACGCGAAGCAGAACGGAGGCGCGTGCGGCCGCCGTCCGCTTTTTGTATGTCTGGCAGGTGCTCCGCCGTCCGGCATCAGCCGGCGCAGGACGATTGCAGCGACTCGAGCGTCTCGTCGAGGATGCGCTGCCAGGCGGCAAAGTCCATGTTGGGCACGTAGAACGTCTCCAGCTCGTCGTGCAGCTGCTTGGCCTGCGCCAGCGCGCTGACCGCGCGATGCAGATGCAGCTTGACGCCGGCATGCGCCTGCTCCAGCGCGCATTCGTGGCGCAGCAGGCTGTCGCCCGGCAGACAGGCGCCGAAGTCGAACGTCAGCTCCGAGGGGAGCAGATCGCTCGTGGTGACGAGCGTGTGCAGCGCGGGGATGGACAGATGCAGCAGGCTGCCGGGCATCGTGGGGCAGAGGTGCTCCTCGACGGCATAGCCGGCGGCACGCGCGGCGAAGCTCAGCTCGCGCAGCGCGGGCGTCAGATCCATCGCCCAGGGGCGCACGAGACGGATGACGCGCGGCAGCGCGTTTTCGGCGATCAGGCAGAGCTCGCCCTTGGGCGTGACCGCGTCGGTCAGCACGGGGCGCACGGACGGCGCCTGTGCCTCTTCCTCCTCGCCGCTGTCGCAGGGGATGACCGTGCGGATCAGCGCGCGGGTCATCCGGGCGAGCCTGCCCTCGTCCGCGGCGGCGGCGAGCACGGCGGCGCTGTCTCGCGTAAGCGCGCAGGCGGCGCGCATGCAGGCGCGGGCGCGGCGAGAGCAGGCGGCGTGGTCGGCCATGCAGTCCCGGATGTGCGGCAGGCGCGGGCGCATGGCCTCCTCCCGCAGGCAGGCACCGAGGTTGATGAGGCTGTCGCGCGCGCCCGGAATCTTCGGGTCGACGACGTGCGGCGCCGTGCCGTCCAGGACGAGCAGACCGCGCTCCGGCAGGGCGACGGCGTCGAGGCTGTCCGGGTCGCCGGAGCAGAAATACAGCGTCGAGGGCGCATCTTCGCCGCAAAGCGCCGCGTGGATGCGGCGCATGAACGTCGACTTGCCCACGCCCGGGCCGCCCTTGAGGATCAGCATGCGCCGCAGCTGCGCCTCCGGCATCAGATGGTCAAAGCAGGAGACAAAGCCCTCCGGGCCCATCGCGCCCGGAAACAGGGATCGGGTCTTCATCGGCGACATCCCTCCGTTTCCTTATCGGTTCATCCTATGAGGTCGCGGCGGGGTTGATGCCGGACGGAAAAAACTGACCAAATGCAAATGAAGGACGGATGGACACAAAATGTTCATCTTCTCATGATATAATGACCAAACCAGGCGAAGGGAGGGAAGGCCGTTTTTGGGAAAACCCGGTTCGTCAGGCAACAAGACAAGCCAAACGGAAGGAAGGCAAACGCGTGAAAAAGAAGAGAAAATGGATCAGATGGGTGCTCCTGGCACTCGTGGCTCTGGTGATCCTTTGGATGCTTTTCCTGTCGGGAAAGACGAAGGAGGCCAGCTATACAGAGGTGCCCGTGACGACGGGCGACCTCACGAC
>SFFC01000118.1 GCA_004556985.1 Clostridiales bacterium | reverse complement strand
GAGGATGACGGCGACGAGCAGCTGATAGGGATTGGCGAAATGGAGCGCGGGCTTCGCGTCCGGATACAGGCGCTCGAGCTCGGCGAGGATGGGGCGGGTATTTTCGGGCGTAGACATAAAAGACGCTCCTTGCAGAATGCTTGAAAACATGGTACACTTCTTTGATGTAGACAGGCAGGGTCTACGGGTGGTTTCCTCCGCAATGGCGTACTTGAGCGGAGGTGATGCGAATGACGATTGTTGATGCAGTCAACTTTCTTCTCGCTGTCGCCGGTTTGGTGCTCGGCGCATACGCGCTTGGCCTTCAAAGCAGACGATAAAACAAAAACCGCCTTGCAGACGCGACCTGCTGGCGGTTTGAGGTGAAAAACCGAACCGTTGCGGTGAAATCCACCTTGTAGGCGCACCCCTACCTGTCTACATTTTACGCCATTCCCGCACGTTTGTCAACCAAGCGTGCGGGCTCATTTTTACTTTGCAAATCCTTCTGTAAAGATCCGGCCTCGGGCGCAAAGCAACGGGATTTACAGCATTTCGGCTGCAGCGGCGAGAGGCGGATCTGCCGTGTGCCGTAGCCGTCGACGCGGTAAAAGCCGATGAGCGCGCTCGGGTTCAGGCGGCGGTAGACGGCCATGACCTGCGGCGTCTCGGCGAGCTCAAAGCGGACGGACAGGCCGCAGCCGATGGCGACCTCGCGGGGCGTGGCGACCACGCCGGCGGACAGGCCCGCGCGGCGCAGGGCTTCCTCCATGCGCAGCACCTGCGTGCGCGAGCGAAAGGCGGCAATGCCGAAGGATGGATTCATGCGCGTTCCCTCCCAGGTCTGCCCGCTGGGGCGACCTCATATACTGCATCGTATGCGGCGGGAAAAACCGCCGTGCGGTCGGGGAGGGACGCGGATGATCTATCTGGATAACGCCGCCACGAGCTATCCCAAGCCGGGATGCGTGTTGGAGGCGATGACCTCGGCGCTGGCTTCCTGCGGCGCGAATCCGGGGCGCTCGGGCCACAGGCTGTCCCTGGCGGCGGGGCGGATTGTCGAGGACTGCCGCGAGGCGCTCGCGCAGATGCTCGGGGAGACGGACGCGTCGCGCGTCGTCTTCGCGGCGAACACGACCGACGCGCTCAATATGGCGATTCACGGCTCGCTGCGCACGGGCGATCACGCGGTGACGACGCTGCTCGAGCACAATTCCGTGCTCCGGCCGCTCTCCGAGCTCTCCCGAAGCGGCGCGATCACGCTGACGATCGTACCGCCGGACGCGAAGGGGCGCATCCTGGCGCAGGACGTGGAGCGCGCCATGACGCCGCGCACGCGCCTGGTCGCGATGACGCACATGTCCAACGTCCTGGGCGTGGCGCAGGATGTCGCGGCGGTGGGCGAGCTGTGCCGGCGGCGCGGGGCGCTGTTTCTGGTCGACGCGGCGCAGACGGCGGGGCATCTGCCGCTCACGCCGGCGGCCTGGGGCTGCTCAATGCTGGCGCTGCCGGGCCACAAGGGACTGCTCGGGCCGCACGGCACGGGCGCGCTCTGGGTAGCGCCGGACGTGCGCCTTGCGCCGATGCGCCAGGGCGGCACGGGCTCCGTCTCCGAGAGCATGTTCCAGCCGCGGATGATGCCCGACGCGCTGGAAAGCGGCACGCTCAACCTGCCGGGCATCGCCGGGCTGCGCGCGGGGATGCGCGTCGCCCTCGCCAACCGGGAGGCGGCGCATGAAAACGCCGTCGACCTCTGCGCGCAGATGCGCGAGGCGCTGCTGTCGCTCCCCGGCGTGCGGGTATACACGCCAAGGGGCGCCTCGCTGCTGAGCTTTAATATAGAAGGCATCGCCTCGCAGGAGGCGGCCTCGGCGCTCGACGAGGCGGGCATCGCCGTGCGCGGCGGGCTGCACTGCGCGCCGGGCGTCCATCGCTTTCTGGGGACGCTGGAGACGGGCGCCGTGCGCGTGAGCCCCGGCATCAGCAGCACGCGCGACGATGCCCGGCGGCTGGTCGCCGCGGTCGCGCGGCTGGCCCGGAGCGCGGATCAAACCGGCATGATGCCGGTTGCATTTCCGACCAAGTGATGCAAGTCCCATGGCTTTGAAGCCGAGTCCGAAGCTTTGCAGAAGGACTTACGGAGTAAAAGGCCCGCCGTTAGGCGGGCGCAGATCGTCGGCAAAAGGGTTTTCTCTCCCCGAAGGGGAGAGAAAACATTTAATCATTCCTTGAAAGAAGAATCCATAAATAGAAATCTGCTTAGGGCATCGGCCGGTCAGATGGCCCCGCTGAAGCCGGCGACGAGCTGGTCGACGTAGTCGCGCAGCGCGGTGGTCTGTGTGGTGATGACGCTGCCGGCCTGCAGGCGGGACTCGCATTCCGTGAGCAGCTCCTCGCAGGCGTTCAGGATACCCGAATCGGCGAGCGACGTGCCCGCGCCGTAGATGTTGGCGGCGAGCATGTTCAGGCACTCGAGCGCGTAGACGTGGCTGCGCAGCGTCGACAGGAGCGTCGACGTGTTGGTGCCGCTCGACTGGGTCAGGCGGTAGACGGCGGTCTGCGCCTCCGAGGCCTCGCTGATGGCGCGGGCGAAGATGGCGCTGCTGGTGGTCTCGCTGACGCTGCGCGCGCGCAGATAGCTGTAGCCGACGGCCCCCAGGGCGATGATGAGGATGAATATGATCAGGAGAAGCAGGCGGATGAGCTGCTTCTGCTTGCGCTTTCCGGCGCCGGTCTGAAACGAATACATCACAAAACCTCCTTGCGGCATGCTGCGGCGCGGGGCACCTGCGCTCCGCGCACTTTTATTATAGCACAACAGATGGATGGGGTAAAGTGGACCGAAAGAACAGAAAAAACGGGTTTTCGTGGAGAAAAAGAAGAAAAAACGACAGGAAAACGGAGAGAATGTGGAGGGAAAGGCCCATTTTGCCGGAAATCCGGGCGGGGACTTGAAGAAAGGGCGGCGCATGGCGTATAATACAGGCAGATCAAGGAAGACGCGCGGCGTGCTGCGCGGGGAGGAAGACGGACATGCCAATGAATATCGCCATTGACGGGCCTGTGGGCGCGGGGAAATCCTCGATTGCCGACCAGGTCGCCCAGCGGCTGCACATTCTGCATCTGGACACGGGCGCGATGTATCGCGCGCTGGCGCTGCAGGTGCTGCGTGAGGGAGTCGATCCGGGGGACGAGGCGGCGGTCTGCGACTGCTGCGAGCGGGCGGACGTCGCCGTGCGCTATGAAAACGGCGAGCAGAGGACGCTGCTCTTCGGGGAGGATGTCAGCGCGCTGATCCGCACGGGCGAGGTTTCCGCGGCGGCGAGCCGGGTTTCCAGCTGGCCGGCCGTGCGCGCGCGCATGGTGCGCGCCCAGCAGGCGCTGGCGGCGCAGGCGGACATGCTCATCGACGGGCGGGACATCGGCACGCGCGTGCTCGAGCATGCCCCGGTCAAGATCTACCTGACGGCGACGCCCGAGGAGCGCGCCCGCCGGCGCTACATGCAGCAGCTCGAGCGCGGGGATGAGACGCCTTACGAGCAGGTGCTGCGCGAGCTCAACGCGCGCGACGCGCAGGACATGAGCCGCGCGACCGATCCGCTGCGCCAGGCGGAGGACGCCGTGCTCGTCGACTCGACGGAGATGACGCCGCAGCAGGTGGTCGACACCATCGTGGCGATTGTGGAGGAAGTTTATGGAAAGCAATGAGATGCAGCCAAAGAAGGCCAAGCGCACGTTCATCTACACCTTCATCGTCCTTCTCTACGCGATTGTGGTCAAGATCGCGTTTTTCATGCGCATCGAGGGCAAGGAGAACGTGCCCAGGGACCGCAACTGCGTGCTGATGGGCAACCATCAGTGCCTGCTCGACCCGGTGACGCTCGCGCTGTGCGTGCCGGATCGGGAGATTCACTTCATGGGCAAGAAGGAGCTGTTTGAAAACAAGCTCCTTGGCTGGGTGTTCCGCAAGGTACACGGCTTCCCGGTCGACCGCGGCAACCTCGACATGGCCGCCATCCGCACAGCGATGGGCGTGCTCAAGGACGGCGACACGCTGGGCATCTTCCCGGAGGGCACGCGCTCCAGAACGGGGCACATGCTGCCGCTGCTGGGCGGCGCGTCGCTGCTGGCGCTCAAGAGCGGCTGCGACGTCGTGCCGGTGTACATCGAGGGCAACTACAGGCCCTTCCGCCGCATGACGGTGCATGTGGGCAAGCCGGTTCCCATGGACGACCTGCGAGCGGGGCGGATGAACCGGGAGACCTGCGACGAGCTGACCCACCGCATCGAGGCCGCCTTTGCGCAGCTGAGCAATGGAAAATCCCTCCCCGCGCCGCAGACGGAGGAGCAGGTGGGCTGAAAGGCGCGCTCCGGTCAAAAAAAATCGAAAAAAATCTGAAAAATGCAGGAACACGGGCAGGAATATCGATAGACGTATAGAATTGAATAAGATGGGCAATACGGAGTAGTGGCGTTTTTGGGCCGCAGAGCTTCGAGGACAGGTTGGATGCGTATGGAATTGACGATTGGCGAGCATGCCGGTTTCTGCTTCGGCGTCCGGCGCGCGGTCTGCAAGGCGTTTGAATGCGCGGACAATGGCCTGCCCTGCGTCACGCTCGGGCCCCTGATCCACAATCCGCAGGAGGTCGAGCGCCTTGAGCGCGCCGGCGTGCGCAGCGTCGCGGCGCTTGATGAGGTCGCCCCCGGGCAGACGGTTATCATCCGCTCCCACGGGGTCACGCCGGATGTCTACGCGCAGTGCGAGGCGCGGGGCATACCCGTGATCGACGCGACCTGTCCCCATGTGGCGCACATCCATCAGCTGGTGAGCCAGTACAGCGGGCAGGGCGGCGCGGTGATCGTCGTCGGCGAGGCGGATCATCCCGAGGTGGTCGGCATCGCGGGCTGGGCGCATGGCCCCGTCTTCATCCTGCCCACGGCAGAGGCGGCGAGGGAAGCTGAGCTGCCCGCGCGGGCGCTTGTCGTGGCGCAGACCACGATCCGGCGCGACCGGTTTGAAGAGGTGCTGGATGTCGTCCGGGCGCGCGTGCCGGAGCTGACTGTGCGCATGACCATCTGCGCGGCGACGAGCCAGCGCCAGCAGGAGGCCGAGCGGCTCTCCCGGGAGGCCGACGTCATGATCGTCGTCGGCGGACGCAACAGCTCCAACACGCAAAAGCTGCTGGAGACCTGCCGCCTGCGCTGCGGCAGAGCCTATCTGGTGGAGACGCCGGAGGACGTGCCCGAGGACATCGCTTCGCCGGAGGATCGCATCGCCATCACGGCGGGCGCATCCACCCCGCAATGGCTGCTGGAGGCCGTGCGCGCGCGCGTCGAGGCGCTCGCGGGCGGTCAGGCACAAGGCGCAACATAAGTAGTGTTTCCCGGCGGCGCCCCCGCCGTGAACCAATAAAGTATGTATCATTTCCGGGCCTCCCCGGCCCGGCAGAGATACTTGAGGAGGTAGTACCCGCATGAACGACATGGAAAAGAATCTGGTTTCCGACAGCAGCGAGGACTTTGCCGCGATGCTCGAGGAGACGATGATCAAGTTCCGCCCCGGTCAGGTTGTCAAAGGCGTCGTCGCCCAGGTGAGCGATGACGGTGTTGTCGTGAGCATTCCCGGCAAGGCTGATGGCTACATCAAGAAGAACGATCTGGTCACCACCGACTGCAAGGTTGACGACGAGATCGAGGCCGAAGTGGTCAAGCTCAACGATGGCGAGGGCTATGTGCTCCTTTCCGAGCGCAAGGTCATGGCCACCAAGAACTGGGAGAAGCTCGTCGCTGAATACGACACCGGCGCCTGCGTGGAAGCCACTGGCCGCGAGGCCGTCAACGGCGGCCTGATCGCCGACGTGATGGGTGTTCGTGCGTTCATCCCGGCTTCCCACCTGTCCCGCCGCTTCGTCGAGAACATCGGCGAGTTCGTGGGCAAGACGATGACCGTCAAGATCATCGAGGTGGACAAGGCGAAGAAGCGCATTGTCGCCAGCCGCAAGGCGTACCTGCTGGACGAGAAGAAGAAGGCCTGGGAGAAGATCGAGAAGGATCAGATCGTCACCGGCATCGTCCGCCGTCTGACCGACTTTGGCGCGTTTGTCGACATCGGCGGCGTGGATGGCCTCATCCATGTGACCGATCTCGCCTGGCACCGCGTGAAGCATCCCTCCGAGATCGTGACCCCGGGCCAGGAGGTTCAGGTCAAGATCATCGGCGTGGACAAGGAGAAGGAGCGCATCCAGCTGAGCCTGAAGGCGCTGCAGCCCCAGCCGTGGGAGGTTGCCGAGGAGAAGTACCCGGTTGACTCCATCGTCGAGGGCAAGGTCGTGCGCATCACCACGTTCGGCGCGTTCGTCGAGCTGGAGCCGGGCCTTGACGGCCTCGTTCACATCTCCCAGGAGGACGCCGTGCAGGTCGGCCAGATCGTGCGCGTGAAGGTGCTCAAGGTGGACACCGAGGCCAAGCGCATCAGCCTGTCCATCCGCGAGGCGCTGACCGAGGAGGTCGACTACAACGCCGAGGTGCAGGGCCTGGACTTTGACGACGTCGAGGAGCCGGCGGACGCGGAGTAATTCCGCTTCCCCTTCCGGCCGAGCCGGACTGAAAGCCAACCAAAGAGGAAGATCGCTGAGCGGTCTTCCTTTTTTGATCGCGCGCAAAGAAGCCGGAGCGCCAAAGCAAACAAACGCTGCAAAACGGTAAAAAAAGAGCAGGTCGTGGCGACATTGTGCGGGCAAAAATGTATCTTTCGGCCGGTTTGAATTGACTTTTCCCGGCGCGGGTCGTATCATGATACCATCACAAGCCGGGATGGGCGACCATCCCTGAAAGGAAAAAGCCATGCATGAGGACAATCGATCCAAAAAGCCTTTGATCGTCTATTACATCATCGCGCTGGTCGTGGTCATGCTGCTCAATGCGCTGCTGTTCCCGCAGATTGAGCGCATCAGCGTCAAGGAAGTGGAATATTCCGAATTCCTTGAGATGCTTGCCAATGATGAGATCGACACGGTTCAGATCAACGATACGCAGATCGCCTTTGAGCCCAAGGAGCAGATTCAGGGCGGCAAGGCCACCATTTACACCACCAACCGCGTCACGGCGGACGACAAGATCGTCGAGCGCCTGCTCGACGCGGGCGTGACCTTCGGGCAGGTCGTGCCGGAGCAGATGAGCCCGATCATCGAGTTCCTGCTCTCTTGGGTGCTCCCGCTGGTGATCTTCTACGCGCTGGGCTCGTTCATGTTCCGCAAGATGAGCCAGAGGATGGGCGGCAACTCGATGAGCTTCGGTAAATCCAACGCGAAGATCTACGTCGAGGCGCAGACCGGCAAGACGTTTGACGACGTCGCCGGCGAGGACGAGGCCAAGGACGCGCTCAAGGAGATCGTCGATTTCCTGCACGATCCGCAGAAATACCGCGACATCGGCGCGAAGCTGCCCAAGGGCGCGCTGCTCGTCGGCCCTCCCGGCACCGGCAAGACGCTGCTGGCCAAGGCCGTCGCGGGCGAGGCGAAGGTGCCGTTCTTCTCAATCTCCGGCTCGGAATTCGTCGAGATGTTCGTCGGCATGGGCGCGGCGCGCGTGCGCGACCTGTTCAAGCAGGCGGGCGAGAAGGCGCCCTGCATCGTCTTTATCGACGAGATCGACGCCATCGGCAAGAAGCGCGACAACGCCGGCATGGGCGGCAACGACGAGCGTGAGCAGACGCTCAACCAGCTGCTCACCGAGATGGACGGCTTTGATGCGGGCAAGGGCGTCGTGATCCTCGCGGCGACCAACCGCCCGGAGATTCTGGACAAGGCGCTGCTGCGCCCGGGCCGCTTTGACCGGCGCATCCCGGTCGAGCTGCCGGATCTGGCGGGCCGCGAGGCCATCCTGCGCGTCCACGCGAAGGAGGTCAAGACCGACCCCGGCATCGACTACACGCAGATCGCCCGCGCGACGAGCGGCTGCTCCGGCGCGGAGCTGGCGAACATCGTCAACGAGGCCGCCATCGCCGCCGTCAAGGACGGGCGCAAGACTGTCTCCCAGCGCGACATGGAGGAGGCGATCGAGATCGTCATCGCCGGCTATCAGCGCAAGAACGCCGTCGTCTCCCAGCGCGACAAGCTGACCGTCTCTTACCACGAGATCGGCCATGCGCTCGTCGCGGCGAAGCTCGAGAACGCTGCGCCCGTGCAGAAGATTACGATCATCCCGCGCACGTCCGGCGCGCTCGGCTACACGATGCAGGTCGACGAGGAGGAGCGCCTGCTGATGACGAAGGAGCAGATCCTCGACAAGATCACGACCTTCTGCGGCGGCCGCGCGGCGGAGGCGCTGATCTTCGGGCGCATCACCAGCGGCGCGAGCAACGACATCGAGCAGGCGACCAAGCTCGCCCGCATGATGATCACGCGCCTGGGCATGAGCGATACCTTCGGCATGATGGCGCTGGAGACGCAGAGCGGCCAGTACCTCAGCGGCGACGCGAACCTCGTCTGCTCCGAGCAGACGGCGGCGCGCATCGACGTGGAGGTCAAGCAGATCATCGCGCAGTGCTATGAGCGCGCGATGCGCATCCTGACGGACAACAAGGGCAAGCTCCACGAGGCGGCCAAGGTGCTGCTGGAGAAGGAGACCATCACCGGCATTGAGTTTATGGCGATTCTCGCCCCGAACCAGCTGCCGTCGTCGACGGATACCGTCGTCAGCGACGCGCAGGAGGAGGACGGGACGCAGAGCGAGGATTGATGGGCGCGCGTGTGACGGGCGGGCTCTGGCTGCTCTGGCTGGCGATCAACGCCGTGACCTTTGGCCTCTACGGCGTGGACAAGCGGCGCGCAAGGCGGGGCGCCTGGCGCATTCCCGAGCGGACGCTGCTG
>SFFC01000117.1 GCA_004556985.1 Clostridiales bacterium | reverse complement strand
GGGCGGCGCGCCTCGATCTTGTAGGGCACCTTTACGCCGTTGACCTTTTCAAACGCCTTGACGATGTCCAGCACGCTGTAGCCGTGGCCGGTGCCGAGGTTGACGATCTCCACGCCGGTGTGCTTCATCGCGTAGTCCGCCGCGGCGACATGGCCCTTGGCCAGGTCGACGACGTGGATGTAGTCGCGCACACCCGTGCCGTCCGGCGTCGGATAGTCGTCGCCAAAGACATGCAGATAGGCCAGCTTGCCCGCGGCCACCTGCGTGACATAGGGCAGCAGGTTGTTCGGAATGCCGTTGGGCATCTCGCCGATGCGCCCGCTCTCGTGCGCGCCGATCGGGTTGAAGTAGCGAAGCAGCACGACCGACCAGTCCGGATTCGCCTTGGCGATGTCTGTCAGGATGCGCTCGTTCATGTACTTCGTCCAGCCGTAGGGATTCGTGCAGCTGGTGGGCATCGTCTCGTCAAGCGGCATGTGATCCGGGATGCCGTAGACCGTCGCCGAGGAGCTGAAGATGAACCGATGAACGCCGTGGCGCTTCATCGATTCGCAGACCGTCAGCGTGCAGTCGAGGTTGTTGCGATAATACTCCATCGGCTTGGCGACGGACTCGCCAACCGCCTTGTACGCCGCGAAATGAATCACAGCGTCGATCTGGTTCTCCTCAAAGATCCTGTCCATCGCCGCGCCGTCGCAGGCGTCGGCCTTGTAGAACTTCACGGTCTTTCCGGTCAGCTCCTGCACGCGCTCGAGCGACTTTTCACTGCTGTTGTAGAGATTGTCCACGACGACGACATCATGGCCCGCTTCAAGCAGCTCGACAGCCGTATGAGAACCGATAAACCCGGCGCCGCCAGTCAGAAGAATGTTCATTGGAAACGCTCCTCCCTCATCGTTCGTTCATAATGTGGTTATCCTGATTATACCACGAAGACTACACAATAACAATCCGGTTTGCGAATTTGATAACCTCTGCGACGCATCCGGGGTAGATCACTCTTCCTCTTCGATGAGCACAGCGCGGCAGGGAGCTCCGTTTTCACCGATCAGGTTGAGCGGCAGCGCGCTGAGCACGTAACGCTCCTTGACAGCCTCCTTCAGGCAGAGGCCTTCAAGCACCGCGACGCCAGCGCTCAGCAGCGCGCGATGAATCTCTCCGTCGCAGAGCTCCATGTTTTCTACCGTCGGCGCATCAATGCCCACGAGCTTGACATGAAGCTCCGCGAGGTACTGCGCCGCGCGCATGCTGAGCACGGTCGGGTTGAAGCGGTTGCTGCGCGCGTATTTGCCTGCCGGATCCGTGCGCAGCAGAATGCGATCGCCCGGTTCGATGTTCATGTCCGCGAGCATCTTCTCGCTGATCACCGCCGCGTTAATGGTCAGCACACGGCAGGGGCCGTAGAAGCAGTCAAGCGGCATGGCGTCGATCCCAGCGCCGTCCGGGATCATGTGCAGCGGCGCGTCGATATGTGTGCCGCAATGGCTGCCCATCGTCAGCTCGCTGACCTCGCACATGTCGCCGAGCTTGAAGCCGCAGACGGTTCTCGTCTGATAGCGGGGATCGCCCGGATAGACGGTCATCTCAGGGCAGATCCGTTTTGAAATGTCGATGATTTTGCTCATATCCTTATTCCGCGGCTTCGTACGCAGCCGCGGCCTCCTTCCACTGTGCTGTAAACTCCTCGAGGCAAAGGTTTTCGCTGCGCATATACTGGGCCACCTGCACGCCGACATAGCGAAGATGCCACGGCTCGGCGGTAATCCCCGTCAGGTTCTCCTTGTCCGGCTGATAGCGGATGATAAATCCGTAATCCCAGCAGTGGTCGGCCACCCAGAGCCCTTCCTTGGTCGTGCCAAAGGCGCTGGTAAACTTCTTGCCGATACCGGCCTTGTTGATGATGTCGATCGCCAGGCCGGACTGATGCTCCGACGCGCCGGGGTACTGCACGACGCCGTCGTCGACACCGTTGTTGCTCTTGAGCCGGTTGTAATACATCGTATTCTGCGTCTGATAGCTCCTGTAGCCGGAATGCGCGTAGAGGTAGATGCCCTCCTCCTGTGCCGCATCAAACATCACCTGGAGCGCGTTGGCCGCCGTCTCCCGCAGCCGGATCGGATCATAGCTGATTTTGCGGCAGGTCAGATCGTCGACCAGATCCTCCGGGATGTCGTTCTCTCCAAGCAGGTTGTCGCGGTTGACCAGAACGAGGTAATCGCTCGCCTTGAGCAGCTCGTATGGGATGGGATAGGTCCATTCCTTCTGCGCCAACGGCTCCTCCAGCGTCTGCGCCTCCTCCAGATCGTCCAGCGCGGAAAGGTCGAGCATCTCCTCGGCCAGCCCGGAGGCGCACAGCGCCATCAGCATAACGGCCACCCATGTGGCCTTAACCCTCCAGTTCATCGGTCTGTGCTCCTTCCCCGTTTTCCCCATCTGCCGCCTGTCCCGCCTCATCCTGCGCCGCCTCAAGCGCCTCGATGCGGTCCCGGCGGATCAGGAGGATGTATTCCTCAAACGTCACATCCAGCTCCCGGATCTCCTTGGCGGCTTCGACGCCGACATACCGGATGTGCCACGGCTCGTAGACGTAGCCCGTGATGCTGCTCTTACCTTCCGGATAGCGGATGATGAACCCGTAATCGGTGCAGTTTTCCGCGAGCCAGATGCCCTCCGGCGAATCTCCAAAGGCGGCGGTCAGTCCCGTTCCCTTGGTCGTCTCGCCCTCGACGTCCATCGCCAGCCCCGTCTGATGCTCAGAATAGCCCGGCTTGGCGACGCTCTTGTTGGCCTGCGCCTCGGTCATCTTCTCGAGCTTACGGTCAAAGATCGCCTTCTGCGTGGAATAGCTGCGATAACCGCTCGTCGCGTAGAGCGTGATGCCCTCCTGCGCCGCGCCGTCAAACAGCGCCTCAAGCGCCGAGGCTGCCTCCGGCCGCATGTAGATGTTCTCGCCCAGCGCTTCCTCAGTCGGCGTGACGTCGGGCTTCACCAGCGTCATCGGCACGGCAGGCGCCCGGTTGGTCTTGTTGACAAGGATGAGCACGTCCGTCGGATCCTGATGCGGCATCACATACCCCCATGCGTCAAACATCATCGCCGCGCCGACCGCCAGCGCAGCAAGCGTCCGAATGGATATCATGGTTTTTCTGTTCCTCTCTTCGTCCGTTCAGTTGAGCCAGGTCAGCGCCTGCGCGCCGAGCCTGGCGCAGAGGCGTCCGGCTGTCTCTTCGTCCGTCATGACCTCCACGCAGATGCCGCTGTCGGTGTATTCCTCGCGAAGGACGCTGGCGTTTTCATGCAGCATCGCCACCAAACTGCCCTGCGCGTAGGGAATCTCGACCCTCAGCGGCCGCTGTACGCCGCGCAGCATGCGCTTGATCTCCCCGAGCAGCGCATCCATGCCCTCGCCGGTCTTCGCGCTGATGGGGATGGCGCCGGGCCATTGCGGCGGTCTTTCCAGCAGATCGACCTTGTTGATGACGTCGATTTTCGGTTTGTCCGCCGCGCCAAGCGAAGAGAGCACCTCGAGCACGACGTCGTGCTGATGCTCCATCTCTTCCGAAGCGCCGTCGGAGACGATCAGCAGAATATCCGCCAGCAACGCCTCTTCAAGCGTCGAGCGAAATGCATCAACGAGCGCGTGGGGCAGCTTGCTGATGAAGCCAACCGTATCGACCAGGAGGAATTCTCCCCCCGCCGGGAACCTGACCGTGCGCACAATGGGATCCAGCGTCGCAAACAGCTTGTCCTCAGCCAGCACGCCTGCGCCGCTGAGCGCGTTGAGCAGCGTCGATTTTCCCGCGTTGGTATAGCCGACCAGCGCCACAACGGGCACCTTGTTCTTCTCCCGACGCAGGCGGCGCAGCTCACGCTGGCTGCCCAGCGCTTCGATATCCTGCCTTAGATCGCTCATGCGCCGGCGGATGCGCCGTCTGTCCATCTCCAGGCGCGTCTCGCCCGGTCCTCTCGTGCCGATACCGCCGCCCAAGCGGGACATGGACACGCCGTGCCCCGTCAGCCTCGGGAGCTGATAGGCCATCTGCGCGAGCTCGACCTGCAGCCTGCCCTCGCGCGACTGCGCACGCTGCGCGAAAATGTCCAGGATCAGGGCCGTTCTGTCGAGCACCTTGACCCCGCGGAGGATTTCCTCGAGGTTGCGCGTCTGCACGCCGGAGAGCTCGTCGTCAAAGATCACCAGATCCGCCTCACGGGCCTGGCAATCGAGGGAAAGCTCCTCGGCCTTGCCGCTGCCGATATACGTCGCCGTATCGGGCTTCGCTTTCCTTTGGAGCATCTGCCCGACGACCACGGCGCCCGCCGTATCCGCCAGCCTCGCCAGCTCCTCAAGCGAGCGCTCGCTGTCCAGCCCGACGAGATAGGCGCGCTCCTGCTGCTCCTGTGTCTGGTTCGGCGCGCCCCTCAGCACCTCGCTGTCAGCCCGCTCAATAGCCTCCATCAGCGTGCGCTGCGGAATCCGCTTCATCGGCAGGATGTCCGTCAGCACGACCTGATTGGTTCCGTTGACATATTCGCTCAGAAACGCCGCCTGCATGCCGGTCGGACGTCCGTTCTCCGCTACGCCGACAGCCGCCATCGCGTCAAAGCGCATGGAGCGCAGTGAGCTGATGTCCACATCCGAAAGCTGCGGATTTCCGCCCGGATGCGTGTGAATGCAGCGCACCATGCTCAGCCGCCGCGCATTGCGGCGCAGGCGCATGTCCTTGAGCTCGACGCTGCCGAGCTGGCCGATGGTGATATCCAGAATCGCGCCGCTGCGCGAAATGTATATGCTGATTTCCCGGTTGATGGCAGCGGTAAACGCGGCCATCTGCTCCAGCAGCTCGACCGGCGCAAAGACCTCGCCGCCCAGCTCGAGGTCATACAGCTTTTCCATCTGCGCAAGCAGGGAATCGCGTATGCCCTCCTTATTGCCATAGATCATGTTGACTCCTTTGATGCGCCCAGAATCCGCTGCAGCGCTGCGCAGGCGCTGTCGATTTCCTCCGATGTATTGTCTGCCCCAAGCGTCAGGCGAAGATCTGCCCAGCCGCTTTCCGTTTCGTCGGAAAACATCGCCCGCAGCACATGCGAGCGCTCCGTGATGCCGGAGGTGCAGGCGCTCCCGGCCGACGCAGCGATGCCTTCCATGTCAAGCCTCGCCAGAAGCAGCGAAGGATTCCCGTTTTCAATCGAGAAATGCGCGTTGCCAGGCAGTCTGTTGATCCGGTCGCCATTCATACGGACGCCTGGAAGGGAAAGCAGACGCTCCGCCAGATGGTCGCGCAGCGCGCGCGTATACCGGGCAGTCTCTTCCATTTCCGCAACGGCCAGACGAAGCGCCTCGCCCATGCCGACGATGCCCGGCGTATTCTCCGTCCCGGCCCGAAGCCCGCGCTCCTGCGATCCGCCGAGGATCAGGCCCTGCAGCCTGACGCCGCTGCGCACGGCCAGCGCGCCGATGCCCTTGGGCCCGCCGAATTTGTGTGCCGATATCGAGAGCAGATCAGCCCCCAGCGCATGCAAATCGACCGGAATATGGCCGACGGCCTGCACCGCATCCGTATGCATCAGCGCACCGTTTGCATGGGCAATCTCCGCAATCTCGGCCACAGGCTCGATTGTCCCAACCTCGTTGTTGGCGAGCATGACAGAAACCAAAAGCGTATCCGCGTTGATTTCCCGCTCGGCCTCTTGGCAGTCGACCCGCCCCTGGCGGTCGACATTCAGATAAACGACCTCCACGCCCTGCGCCTCGAGCATCGTGCAGGTGCTCAGAATCGCATGATGCTCAATTTTCGTCGTCACGATGCGCTTTCGCCCGGAGGACGCACGAAGACAGCCCACGAGCGCCCAGTTGTCCGCCTCGGAACCGCCCGAGGTCAGGTAGATCTCGCCGGGATTGGCGCCGATCGCCTCTGCGATCTGCTGTCTTGCCATACTGCTCCGAAAAATATGGAAGCATGGCTTCAAAAGCCTCTTTCCTCAGCGGCGTTGTCGCCGCATGATCGAAATTGATCATGCTTCCTCCTTGCCTCTTCGCATGATAGGAAATCGCGCAAAAGCACAGTGCTGCGCAAAACTCCTCTATATATCAGTTTACCCTTTGCGCCGCCTGCTGTCAATCCCAAACTTGCCATCGTTCGCCCTGGGGAGAACAGAGAAAAAGCGCGTCGGAACTCATCCGATGCGCTTTCGTATGCTTATACGGTTATTCGTTGACGCAGTCTGCATAAAGTGGGTATTTCGCGCAGAGAGAGAGCACCTCTTCCTTGACCTGCGGAAGCGCAGCCTCACCCTCGCGGACGACGCGCGCGATCCACTGCGCGATCCTGCGCATCTCGTCCTCCTTCATGCCGCGCGTCGTGACCGCCGGCGTGCCGACACGGATGCCGCTGGTGACAAACGGGCTGAGTGTCTCTTTGGGAATCG
>SFFC01000116.1 GCA_004556985.1 Clostridiales bacterium | reverse complement strand
GATCCGTCCCCTTTCCTCCCGAGATTGAGTATTCGTTTGGGCGATTTCATTCATCCACAATTTCCGTTATTCAAGTGATTTTCTTACAATTATTTTCCATTTATGAAAAATAATCCGGTATTTTTGGCATCTATCCTCCACTTCATGCAGATCATCCGGCACATCCGGCCGAATGTGTCACTCGTTTGGCGACGAAATCATTCTAGCACGGGAACGCATGTTCGTCAACCATTCGGCGACAAATTTTGCGAAGAATTTTTTTTGTGTTGCATTTGGCGACCCGTTCGGGTATAATGAAGCTGTCAGAGACTGCCGACCGTGCGTTCCGTTTTGCAGCAAGGAGGGATTGGGATGGAATTCGGCGATATTCTCCGCCAGCTCCGCAAGGAGCGCGGCCTCTCCCAGGATGAGCTCGCCGCCATGCTGGGGACCACCAAGCAGGTGCTCAGCCGATACGAGACCAAGAAGCGTGTGCCGCGCCTGTCCATCGTCGCGGACTACGCCAAAAAGCTGGGCCTTCCGCTCTCCGTCCTCTCCGGGGAGGAGGCGGAGCTCCTTCCGCCAGGCCTGCAGGCCGTGGGGAGCCGCCGGCGCGTCCCCGTGCTCGGCGCGGCGGCCTGCGGCGAGCCGATTTACAGCCCCGGCGACGGGACGGATTTCGTCAGCGTCGAGGACGATCTCCCCTGCGACTTCGCGCTGATCGCAGAGGGCGACTCCATGACCGGCGACCGCATCCATTCGGGCGACATCGTCTTCATCCGCAGCACCGACCACGTCGAGGACGGCGAAATCGCCGCCGTCGCGCTGGACAACGAGCTGACGCTCAAGCACGTCCGCCGCCTGCGCGGGCCGGACGGCAGCGTCATCTTTACGCAGCTGCTGCCCTCCAACCCGAGCTTTTCCCCCATCGACATCGGCGGCGAGGACGAGACGCGCTGCGTGCGCATTCTGGGCAAGGCGGTCGCCGTGCGCTTCTCCCTGCGATAAGGCCCTTTCCGGCTGGTTTCTTTTCCTGCCTGGGCTTGCTCTGCTTTCCCCTGAATGCTATAATTAGAAGATGATTCCCCTTTCATTCAAAGCCATACAAAGGAGAGATTGCACATGGGAGCCAACGCCATCGTCGGGCAGAGCGGCGGTCCGACCTGCGTCATCAACGCGAGCCTCGCGGGCGTCTACAGCGTCTGCCGCAAGCGCGGCGTCAAGACCGTCTACGGCATGCGCCACGGCGTGCAGGGCCTGCTGCGCGGCCAGCTGATCGACCTGAACGCCGGGCTTTCCTCGCCCCTCGCGCTTGAGCTGCTCGAGCGAACCCCCGCTTCCTATCTGGGCAGCTGTCGCTACAAGCTGCCCGACTTTCGGGTCGATCCCGCGCCCTATGAGACGCTCTTTTCTGTGCTGAAGCAGTACGACATCGGCTATTTCTTCTATATCGGCGGCAACGACAGCATGGACACCATCCTCAAGCTGAGCGATTACGCCGCCAGCGTCGGCAGCGACATCCGCTTTATGGGCGTGCCCAAAACGATCGACAACGACCTCATGATGACCGACCACACGCCGGGCTATGGCTCCGCCGCCAAGTATATCGGCGTGACGATCAAGGAACTCGTGCGCGACAGCACAATTTACGACCTCAAGTCCGTCACCGTCGTGGAGATCATGGGCCGCAACGCCGGCTGGCTGACCGCCGCCGCCGCGTTGGCCGAGGACGAGGACTGCGAGGGCGCAGCGATGATCTGTCTGCCGGAGACGCCCTTTGATCCGGAGGCGTTCGTCGCGCAGATCGACGCCCTGCAGCAGAAGACGCCCTCGCTCGTCGTCGCCGTTTCGGAGGGCATCCGCGCCGCGGACGGGTGCTACGTCTGCGAGCTTGGCGACGATCTGAGCGTCGATGCCTTCGGCCACAAGAACCTGACCGGCACGGCCCGTTGGCTCTGCGGCCTGCTGGGCAGCCGCCTGAACACGAAGACCCGCGCCGTCGAGCTCTCCACGCTCCAGCGCTGCGCCTCCCACATCGCCAGTCTGACCGACGTGCGCGAAGCGCGCCAGGCCGGCGCCGCCGCGGCCCACGCCGCCCTGGACGGAAAGACCGGCATGATGGTCGGCTTCACGCGCCTGAGCGCCGATCCCTACGTCTGCGGCACAGAGCTGCACGACATCCACAGCGTCGCCAACCTGGAAAAGACCGTGCCGCTTGACTGGATCGATGCCGCCAACGCGCGCATGCGCCAGCCGTTTATCGATTACGCCCTGCCGCTGATCCAGTCCGAGGTCACGCAGACCGTCGTGCGCGGCCTGCCGCGCCACCTGCGCATTGAGGACTGATCCTTCTCCCCTTCCAGGGAGAACCGTCCGCCTCCAACGCCTTGAGCCCTCTCTCCTGCCCGGAGAGAGGGCTTCTTCTGTTCGTCTTCCCATCAGCAGCTGATTGATATTTTCTTGACCATTTTGATTCCCCGGACGGCGAGAAAACGGCGTCCTACGCTTTTTCCTTCGCGCTTCTTTCCCCTCCAATCGCTCTCCTTTCCTCTCAACTGAAAAATTTGAATTGAAATTATTCACTTCCTTTTTTATTATTCAGGGTATTTTTTGAAAATTGAATCTTTTCTTCGAATTGAATTGCATTTTGTCTTGCTTTTTTCATCACATGCCGCTATAATAAGGCAATACAGCAAGGCGAAGCCCAAACGCTCCGCCTTGCCATCAACTTTCAGGAGGGGAATACCGTATGAAGAAGGTTTTGGCTCTTGTTTTGGCTCTGGCCGTGCTCTGCCCCGTGCTGGCGCTGGCGGAGGACACCATCAAGATCGGCGTCTTTGAGCCGATGACCGGCGCGACCGCCGCCGGCGGCGCGATGGAAAAGGAAGGCTATGACCTGGCCAACGAGCTCTATCCCGAGGTGCTGGGCAAGAAGATCGAGCTGGTCTACGGCGACAACAAGTCCGACCGCGCTGAGGCGACGCTGGCCGCGCAGTCCCTGGTGGACAAGGGCGTCGTCGCCGTGCTGGGCTCCTACGCCTCCGGACTGACGATGGCGGGCGGCGAGGTCTTCGGCGAGGAGGAGATTCCTGCGCTGACGGCGACCGCCACCAACCCGACCGTCACCCTCGACTGCGAGTGGTATGCCCGCATCTGCTTCATCGATCCCTTCCAGGGCACGATGCTCGCGCGCTACGCCGTCAAGAACGAGTACAAGAAGATCGCGATCATGCGCGAGAAGGATTCCGAATACGCCGTCGGCCTGGTCAAGTACTTCCAGGATGAGCTGGCCAACCATGAGGGCTTTGAGGTCGTCGAGCTGTGCGACTTCATGAACAAGGACGAGGACTTCTCCGCGCTGCTGGGCGCCGTGCTCGACGCGAAGCCGGACGTCATCTTCACCTCCGTCTCCTACGCCGACAAGGCCGCGCAGATCATGAAGCAGGCCCGCGCGCTGGGCTATGAGGGCCCGTTCTTCGGCGGCGACACGCTTGACGCACCGGAGCTGTTCAGCATCGCCGGCGCGGCCGCCGAGGGCGCCGTGTTCACCACCTTCTACGATGCCGCGCAGCCTGCGACCGAGAAGACCAGCGAGTTCCTGGATGCCTACCGCGCCAAGTACGGCAAGGAGCCTGCCGCTCCGACCGTCATGGCCTATGACGCCTACCTGACGCTGCGCAACGCCATCGAGGTCGCCGGCTCCACCGACGCCGAGGCCATCCGCGACGCGCTCTTTGCCACCGAGGGCTTTGTCGGCGCGGCCGGCGCGATCACGCTCGATGAGAACCACGATGCCGTCCGTCCGGTCGTCTTCAAAGAGGTTCAATCCGACGGTTCCACGTCCTTCAAGGACATGATCGAGCCGTAATTCCGCCCCATTTCAACACAGGAAGACCCGCGCTCACTGCAAGGACGCTCTGGCGCGTCGCCGCCGCTGCGGCGAAGCAGCAAAGGCCCGGGAAATTACGGGGCTGTAAAGCGAGGGCTTTACAGCCCTTCCTTGTTGGAGGGACGTTTACTCTGTAAATCCTTCTGTAAAGCTCCGGCCTCGGTCGCAAAACAAAGGGATTTACAGCATTTCGTCGCAGATGCAACCGGCATCATGCCGGTTCAGATTGGGAGTGAAACCATGTTCGAACCGACCCGCCTGCTTCAGACGCTCACCGACGCGCTGAGCCTGGGCAGCCTCTATGCGCTCATCGCCATCGGATACACGATGGTCTATGGCGTGCTGCGCCTGATCAACTTTGCGCATGGCGAGATCTTCATGATCGCCATGTACATCGTCTTCTACGGCATTTCCCTCTTCACCCTGCCCTGGTACATCACCTTCACCGCGACAATCCTCTTCACGGCGCTGCTGGGCACGCTCGCCGAGCGCCTGGCCTACCGCCCGCTGCGCAGCGCCCCGCGCATCTCGATTCTCGTCTCGGCGATCGGCGTATCCTACTTTCTGCAGAATCTGGCGACGGTCATCTTCGGTGGCCGCCCGCTCAACTTCCCGCAGATTCCGCTCTTTACGGATGTGCTCGTCATCGGCGACGTGTACATCCAGCGCCTCTCGCTGATCGTGCCGGTCGTCACGGCCGTGCTGCTGCTCCTGCTGCTCGTGCTCATCAAGCACACGCGCACGGGCATGGCGATGCGCGCCGTCTCGCGCGACTACGACGCCGCGAGCCTCATGGGCATCGACCTCAACCAGACCATTGCGATCACCTTCTTCATCGGCTCCGCGCTGGCGGGCGTCGGCGCGATCATGTGGGGCATGAAATACACCCGCATCAGCCCGACCATCGGCGCGATGCCCGGCATCAAGTGCTTCATCGCAGCCGTCCTGGGCGGCATCGGCAACACGGCCGGCGCCGTGCTCGGCGGTCTCATGATCGGCTTCATCGAGATCGTGATCGTCGCGCTCTTCCCCTCGCTTTCCGGCTATCGCGACGCCTTCGCGTTCATCGTGCTGATCGTCGTGCTGCTCGTCAAGCCGACCGGCCTGCTCGGCGAAAAAACAACGGAGAAGGTGTGAGCCATGACCAAGATCAAAAAGTCTTCCGTCCTCCTGTCCTGCCTGCTGCTCGCCGCGCTCGTGGGCCTGCTCGCCTATATCGACGGCAGCGCGAGCAGCTATATCGTGCGCATCACGCGCCTTTGCGCGATCAACATCGTGCTCGCGCTGTCGATGAACCTCGTCCAGGGCTTCACGGGCATCTTCTCCCTCGGCCACGCGGGCTTCATGGCCATCGGCGCGTACAGCGTCGCGCTGCTGACGATCCCCGTCGCCAAGAAGGAGACGCTCTTCATGCTCGAGCCGCTGATCGCCCCGTTCAACACGCTGACGCTGCCCTTCGGCGTCGCGCTGATCATCGGCGGCGTGCTCGCGGCGGGCATCGCCTTCCTGATCGGCCTGCCCTGCCTGCGCCTGCGCGGCGACTACCTCGCCATCGCGACGCTCGGCTTTTCCGAGATCATCCGCATCCTCATCACCAACGCACAGGGCGTCACCAACGGCGCGCAGGGCCTCAAGTCCATCCCCAAGACGGCCAACATCTGGTGGTGCTATGGCATCGCGCTCGCCGTGATCGTGTTCATCGCGCTGCTGGTCTCCTCCAGCTACGGGCGCGCGCTCAAGGCCATCCGCGAGGACGAGATCGCCGCGGAGTCCATGGGCATTTCCCTGCTGCGCCACAAGATGCTCTCCTTCATGCTCAGCGCGTTTCTGGCGGGCGTGGGCGGTGGACTGTACGCCAGCTACATCGGCACCATCGGCCCGGACGTCTTCCAGATCTCCCGCACCTATGACATCCTCATGATCGTGGTCATGGGCGGCATGGGCTCCATCTCCGGCTCGGTGCTGGCGGCGTTCATCGTCACCATCGGTCAGGAGTGGCTGCGCGTGCTCGACGGCCCGCTGCCCTTCCTGCCCTTCTGGCCGGAAAACGGCGTCTCCGGCATGCGCATGGTCGTCTTCTCCCTGCTGCTGCTGATCATCATCCTGTTCTTCCGCAACGGCCTGTTCGGCCACAAGGAGGTCACCTGGTCCTCCATCGGCAGGCGGCTGGCCGCGCTCGGCGGGCACAAGGAGGTGTCGCATCATGAATAAGCGCGTGCTCGAGGTCAACCACGCCACGATGCGCTTTGGCGGCCTGGTCGCCGTGAACGACCTGTCCATGCACATCGACCATCAGGAGATC
>SFFC01000020.1 GCA_004556985.1 Clostridiales bacterium | reverse complement strand
CGCTATACCTACACGGATGTCAATCTCAAGGCGACGGAGACCTATCTTGACGCGCAGGGCAACCCGGTCAGCGGCGCGGAGGGCTACGCGCAGGCGCGCTTTATCTACGACGCGCAGGGCCGTGTCGCCAGCACGTTCTGGTTTGACGCGCAGGGGCAGCCGGCGGTCTGCGCCGACGGCTACGAGGGCATCGGCTATGTCTACGGCAGCCAGGGCGACGTGGTCGAGGAGCGATGCCTCGACGCGCAGGGCAACCTGATCCTCTGCGCGCAGGGCTATGCCATCCGCCGCTTCACCTATGATGGGAACGGAAACGTCACAGGAACGGCCTATCTCGACGAAAACGGACAGGGCGTGCGCACGGCGCAGGGCTATGCCCAGGTGAAGACGCAGTACAACGTCTTCGGCCAGCCGGAGCGGACGGTTTACCTCGACGAGACGGGCGCGCCGATGCTGACCCTTGACGGCATCGGCGGCGTGACGATGCGCTATGACGGGCAGCACAGGCTGGTTGAGACGGCGTATGACGACGGACAGGGCAACGCGGTGCAGAGCCCGAAGGGCTATGCGCGCGTGACCTTCGCCTATGACGAGCGGGGACAGGTCGTTCAGGAAAGCTACTTTAGCGCGGACGGCCAGCCCTGCGAGAGCAGCGAGGGCTACGCGTCGGCCAGCTATGCCTATGACGCAGCCGGTAACTGCGTAAGCGAGCAGTATACCGGTGCGGACGGCATGCCCGTGGCCGTATCTGGCGGATATGTGTCTGTGCGCTATACCTACGATGCGCGCCGCCGCAAAACGGGCGAGCGGTATTACGACGCGGACGGCAATCCGATGCTGGGCGAGCTGGGCGCCGCGGGCATGGAAATGACCTATGACGCGCAGGGCAACGTGACCGGCAAAACCTATCTCGGCCTTGATGGCCTGCCGGCGCTCAACGCGCAGGGCTACGCGACGGCGCAGAACACCTATGACGCGCTGGGGCATTGCGTTTGGACGGTCTACGGCGATACGAACGGTCAGCCGGTCACCATGGCGGACGGCTATGCGCAGATCGCCTATGAATATGACAGCCTGGGCCGCTGCACGCGGACGCGGTATCTGGATGAAGCCGGCGCGCCGGTGGACAACGCAGACGGCTATGCCGTGCTCGAGCAGACGTACAACGCCTTTGGCAGCGTCCTGAGCGAGCATTATCTCGACGCGTCGGGTGCGCCTGTCTTCGGAGACGCCGGCTATGCTGCGGCAAATTACACCTACGACGACAGACAGAACTGCGTGCGGGTCGATTTCCTGGATGCAGACGGGCAGATCGCGCTGTGCGCAGACGGCTATGCCTCCATCGCCTACACCTACGACGCGCTGAAGCGGCCTGTGACGCTGCGCTATCTCGACGAGAGCGGTATGCCCTGCATCGCCCAGGGCGGCTATGCGGGCATCAACCTCGTCTACGACCGGCTGGGCCGGGTTGCCCAGCGCGGTTATGTCGACGCGGCGGGTCAGGCCGTGACGCTCGCCGACGGCTATGCCACCGTGGTCTATGCGTATGACCGCCTGGGCCGGCCCGTGCTGGAGCAGTACATGGACGCCTGGGGCGGCTTTGTGACGACGGCGGGCGGCTATGCGCAGATGCAGCTGACCTACGATGCGGCAGGAAACGTCACCTCGCGCAGCTATCTCGATGCCTCGGGCCAGAGCGTGCAGACGATCGACGGCTATGCGTCCATTCGCCTGGAATACGACGCCAGGGGACGCCTGACACGCGAAACCTGCCTGAATGCGGACGGCAGCCTCTGCGTCGCGCCGGCGGGCTACGCGATGGCGGCCTATACCTATAACGACGCGGGCAGCCTGACGTCGGCAGCGTTCTACGGCGCGGACGGGCAGCCCTGCCTGGCCTCCGGCGGCTACGCGAGCGTTTCCTATTCCTATGACGCAAAGCGGCGCAAAACGGGTGAGCGCTATTACGGCACCGACGGCGCGCTGACACTCAGCCAGTCGGCGGTCGCGGGCGTGGATATCGCCTACGACGCCGATGGACACGTCGAATCGAATACCTATATCGGCACGGACGGGCAGGCCACGATGGGCGCGCAGGGCTACGCGCGGGTTCGCTATGCCTACGAAAGCGGCAGGGCGGTCAGCGAGACGTATTTTGACACGGCAGATCAGCTTGTGACCGTGAGCACGTTGGGTTACGCGCGTCTGGAGCGCAGCTATGACGCGGCGGGTAACTGCACGAAGGTGCTTCTGCTCAACGCGGCGGGCGTGCCGTGCATCGGTACAGACGGCTACGCGGCCGCTCAGTACAGCTACGACAGCCGCAGCAATCTGCTCAGCGAGACCTATCTGAATACGGAGGGCCAGCCGATTCTCGTAAACGGCTACGCGACCGTGCGCTATTGCTACGACGAGCGTCAGCGGCTGACCGGCGAGGCGTATTTTGACGCCGACGGCAATGGCGCGATATGCAGCGACGGCTATGCGTCCGTCGGCTATGGCTACGACGTGCGCGGCCGCGCCGTCTCCCTGCGCTACTATGACAGCGCGGGCGCGCTGACCACCTGCCTGCGCGGCTATGCGGGCATCGACAGGGAGTATGACGCACAGAGCCGCATCACGAGGGAGACCTTTATCGGCACGGACGGGGCGCCCTATACCTGTCCCTCCGGCTATGCGGCCACCGGATATCTCTACGACGCGCGCGGCAATGTGATTAAGGTGCGCTACCTCGACGCGGCCGGGGAGGTCACGATGACTGCCCTGGGCTATGCGCAGATGGAGACGCAATACGACGCATACGGCCGCGTCACGCTGCGCGCCTATCAGGACACAATCGGGCAGGGCGTGGTGATCTCCGAGGGCTATGCGTCCATCGCCTATGCCTACGATGCGCGCGGGCGGGTCATCCGCGAGAGCTATTACGGCGCGGATGGGGCAGCGTCGGCGCTGCTGGGCTGCTACGGACAGCGGACGTTTGAGTACGACGACAGGAACAACGTCATCCGGGAGTGCTTCCTGGACGGCTGGGGCAACGCCGTGCGCATTCCGGACGGCTATGCCTGCGTGGAGCGCGACTATGACGCGCAGAACCGCGTGACCGAGCTGCGCTACCGCGACGAAGCAGGCCTTTTGACCGTCGCCTCGTCGGGCTACGCCGGCGTGCAATACGCCTATGACGCGGACAACCACGTCCTCCTGGAGCGCTATCTGGGCGCGGACGGCGCGGCGATCCAGCTTGCCTCGGGCTACGCCTGTGTGCGCTATGCGTACGACGGGCGGGGTAACCAGACGCTGGTCGCGTATTATGACGATCTGGATGAGCCCTGCGTGATCTCGGACGGCTATGCGGCGATTTCAAGGACATACGACGCGGCGGGCAATGTGACGCTGGAGAGCTACCTGGACGCGAGGCACTATCCGACCGTGCTCTCCGCGGGCTTTGCCCAGATTCAGTACACCTATGACGCCAAAAACCGCCGCACGAGCATGCGCTACCTGGGCGCGGACGGCGAGCTGGTCAATCTGAACATGGGCTACGCCGTCATCGAGACGGCCTGGTCGGACGACGGGCTGACCTGCTGGGAGCGGGTGTACAACCGCGTCGGCGAGGCCTGTCGCATGACGGACGGCGCGTGGATGATCCGCACGGTCAGGACGGAGGAGGGGCTTGCCACTGAGATGGCCTACCTCGATCAGGAGGGCCAGCCGATGCTGGGCACGAACGGCTTCTCGATCACGCGCTATGGCTATGACGAGCTCAGGCGGCAGACCTACGTCGGCTATTACGACGAGACCGGCGCGCTCTGCCTGGCGACAGGCGGCTATGCGGCCAGGCAGACGGCTTACGACGCGGCGGGCAACATCGTGCGCGAGGCCTGGCTGGGCACGGACGGCGCGCCGATGAACATCCGCGCCGGCTATGCCGCAGCGGAGTACAGCTATGACCTGAACGGAAACCGGACGCAGGCGCGCTATTACGGCGAGGACGGCGCGCTGGTTGTGACGGATTACGGCTATGCCGTGCTGGACAGGCAGTATGATGCGCAGGGCAACCTGCTCAAGGAGGCTTATCTCGACGAGAACCTCAATCTGATCAACGGCTACGGCGGCTATGCCTATGTGCTTTACGAATACGATGCCAACGGGAACGCGACAAGGATTTCGTTCTACGACCATGTGCAGCAGCCGGCGCTGATCAACGGCGAATATGCGCAGGTGGCTCTGGAATACGATGCGCGGGGCAACCTGCTTATGGAGGCCTATTACGGCGCGGCGGGGGAGCCCGTGCTCCATCAGCGCATAGCATGGGCGATCCGCTATACCTATGACGACCACGACAGGCTGACGGAGCTCTGGTATTACGGGACGGACGGCAACCCCATCAAGACGCAGACGGGCTACTGCGGCCAGCGCATCACCTATGACGCGCATGGCAACCGCCTGTCGATCGTCAGCCTGAACGAGAAGGGCGAGCCGACCTTCGGCAACCTGCGCTTTGCGCAGGTCACCTATGCCTACGACGAGCACGACCGCGTCACGGAGGTCAATTTCCTTGATCCCGCCGGCGAGCTAATCGTCTCCTCCTACGGCTACGCGCAGGAGCTCTACGTCTACGATGCACAGGGCCACGTGCTGGAGATTCGCCATCAGAACGAGAAGGGCGAAACCTGCGACTATGCGAGCACCTACGCGCTGCTGCAATACGCCTACGACGCCGACGGCAACTGCATCCGCACGGGCTATTACAAGACGGACGGCGAATACGGCAGGGGCAGTTTCGGCGAGGCCTACTCCGAACGGACGTACAACGAAAACGGCAACCTGACGCGCGAGGCGTTTTTCGGGGAGGACGGACAGCTCTACGTCATCAGCTACGGCTTTGCGGGCAGAACGGCGCAGTACAACGAAAACGGCGGCCTGATCGCGGAGCAGTATTTCGGCAGCGACGGTCAGCCCGTCGTCTGGAAGGGCGGCTATGCCAGCGCGACCTACGTCTGCGACTGGGCGGGCCGCGTGACCGAGGAGCGGTATTTTGACGCCGCGGGCAGCCCCGTGCGCCAGGCGGGCGGCTACGAGGTCAAGCGCATGGAGTATGACGCGAGCGGCAACGTCATCTGGGAGGGCTATTTCCTGGGAGACGGCAGCCCGGTGGCCTGCATGGACGGCTACGAGGCCAAGGACATCGTCGTGGACAGCTCCGGGCGGCCCGTGCTGGAAAAATACATCGACGCTGCCGGCAACCCGATGGCGAGCGCCAACGGCAGCCTGCAGGTGCGCATGGAATACGGCGAGGACAACCTGGTCAGCGCGCGCGTCAGCCTGGATGCCGGAGGCGAGCCGATGGTCACCTCCGATGGCTATACCCGCGTTGAATACGTCTACGACAGCATGTCCCGCGTGCGCGAGGAGCATTTTATGGACGCACAGAGGAACCCCGTCACCACGGCAGGCGGCTATCAGGTTGTCCGCTATACGCGCGATCTGATGAACCGCGTGACGCAGGAGGTCTACCTCCTCGCGGACGGGGAGACAAAGGTTGACGGCGTGAAGGGCTATGCCGAGGTGGCCTACGAGTATGACGCGAACAGCCGCGTGACGGCAGAGACGTATTACGGCGCAGACGGCTGGGGCACAAACAATGCGGACGGCGTCGCGAGGATCGAACGCAGCTACGACGCGGACGGCAGCCTGGTCGAGGAGAAGAAATTCAACCTCAACCGTGTTCAGATTCCCTGATTCCGGGATGAGCCCGGAGCATGACGATATACACATAGAGAATAGGAGTGAAAACCGTGCAAGAAGAAGAACTGGGCTTGTCGATCAACGACATTCTCAAGGCCCTCAAGCGCAGGCTGGTCCTCATCATCGTGATCCCGATCCTGGTGGCGATTCTCGCGAACTGGTATGTGGCAAACTGCACGATCGATGTCTACACGGCGCAGGTCAAGCTGTACACACTGTTTGACTATGTCGATTCGACCGGCACAACCCGCTACGACCTCTCCTCGAGCGCCTACTTCGTCAGCGACTACAAGGAGCTGATTCAGACGCAGGACGTTCTGAGCGAGACCTGCAACAGGCTGGGATGGCCCTATTGGCCGGGCGGCGCGTCGATTTCCGTCAGCGCCGTGCAGGACACCCGAATCATCAACATCGGCGTCACGAGCTGGGATCCGCAGATGAGCATGGTGGCGGCCAACACGCTTGCGCAGGTGTTCACGGAGTACATCCGCAACCTGCTGCAGTCGGATTCCGTGAGCATTGCCTCAGAGGCGACGCTGCCGACCTATCCCTCCAACGGCGGCCGCGAGCGGCTCGTCTTCCTCGCGTTCTTCGGCGCGATGGCGCTGGTGATTGCGGCGGTCGTCGCGCTGGAGGTGCTCAACACCAAGGTGCGCGCCGACAGCAACGCGGAGGTCAAATTCCAGGTCAACGTGCTCTCCAACATCTCGGGCTACAAGAAAGAAATGGACGCCTTCCTCAAGAAGCACAGGTCGAGGGAGAGCAACCTGCTTCAGTGCGTCTCGGAGCACACACAGGAGAGCATCCGCAAGCTCGCGCTGAATATCGAGTTCGCCGCGATGGGCCGGGAGCTGCGCACGCTGACCGTCACCTCGACCACGCCCAAGGAGGGCAAGAGCTCCGTCTCCCTGATGCTGGCCTGCGAATGGGCGGCACAGGGCAAGCGCGTTCTGCTCGTGGACATGGACTACCGTTCCCCGATGCTGGGCCGCTACCTCGGCCGTCGCAACAAGCGGGACATCATGGACTACCTCAACGGCGGCGCGACGCTGCAGGAGGTCGTCTCCAAGACCGGAACCCCCAACCTCTTTTTCATGGACAGCTGTCATCGCATCGGCGTCAACGCGAGCCTCGCGCCGTTTGACCGCTTCCTGGAGGAGACGCGCCAGTACTTTGACCTCGTGGTCTTTGACACCTGCCCGCTGGGCATGTTCATCGACGCGGCATCGCTGGCGGCGAAGACGGATGGTACGGTGGTCATCGTCGCGGACGGCCGCGTGGACCGCAAGGAGCTGCAGAAGGTGCTCGACCAGCTGCATCAGGTCAAGGCGCAGCTGCTGGGCATCGCGTTCAACTTCGTCCAGCACCGTCAGAAGAGCTACTACTACAACAAGTATTACCGCTATGGCAGCCAGCACAAGGAAGAGCGCCGCTCGACTCGCGAGCTGACAAGCCACACCGGCGGGGACGACGAGGAAGAATACCGGGAGGACGGAAACTGAGCGGGAAGGCCGCCTGTTTGCCGGGCGCAATCCGGAGAACAGGTAGGGTGAAGCGATGATCGATATGCATGTGCATATTCTCCCCGGCGTGGACGACGGGTCTGTCAGCGAGGTGATGACCCATGACATGCTGCGCCGCGCCAGGGAGGCCGGCGTGACCTCGATCATCTGCACGCCGCATGTGTACGATCCCCGGGATCAGGACTTCAACCGGAAGCCGTTTCTGCGCACCCGGGCGCTCGCGCATCGCTACGGCTTTCCGCTGAGCATGGGCTGCGAATTCAACTACCGCGCCATTCTCAAGGCGGGTACGGCGGAGCTAAATAATTTCTGCCTGGGCTCCACGCGATGCCTGCTGCTCGAATTCGGCAACGAATACCTGATGCCCGGCTGGGAGGGCGTGGTCAGCGAGCTCATGGACAACGGCTACCTGCCCATCATTGCGCATCCCGAGCGGTATCTCTATATTCAGCGGGACTTCGGCATTGCGCAGGCGATGACCGACCTGGGCTGTGAGCTGCAGGTGGATGCGGGCGGGCTTCTGGCCCGGCCGCTGAGCGCAGAGCGGAAGACGGCACGTCGCCTGCTTCGCGAGGGCATGGTCTCCTATGTGGCCTCGGATGCGCACAGGCCTGAGCATTATGACACCTTTGAGCGCGCATACCGCACCTTTCACGGCGAATGGCCGCGGGAGAACCGGCTTTCTGCGGCGCTCAGGGCCCTTCGGGAGGAAAGAAAGGCATGAAATCACGGTTTTTGAGGGCGGCGGCTCTGCTGACGGCGCTGCTGCTGGCGGTGATGCTGCCCGCCGCTGCGCCGGCGGAATACAGCATGCCCGTCGCGGACGGCGATTTGAGCGTGACGCAGGGGCTTGACGAGCGCTACGTCAACATCCTGCTCATCGGCACGGACACACGCGGCGACGACCTCGCCTCCGGCCGGTCGGACACGATGATGATCTGCTCGATCGATCAGCAGGGCGGGGAGATCAAGCTGACCTCCCTGGCCCGCGACCTCTGGGTGGAGATGGGTGACAACGGGCACATGAACAAGCTCAACGCCGCCCATACCTACGGCGGGCCAAACCTGGTGATGCAGACGATCAACCGCCGGTTTGACATGAACATCAGCCAGTATATCTCGATCAATTTCTACGGGGTGGCGGATATCGTCGACGCGCTGGGCGGCGTGACGATCGAGCTGGAGAAGGGCGAGGCCGGCACCATCAACAACACGGCAGACCCGGGCTACGGCACGGCGGAGATCAAAAAGATCCCCAGCGGCGCGACCTCCGCGACGCTCTGCGGCGCGCAGGCGCTGGCCTACGCCCGCATCCGCAAGCTCGACAACGACTTCGGGCGCACCAATCGCCAGAGAAAGCTGCTCGCGGCGATGTTCAAGAAGATCAAGAGCTGCTCAATGGAGGAGATGCTCGCCTTCATGACGACCGCCCTGAGCTATGTCGACACGAATATCGAGCTTCTGGACATGATGAACCTCGCCATGGCGATCCTTGACAACGGCATCAGCGACATTAGCACGCTCTCGATCCCCTCCGAGGGGCATTACCACTATGAGAGCGGCGACGGCACCTCGAAGGTCATCGCAGATCTTGAGCAGTGCACGCAGGAGCTGCACGCGTTTATCTACAATTAAAACAATCCCCATACGGCACAGGAAGGCTTTCTGCGCCGTATGGGGTTCATTCGTTTGGGAGAGATTCCTGCGTTGACAAGCCTCGCTTTCCTCCCTATAATAAACAGAGGAAGGCGGGCCTCAGCGGTCGAGTCCCAGGACGATGGAGGAGATCGTCATCGTGTCGGGATCGATGGTGTAGCGGCAGTAGACGTGCTCATAGCTGCCGTAATTGTCCAGCGTGCCGGCAGGATAGGCGGAGGTCGGCGCCAGCAGCGTCACGATGATGTTTCCCGTGTCGACGCTCAGCAGGCCACGCGGGGGCAGGGCGGTCATTACGCCGTTCTGGTTTTCGAAATAATCGGCACAGTAGAGGATGATCTCCTCGTCGGACTGCTCGCCGGTCTGGTCGCTGTCCGCCTGCTTCTGCGTGAAGGACGAGGGGTAGCGGGTGAGCAGCAGGTCGAGGCTGTCCCCGACGCTGATGCCCCGCGGGCCGTCGCTCACGCGCAGGCTGCCCTGGGCGCGCAGCTGCTGAAGCTGCTCGCTGCTCAGGTCGGAGAGCGAGAAGGGGAGCGAAGCGTCGTAAGAAACCGCGGTCTGCTCGGGCGCGGCTTCCTCGCCGCCGGGCAGGCGGATGTCAAAGACGATCAGACAGATCAGGACGCTCAGCAGAATCGCGCCGATTCCGCCGGCGACGCACAGCAGCGTGATATGCTGCTGCCTGCGCTTTTCCATGAGATCTTTTCTGCGTTTTTGGGCCATCGTATAACCTCCTCTGCCGCGCGGCAGAATTCAAGATACCCCATTATAGCACATTTGTCCCCCGCGGAAAAGGGCGGCGGGTCGGAACGGGAGCGTGAAACCATGGAAATCGGATCCATTCTTTCCCTGAGCGGGCAGCAGCTGATGCTGGGGCTTCTGGCGCTGTGCCTGCTGCTGGCGGCGCTGATGGGCGCGGCGCTTCTGGTTGTCAGCCGCAGGTCGAGGCGGGCGGAGGAGCGGCTTGAGCGCTTCTCGCAGGAGACGGCGCAGCAGTTGGCCGCTGCGGGCGAGCAGACGGCGAAAAGCAGCGAGACCGCGCGTCAGGAGATCGACCGCGCAATGCAGTCCGTCAGCGACTCGATGATGCGGTTGATGGGCGAGATGACGCGCACCCAGCAGGGCCAGATGGACGCGCTGGGTGGGCAGCTGCGCGCTGCAGGCCGCCAGGAGGAGGAGCGCATCGAGCGCATCCGTCAGACGATGGACAGGCGGCTGGGCGTCTACGAGGAGCGGCTCAGCGGCGTCAGCCGCACGCTCGACGAGAAGCTCACCGGCAACGAGACGCGCATGGAGCGCATGCGCGAGACGCTGGAGGGCGGGCTAGCGCGCATGAGCGAGGACAACCGCGCCCAGCTCGAGCAGATGCGCCTGACGGTCGACGAAAAGCTGAATGCGACAGTCGATTCGCGCTTGGAGGCGTCGTTCGCCGCCGTGACGCGGCGGCTGGAGCAGGTGACCAGCAGCCTGAGCGCGATGCAGTCCCTCGCGGGGAGCGTCGACGAGCTCAGCCGCACGCTGGGCGGGGCGCAGCCGCTGGGCGTCTGGGGAGAGGTGCAACTGGGCGCGCTGCTGGCGCAGATGCTCGCACCGGAGCAGTACGCGCAGCATGCCGCCGTGCGCCCGGGCGGCGAGGCCGTGGCCGATTACGCGGTCGTCATGCCGGGCCAGGGCCATGGGCACACGGTCTATCTCCCGATGGACGCGAGCCTGCCGATGCGCGAATACAGCGAGCTGCGCGCCGCACTTCAAAACGGCACGCGCGAGCAGGTGGACAATGCGCGCGACCTGCTCGAATCCGCCGTGCGGATGCACGCGCGGCGCATGTCCGAAAAGCTGATCGCGCCGCCGTATACGACGGACTATGCCGTGCTCTTCCTGCAGAGCGAGGGGTTGTACAGCGAGGTGCTGCGCATCAGCGGCCTCGCCGAGCGCATCCAGCAGGAGAGCCGCATGGTCGTCGCCGGGCCGACGACGCTGTGCGCGCTGCTCTCAAGCCTGCAGATGGGCTTCCGCTCGCTGGCCATCGAGCAGCGGACGGAGGAAATCGCCAACCTGCTGGCGGCCGTGCGCACGGATATCGGCAGCTTTGCCAGCTTGCTCGGGCGGACGCAGAAGCAGCTTCGCCAGGCGAGCGAGAGCATCGAGAGCGCGCAGCGCCACAGCGAGAGCATCGCGCGCAGGCTGAGCGACGTGGGCGAGCTGCCCGCCGGCGAGGCCAGACGCCTGCTGGGCGAGCAGGATGCCCCGGAAGATGACGACGGAGACGAATGGGACTGACCGGCTGACAAGGAATACGGGGAAGCGCGAAAACTGTCCGGCGCTTCCCTTTTTTTGCGCCGTCGAGCGACAAAAAAAGAAACAGACAGGCTATACAATGAGTCCATCTGATAACGGTCGGGGGGCTCGCTATGGCACAGGTTACGGGATCGCTCTATGCTCGGGAGGACGGCCTGCACAGGAGGGACATGCGCTTCCTGGAGGGCATTGAATGGACGCTGCGCACCCGGGGAACCGCCATGCAGCGCGTGCTCTGCGCGGCGATGATGGCGGTGCTGACGGGCGCGAAGCTGCCGGGCGGCGGCTATGCCTGCCAGCTGGCGATGTTCGCCGTGCTGCTGAGGCGGGGGCTGCTCGTGCCCGCGGCGTTTGCCGGGATGATGGCCGGCTTTGTTGTCAGCTATGGCGTGGGCGAGGTCGTCTGCTGCTGGCAGCTCCCGGCGGCGACGCTGCTGTGGCTGACGGCCTGCCTCTGGGTGAAGCGGCAGATGCCGCTGGCTGTCTTTCTGGCGGAGCTGACGGCCGGCGCGGTGATGGGGGTCGATTCGCCGCTGGGCGTCGCTGTGCTGCTGCTGACGGCGACCGCGGGCGCGGGGGTGAGCGCGCTGTACGACGGCGCTGTGCTCAGCGCCGCGCACAGGGACGAGCTCGATGGGCAGACGCGGCCGCTCTGCGTGCTGGCGGTCTGCGCGTCGCTGGCGGCGGGGCTGTCGCCGCTGCCCGGGGGCGCAGCGCTCGCCATGGCGCTGGGATGCTATCTGACGCTCGAGCACGCGTATGTCGGCGGGGCGGCCCAGGCCGTGCTCTGCGCGGGCGTCATGGGCACCGTTCTCTCTCTTGAGCTGATGTGCGCCAACCCGCTGGCGATGCTGCTTTGCGGCGGCTTTCTCGCCGCGGCGCTTCGGACCAGCCGACGAAGCCTCTGCGCGCTGCTGATGGCCCTGGGCATGGCGGCGGCCGGGGCCGTCCTCGGCGGCGATCTGCGCTCCATTCGCCTGTTCCTGTTCTGCCTGCCGGGCTTTGCGCCGTTTCTGCTGCTCTCCAGCGCGCGGCGCAGCGCCGTCACCGGGCTGATCGAGCGGGAGGAGCCCGAGGAGATGACCCAGAGCGAGGCTGTCGCCGTGCGCTGTGCCTCGATGATCCACGCTTGGGCGAAGCTCTACGAGGACACCGCCCGGATGATGAAGGGGCTCAGCGGCGGCCAGGCCGAGGGGGCGGAAGCCTGCATCAGCCTGCTTCAGAAGACGAGCGCGAGCGCGCATCAGGTCTGCGAGCGCACGCTCAGCGAGATCCATCCCGACGACGAGGCCTATCGCCGCATTCGTTACGCGCTGCTGCGAGAGGGGATGGAGGAGGTTCGCGTGGCCTATGCGCTGCGCATGGGCGAGCGGATGGAGGTCATGCTGCTCAAGCCGGAGGCCGTTGCGGCTGTGTCCCTGCAGGCGCTGGTCAGCCAGGCCTGCGGCGTGGCGATGCGGCCCTGCCGGCGCGAGGGCATGCTCGGCACGCAGGCCGTCTTCGAGCAGGCGCCCGCGCTGCATCTGGAGATCGGCGCGGCGACGCGCAGCCGCTCGGGCGAGGACGTCGCCGGGGACAGCTATATCTCCCGCGCGCTGCCGGGTGGACGGCACGTGCTCGCGCTCTCCGACGGCATGGGAAGCGGTGTCTCGGCGCTGGAGGAGAGCCACATGGCGCTGAAGCTGCTCTGCGAGAGCCTGGGCGCTGGCTACACCCGTGCGCAGGCGCTGGACGTTGTCAATGCGCTGATGATGCTGTGCACGGGGCGGGAGATGTACGCGACGATGGACCTGTGCGTGATCAACCTGCACACCGGCGAAACGGCGTTTGAAAAGCTCGGCGCTTGCGTCTCCTACGTCGTGCGCGAGGGCGAGGTGCGCGCCATTGGCGCGGATACGCTGCCGGTCGGCGTGCTGCCGGATGTCGAATCGCGGTCGCTGCGCATGACGCTGCACCCCGGGGATGTGGTCGTCCTGATGACGGACGGCGTGGCGGACGCCTATCCCGGCGGCGAGAGCGCGCTGCGCGAGGCGGTCGCGCGGCTCGCCTGGCTGCATCCGCAGGCGGTCGGGGAGCGGCTGATTGCCGAGGCGCTGGGCGGGGAGGCGCCCAGGGACGACATGGCCGTGCTCTGCGCGCGCGTGAGCCGGGAGAGGATGGAGTAAGGCGGAGCCCGCGACGGCAAACGCCTGCATGCTGCGCTGGAGGGCATCACTTCCAGCGCTTTTTTTTGCGCGCAAGCCTTGCCATTTTGGGCAGGAGAGGGTACAATAGAATCTGTGTAGACAGGAGTATGCGGCATGACGACAGAGGAATTTTGCCTGCGCCTGACGCGGGCGTGCCGTCTTCCGCCGGGCGCGCATGTGCTCGCGGCGGTCAGCGGCGGCGCGGACTCGACGGCGCTGCTTTGTTTTTTATGCGAGGCGAGGGAGAGGCTCTCCCTGAAGGTCTCCTGTGCACATGTGGAGCACGGCATCCGGGGCGGAGAATCGCTGCGGGATATGGCGTTTGTCGCCGGGCTGTGCGAAAAGCTCGGCGTGCCGCTGTACAGCGCGCGCGTCGATGCGCCTGGATATGCCAAAGAAAACGGCTGCGGCCTGGAGGATGCGGCGAGGACGCTGCGTTACGGGTTTTTGACGGATACGGCGCGCGAAATCGGAGCGGACGCGATTGCGCTGGCGCATCACGCGCAGGATCAGGCGGAGACGGTGCTGCTGCACGCGGGCCGCGGCAGCGATCTGCGCGGGCTCTGCGCGATGCGGCCCCGAAGCGGGCTGCTTATCCGTCCGCTGCTGGAGGCTTCCCCGGACGAGCTGCGCGCCTATCTGCGGGAGAGAGGCCAGCCCTGGCGTGAGGACTCGACCAACGAAAGCCCGGAGCCTGCGCGCAACCGCGTTCGCCTGCGCGTGATGCCGGAGCTGGAACGGGCCTGTCCCGGCGCGGGAGAGGCGCTCTGCCGCCTGGCGCATGCCGCGCAGCGCGACGAGGATTTCTTTGCGCAGCAGCTCTGCGCGCTTGATCTGCGCGTGACGGCGCTGGTCGACGGCGCGGCCATGGAGCGCGCGCAGCTGGAGCCGCTTCACGAGGCGCTGCGCTCCCGGGCGATCGTCCGCTTGGCGGAATACGCGGGCGTCAGGGCGCAGAGCGCAAGGGCGATTGGAGAGATCTCGCGCGCATTTGAACGGGAAACGGCGGCCGTCAACCTGACCGGAGGCGCGCGGGCGAGGCTTGGCGCGCGCTATCTCTGCCTGACGCGCGCGCAGGCGCAGCCCGAGCCGGTGCCGCTGGCTGCGGACGGGCTGACGTATACGCCCTTCGGGACGTTCGCCGTGCGAGGCGCCCAAGCGGGCGAGACGGGCGACGGAAGGGGCTCGCAGGTCATTCCGGAGCGATTGCTGCGGAGCTGCGCGGTGACCGCGCGGCGCGACGGCGACAGCATGGTGCCGTTTGGCCGGCATACGCCGGTGCCGCTTAAAAAGCTGATGATCGAGGCCGGCGTGGAGCGCGCGATGCGCCTGAGCGTGCCGATTCTCCGGGGAGAAGAGGGCATCCTCTGGGCTGTGGGCCTGAGGCCCGGCGAGGCCTGTCGCGTGCGCGAAGGGGAAGAGGCGAAGCTCGTGACGTTCCTTGGCAGGGGCGACGCGTTCTGCGGCGCCGGAGACATGCAGAAGGTTTAAGAGCCGGATTTCCCCTGCAAAGGGGAGACGGCGCTTTGACATGAGAAGATTTCAGGGGGAACAGACAGATGGATGAAAAACGTGTTACCTATGCCGACCTCAAGGACGAGCTGCTGCTCACGCGCGAGCAGATTGCCAGCCGCGTCAAGGAGATGGGACGGCAGATTACGAAGGATTTTCAGGGCAAGGATCTGACGGTCATCTGCATCCTCAAGGGTGCGGTCGTCTTCTTTGTCGACCTCGTGCGGGAGATCGACCTGCCGATGACGATGGACTTCATGGCCATCTCCAGCTACGGCAGCGCGACCAAGTCCTCAGGCGTCGTGCGCATCCTCAAGGATCTGGACAAGCCGGTCAACGGCAGGAATGTGCTGATCATCGAGGACATCGTCGATTCCGGCATGACGCTCTCCTTCCTCAAGGAGAATCTGCTCAGCCGCGGCGCTGCCTCGCTGCACATCGCGACCCTGCTGGACAAGCCGGAGCGCCGCCGTGTCCCGCTTCAGGTCGACTATTTCGGCTTCACCATCCCGGACGAGTTTGTCGTCGGCTATGGCCTTGACTACGACGAGCGCTACCGCAACCTGCCGGACATCGGCGTGCTGCGCCCGGAGGTCTACGAAAAATAAGGGCGCGAAGGCGCCTGATCATGTCGATTGCCCCGCAGGACGCGGGACAGGTTGGAGGTTCCATTGAAGAAATCATATAAGGGCTTTCCGGTCTATGCGCTCATCATCGTGGGCGTACTCATCGCGGCCCAGCTCTTCTCGCAGTCGCTGACAACCCAGCGCGGCGTGACCATCGAATACAGCAAGCTGCTGCAGTATATCGACGAGGGCGTCATCGCGCAGGTTGCGCTGCAGGGGGACACGGCCTATGCGCGCCAGGAGGCCAGCAGCATCTCCGAGGCGGCGTTCTCGCCGGATGCCTATGACTATGCGGCGACGGTCAGCCGCGATACGTTTGTCGAAACCTGCCGCCAGCTGGCGGCGCAGCGCACGGGCGAGCCGGTCGAATCGATTACGGAGCTCGATCTGGGCTTTGAGCTGATCTATCTGCAGCCAGTGACGACGCCGTGGTACATCGAGTTTCTGCCGTATGTGATCATGCTCGTGATCTGCATGGCCTTCTGGATGATGATGATGCGCCAGCAGGGCGGCGGCGGAAAGATGATGAATTTCGGCCACAGCACCGCGCGCGTCTTTGAGCCGGACGGCAACCGCATCACGTTTGCGGACGTCGCGGGCGCCGTGGAGGAAAAGGAAGAGATGCAGGAGCTCGTCGAGTTCCTCAAGAATCCCAAGCGCTTTACCTCCGTGGGCGCGCGCATTCCCAAGGGCGTGCTGCTCGTCGGCCCGCCCGGCACGGGCAAGACGCTGCTGGCCAAGGCCGTCGCGGGCGAGGCGGGCGTGCCGTTCATGTCGATCTCGGGCTCCGATTTCGTCGAGATGTTCGTCGGCGTGGGCGCCAGCCGCGTGCGCGACCTGTTTGACCAGGCGAAGCGCCATGCGCCCTGCATCGTCTTCATCGACGAAATCGACGCGGTCGGCCGGCGCAGGGGCGCGGGCCTGGGCGGCGGGCATGACGAGCGCGAGCAGACCCTCAACCAGCTCCTCGTGGAGATGGACGGCTTTGCAGTCAATGAGGGCGTGATCGTGCTGGCGGCGACGAACCGCAAGGACATCCTCGACCCGGCGCTGCTGCGCCCGGGCCGCTTTGACCGGCAGATCACCGTGGGCTACCCCGATGTGCGCGGCCGCGAGGCGATTCTGCGCGTCCACGCGAAGGACAAGCCGCTTGCGGAGGATGTCGACCTGTCGACCATCGCCAAGCGCACGCCGTATTTCGCGGGCGCGGATCTGGAGAACATCATGAATGAGGCGGCGATCCTCTGCGCGCGCGAGGGCAAGGACAGGATCACCGCGCGCCACCTGAACGACGCCATCGAGCGCGTGCAGATGGGCCCGGAGAAGAAGAGCCACCTCGTTACGCCGCAGGATAAGAAGCTTGTCGCCTGCCACGAGGCGGGCCACGCGATCGTCGGCGAGCTGCTGCCCGGCTGCGACAAGGTGCATCTGGTGACGATCATGCCGCGCGGCGGCAGCGGCGGACATACGCTGCTGCTCCCCGATCAGGAGAGCGACTACACGACCCGCTCCCAGCTGCTTGACTACGTCGCGATGGCGCTGGGCGGCTACGCGGCGGAGAGCCTCGTCATCGGCGAGGTATCCACCGGCGCGGGCAGCGATTTGCAGCACGCGACGGACACCTGCCGGCGCATGGTGACGCAGTACGGCATGAGCGACGACATGGGGCCGATCTACCTGGGCGGAGATCACGACCAGGTCTTTCTGGCGCGCGATTACGGCCAGCAGTCCCGCACATATAGCGAGGAGGTCGCCGCGCGCATCGACGCTGAGGTGCAGCGCAAGATGAACGAGGGCCTTGAGCGGGCGAAGGCGATCCTTACGGAGAACCGCGACAAGCTCGACGGCCTGAGCGAGCTGCTCATCGAGCGGGAGACGCTCAACCGCGCCGAGTTCGAGGCCTTCATGAAGGGCGAGCCGCTCCCCGAGGAGGGACAGCCGACGCAGGCGCAGCTGCGCGAGCCGGAGCCTATCGCACAGGCAGAATAAGCAATCTCTGACAGATGCGGGGAGCGCCCCTCCGTCAGCCGGGGAAAACGCCTCCCCTTTCCGGGGAGGTTTTTTGCCTGATAATGATTCCATTCGAAACTACTTTCATAGGCGCGAAGCGAAGAAGGGAGTCTGAGGGAATAATCCCTCAGGCAGGTCATAGGGCGGCAGCCCTATCGTAACCCAATCGATTAAAAACGCAGTCTCAGAGCACGCTGCATAGCAGCCTGCGATTGAGACGGGTTGGATTTGCAAAGAAAAGGTTTCAATAAAAGGATATCCTGAACTGAAAGAGGGCGCCGGGCCGTCGAGGAGAGAATCCGGAAAGGGGTTTGTCCATGAAGGTTGATCTGCATCTGCATTCTACGGCTTCAGACGGCACGCTTTCGCCGGGGGCGCTCGTCCGCCGCGCGGCGGAGGAGGGGTTCACGACGCTTGCGTTGACCGACCACGACACCGTCGCCGGCATCGCAGAGGCGCAGGCGGCTGCGCGGGAGGCGGGCATCCGACTGATTCCCGGCGTTGAGCTGAGCTGCGGCGCGCAGAAGGAGATTCACATCCTCGGCTACGGCATCGACCCGCAGGACGAGCCGCTGTTGGCGTTTTCGCGCCATCGGAGGGAGGAGCGGGAGGCACGCACCCAAAAGATGGTCGAGCGGCTCGCGCAGGCGGGCATGACGATCTCGCTTTCGCGCGTGCATGAGCTGGCCCGCGGCGTCGTCGCCAGGCCGCATGTCGCGCGGGCGCTCGTCGAGGCGGGCTATGCCAGCTCGGTGAGCGATGCGTTTGACCGCTTTCTCGTGCCGGGCAAGTGCGGCTATGTGCCCAGGGAGGATGTCCGGGTCGCGCAGGCGGTGGCGCTGATTCACGGGGCGGGCGGCATCGCTGTGCTCGCCCATCCGATGCAGCTCAAGCTGGGCGACATGGCGATCGATGCCCTCGTTCGCGAATGGAAGGGGCAGGGGCTTGACGGGCTGGAGGTCTACCATCCCAGCGCGCAGAACAACCATGCGGCGATGCTGCTGCATCTGGCACGGCGGGAAGGCCTGCTCGTGACGGGCGGGAGCGATTTCCACGGTGAGGCCGTACGCGAGAGCCGCATTGGCGAGGGCGTCGACCGATGGAAGGACGCGGAAAGCGACGTGGCCGCGCTGTGTAAAGGATTGACGAGGTGAAACGATGCCGTCATTGACGCGGGCCGGCTATATGCCGCCCAGAAAGCAGCGGCCTGAAGAGAAGCCGGAGCCGCCCAAAAAGAAGAAAAAACGCCGCAAAAAGCGGATGAACGGCGCGGCGGCGGCATCGCTGGTCGTGCTGCTGATCGCGGTGCTGATCGGCGTTGCGACGGTCTATGTCTACACCTGCACGCAGCCGTATGCCGAGGCGTTTCTCCCCGGCACGGCGCTGCTGGGTGAGCCGCTCGGGGGCCTGAGCTATGCCCAGGGCGAGGAGGCGCTTTTCGGGTTGACCGGCGAGGCCATTGCGGATTGGTCGTTTACGATCACAGGGAAGACGCAAAGCTGGACGCTGACGGCGCAGGATGTCGCGCTGCACGCGGACGCGGAAAAGACGCTCGGGGCGCTCTGGCAGGCGGGCCGGGAGGGCGGCATGGTGTCGCGGTTCCTCGCGATGCTTCGTCTGCGGGAGGAGCCGATGATCGTGACGCCCGTGCTCGCGTATTCGATGGACGCGGCGGATGCGCTGCTTGAGGAGATCCGCGCGCAGGTGGAATGCGAACCCGTCAATGCGACGGTCGCTTTTGCGCCGGGCAACAGCGAGCCCTTCCGCTATACCGATGAGAAGGACGGCTGGGCGCTTGACACGGCACCGCTCCGGGAGGCGATTGAGGCGTCGATCCTCTCCCTCGAGCCGGGCGAGGAGAAGACGGGCGAGACGCGGCTTGCGCCGTCGGTCACGCGCGCGCAGCTGGAGGCGGCCTCCTGCCTGCGCTCGCGGGTGGTGATGATGGTGTCGGCGGAGCCGGCCTCCGTGGCGAACATGCAGAAGGCGGCTGCGCTGCTCAGCGGCGCGCGCATCGACGCGGGCGGGACGCTCTCCTTCAACGCTGTCGTCGGCGCGAGAACGGCGGAGTCGGGCTACGTCGAGGCGGAGGAGCCGGCCTATGGCGCGGGCACCGTCGGCCTGGGCGGCGGGCTTTGCCAGCTCTCCACGGCCCTGTACCGCGCGGCCCTGCTGGGCGATCTGCCGGTGGAGGAGCGGCATGCGGCGGTCTCCCCGGTAAGCTACTGCGAGATCGGGCAGGAGGCAGCGGTCTCCGACCAGGGGCTTGACCTCGTGCTGGGCAACCCGACGGACAGCCCGGTGTTCGTGAGCGCAAGAGTCTATGCGGATGGCGACGCGGCGGTCTGCGAGGTGCAGCTCTTCGGTGAGCCGCTTTCTGTCCACTATGCGCTTGAGACGCAGGCAGAGGAGACGGAGATCCCCACGGAGCCCGTCTACGTCCGCGACCGCGAGGGACGCTATGCGACGTATACCGACGAGCGCGTGCCGGTCGGTGAGGGTGGGCCGGGGTACACGGCGGTCGTCGAGCGGGTGACGCTCGATGCGCTTGGCAATGAGCTGGAGCGGGAGACCGTCAGCACGGACAGCTATGACCCGATCGCGCCGACGGTCTATGTCGGCGTGACGGAGCGATAAGTCCGCGAGGGCAAAACGGGGCCTGCCAAAGAGCGGGCCGACAGACGAGGAGGAGTTTTGACATGGAAAAGGTTTGCTTCAAGACGCAGAAGGGCCCGGCAGCGGTCGGCCCGTATTCCACCGCGACGATCGCGGGCGGCATCATCTACCTCAGCGGCATGATCGGCATCGATCCGGCCGTGCAAAAGCCTGTGGAGGGCGGCACGCTCGCGCAGGCGAAGCAGGCGTTTGAGAATATCAAAACCGTGTTGGGCGAGATGGGCGCGACGCTTGAGGACGTGCTCAAGACGACGGTGTACCTGACCGACATCGGCGAATTCGGCGAGGTCAACAAGCTCTACGCGCAGTACTTCGGCCCGGATTTCCCGGCGCGCACCTGTGTGGAGGTCTCTCATCTGCCGATGGGACTGTCCATCGAGGTCGAGTGCATCGCCAAGGCGAGGGAATGAGGAAGAGCGGCCTACATGCCGCTTTAGGGATGGCAGGAGACAAAAACGGTTGAAACGGAGGCTGGTAGCATGCGCGAAGAACCCTTTTCGCCGCAGGAAATCCGGTATCTGAACCTGCTGCGCAAGCAGTACAGGACCATCCAGGAGGCCTCTGCGGAGGTGGCGCATCTGCGCGCCGTTCTGCGCCTGCCCAAGGGCACGGAGCATTTCCTCTCTGACCTGCATGGAGAGCACGCCGCGTTCCTGCATATCCTGCACAACGCGAGTGGCGTCATCAAGCGCAAGATCAATGACCTGTATAAGGATATCCTCTCCACGCACGAGCGCGACATGCTCTCCACGCTCATCTACTACCCGGATGAGAAGCTGGCGCTGCTCAAGAAGCAGAAGGTCGTCTGCGAGGAATGGTACAGGCTGACGATTTACAGGCTGGTGGAGGTCTGCCGCGTCTGCTCGGTCAAGTACACGCGCAAGCGCGTGCGCGACGCGATGCCCAGGGAGATGGGCGCGCTGATCGAGGAGCTGCTGCTCAGCGACGGCACGCCCGACAAGGAGGGCTATTACCGGGAGGTCATGCAGTCGATCCTGGAGACCGGGCAGGCCGACGCGATGATCATCGCGCTCAGCCGCGTCATTCAGGCGCTGGCGATCGACCGGCTGCACATCATCGGAGACATCTTCGACCGCGGCCCGCGCGCCGACCTGATCATGGACGCGCTGGAAAACTACCACCAGGTCGACGTGCAGTGGGGCAACCACGACATCGCCTGGATGGGCGCGGCGGCGCTCTCGGAGGCCTGCATCGCGCAGGTGATCGTCACCTCGGTCAAATACGGCAATCTGGAGACGCTGGAGGTCGGCTACGGCATCTCGCTGCGTCCCCTCTCGACGCTGGCGATGACCTGCTATGGGGACGATCCCTGCGAGGCCTTTCTCCCGCGGGACAACGGCGAGAAGCTGCAGGACGACGAGATGGAGCTTGCGCGGATGCACAAGGCCGCCGCAGTGTTGCAGTTCAAGCTCGAGGGGCAGCTGCTGGAACGCCATCCCGAATACGGCATGGAGAGCCGGCGCCTGCTGCACCGCATCGACTTTGCAAACAGGACGGTTGAGGTCGACGGGACGGTCTATCCGCTGCGCTCGTGCAGCTTCCCGACGATCGATCCGGCAGATCCTTACGCGCTCACGCCGCTGGAGCGGGAGATCATGGACAGGCTCGTGCTGGAGTTTGCGCATTCCGAGAAGCTGCAGCGCCATGTGCAGTTTCTTTACAGCGCGGGCGGCATGTACCTGCGCTGCAACGGAAACCTGCTCTACCACGGCTGCATCCCGATGGAGACGGACGGCTCGTTTGCGCCGATTCCGGTTTCCGCGAAGAGCCGCCTGAGCGGGCGCGCGGCCATCGACGCGGCCGACCAGCTCGCGCGGCAGGGCTATTTCGCCAAGCTCGGGCAGAGCCAGCGCCAGACGGGACAGGATTTCCTCTGGTATCTGGGCAGCGGGCCGAATTCTCCGCTCTTCGGCAAGAGCAAAATGGCGACCTTCGAGCGCTACTTCATCGCCGACAAGGCGGCGCATACGGAGGTCAAGAACGCCTACTATAACTACCAGAACGATGAGGCGACCGCGCTGCGCATCCTGCGCGAGTTTGACCTGAGCGACAGCGGCTTCATCATCAACGGCCATGTGCCGGTCAAGCTCTCCAAGGGCGAGAGTCCGATCAAGGCGGGCGGCAAGCTGCTGGTGATTGACGGCGGCCTTTCCCGCGCGTATCAGCCCGTGACGGGCATCGCGGGCTACACGCTCATCTTCACCTCGCATGAGCTCAACCTCGTCGCGCATCAGCCGTTTGAATCGACGGCCAGCGCGATCTCCTCGGAGCAGGACATTCACTCCGTGCAGAGCCTCGTCAAGCAGATGCCGCGCCGCTTGCTGATCGCGGATACGGATGACGGCGCCGCCCTGCGCGAACGCATTGACGATTTGATGGCGCTGATTGAGGCCTATCGCAGCGGCGTCATCAAGGAAGCGAGAGGATAATGCCGATGAAGCAGACCAGAGAGAACCTTCCCGGCGGGATGGACGCTGTCCGGGCCGCCACCCTTGTCCCGGCGCAGGCGCAGCGGCCCGTTCTGATCGTCTTCGATCTGGACGGAACGATCGCCGACAGCCAGGAGCTTGCGCGCATTAGCTTCAAGCGCGTCTTTGCGCTGATGGGATTTGGCGAAATATCGGATGAGCTGGCGGATTCCTTCAACGGCCCGGATGCCGACGAGGTCTGCCGCGTCATGGGCATCGGACCGGACAGGCGGCCGCTGTACAACAGGCTGCTCGACGAGACGGACGTGGAGCTGGTGCGCAGCGCGGGCAGGATGTTTCCCGGAACGGCGCAGATGCTCGCGGCGCTGGCGCCGCACGCGGTGCTCTCGATTCTGACCAACGGCACAGGCAGCTACTGCGACGCGAATATCGACGCGTTTGCCATCGCGCCGTATATCTCGCTGCACAGCGGCTATGTCAGCGGCGTCACCAAGGCGCAGCGCATCGGCATGTGGGCGCGGGAGCTGGGCGCGCGGCGCGTCATCGTCGTGGGCGACCGCGTGACGGACATCGAGAACGCCCGGCTGGCCGGGGCCTATGCCGTCGGTGTGACCTACGGCCTGGGCACGCGGGAGGAGCTCGCCGGGGCGGACTGCCTGTGCGGGACGACGGACGAGGTGACGCAGGCCTGCCTGCGCGTCATCCGCGAGAGCGCCTGAGCTTGCAATTTCCCCTGCGGCGCTGTACAATAGAGCGCACAGGGAACAACTATCCTCCGCAGGCATGCGCCAGCGGGGAGAGCATGGGGAGGAAAGCACGAATGGAAAAGAAGAACACGGCGGTTGTCACGGTCGTTGGCAACGACACCATTGGCATCATCGCGCAGGTGAGTGCGGTGCTGGCGCATCACGAGGCGAACATTCAAGACATCTCGCAGACCGTCCTTTCCGGAATGTTTAACATGATCATGATCGTCGATATCTCGCTGAGCCGCTTTGGCGAGCTGAAGGACGATCTGGATGCCCTGGCCGGTGAACTCGGGTTGCAGATCCGCATCCAGCGCAGCGAGATCTTCGACGCGATGCACCGCATCTGAGGAGGGCGCCATGATCAACACGTCTGAAATTCTGCAAACCGTCCGGATGATTTCCGAGGAAAAGCTCGACATCCGCACGATTACGATGGGCATATCGCTCTATGCCTGCGCGACGCCGGACAAAAAGGCGCTCTACCAGAACATCTACGACCGCATCACGAAGCAGGCGGAGCATCTGGTCGCCACTGGCGAGGCGCTTGAGCGAGAATTCGGCATTCCGATCGTCAACAAGCGCATCTCCGTCACGCCTGCGAGCCTCGTCGCGGCGGCCTGCGGCGACCCGGTGGTCGTCGCGCGCGCGATGGACGCGGCCGCCAAGGAGACGGGCGTCAACTACATCGGCGGCTACACGGCGCTCGTGCAGAAGGGCATGACCGCCTCCGACCGGGCGCTCATCGCCTCGCTGCCGGAGGCGCTCTCCACGACGGAGCGCGTCTGCTCCTCGGTCAACGTCGCCTCGACCCGCGCGGGCATCGACATGGACGCCGTGCGCCTGTGCGGCGAGGCGGTCAAGGACATCGCCGAGGCGACTCGCGACACGGATGCCTCCGGCTGCATGAAGCTGGTCGTCTTCGCCAACGCCGTGGAGGACAATCCCTTCATGGCCGGCGCCTTCCATGGCCCGGGCGAGGGGGACTGCTGCATCAACGTCGGCATCTCCGGCCCGGGCGTCGTCAAGCATGCGCTCGAGAAGGAGGCCAAGGGCCAGCCGTTTGACGTCGTCGCGGAGACGATCAAGAAGACCGCCTTCAAGATCACCCGCGTCGGCCAGCTGATCGCCCGCGAGGCGAGCAGCCGTCTGGGCGTGCCGTTCGGCATCGTCGACCTTTCTCTTGCGCCGACCCCGGCGATGGGCGACTCCGTCGCGCATATCCTCGAGGAGATGGGTCTGGAGGTCTGCGGCTGCCATGGCACGACCGCCGCGCTCGCCCTGCTCAACGACGCGGTCAAGAAGGGCGGCGTCATGGCCTCCAGTCACGTCGGCGGCCTCTCCGGTGCGTTCATCCCGGTCTCCGAGGACATCGGCATGATCCACGCAGCGGAGCGCGGCGCGCTCAGCCTTGAAAAGCTTGAGGCGATGACCTGCGTATGCTCGGTCGGCCTGGATATGATTGCCGTGCCGGGCGACACGCCTGCCTCGACGATTGCCGCGATCATTGCGGACGAGGCGGCAATCGGCATGGTCAACAGCAAGACGACCGCCGTGCGCATCATCCCTGCCCCCGGCAAAGGCGTGGGCGACGAGGTCAATTTTGGCGGCCTGTTCGGGCGCGCGCCGATCATGCGCGTCAGTCCGTATTCGGCGGAGGCGTTTATTGCCCGCGGCGGACGCATTCCCGCGCCGCTGCAGAGCCTCAAGAACTGATTGAAGAAGCAAGGAAAGGCCCCTGTACAAAAGCAAAGCGCAACCCGAGGGGAGAGAGTCCCCTCGGGCGGATTTGCGGGACGGGCGGCGCTGCTTAACAAGGAACGATGATTTGGGAAAAGGAGAACCGGTATGGAACAGGAACTGACGCGCGATCAGGTCGATCCGCGCTACACATGGGATCTGACGCGCATTTTTGAAACCGACGAGGCCTGGGAGGCCGCGTTTGCAAAGGCGCGCAAGGAGGCCGAAGCGTTTTCGCAATACGAGGGGACGCTCTCGGGCGGCACAGAGGCCGTGCTTGCGGCGCTGCGCGCGTATATGGGCCTGGAGCTGAGCCTCTCGGAGCTCTTCACCTATGCGATGATGAAGACCAACGAGGACGGCGCGAACGGCAAGTATCAGGCGCTGTTCGGCCGCGCGGCCTCGCTGGTCAGCGAGGCGGAGGCGAAGGCGGCCTTTCTGACGCCGGAGCTGCTGGCGCTGCCGCAGGAGACGCTGGAGGCGATGATTGCCGATCCGGCGTTTGGCGAATACGACGTCTTCCTGAGGGATGTGCTGCGCATGAAGCCGCATACGCTCAGCGCAAAGGAGGAGCAGCTGCTCGCAGCGGCGGGCGAGGTTCGCGGCGTGCCGGAAAACGCGGCGGACATGCTCTACGTCGACCTGGATCTGGGGATGACGCGCGGCGAGGACGGCAAGAAGACCAAGCTGACCGACGCGCGCCTGCTGCCCCTGCTCGAGAGCCGCGATCGCACCGTGCGCAAGGCGGCCTATACCAACATCATGAACGGCTACAACAAGCTGGGCAACACGATTGCTGCGCTGTATGCCGGCCAGGTCAAGGGCGATCTGTTTGCCAGCCGCGCGCGCGGCTACGACAGCCCGCGCCAGGCGGCGCTTTATCCGGACGCGATCGACGAGAGCGTCTACGACAGCCTGATCGACGCCGTGCATGGCGGCATCGGCACGCTGAACGAATACCTGCACATCAAGCAGCACCGCATGGGGCTTTCCAAGCTGCACATGTACGACCTCTACGCGCAGGAGCCGACGGAGTTTGACATCCATCCCGACATCGACGAGGCGTTTGCCATCTTCCTGGAGGCCGTCAGGCCGCTGGGCGAGGACTATGTGCGCGACGCCTCCCGCGCGCTTCCGGAGCGCTGGATCGACGTCTACGAGACGAAGAACAAGCGCGGCGGCGCGTACAGCTGCGGCAGCGTCCACCGCACGACACCCTATGTGCTGCTCAACCACAAGAAGACCTACGACGGCCTCTCCACGCTCTGTCATGAGATGGGCCACGCGATGCACAGCTTCTATTCGAACAAGACCCAGCCGGCTGCCAAGGCGGAATACACGATCTTCGTCGCCGAGGTCGCTTCGACCTGCAACGAGATCCTTCTGTCCGAATACCTGCGCAAGAAATATGCGGACGATCCCAAGGCGCAGGCGGCGCTGATTAACTCGCTGCTGCAGCACTTCCGCACGACGGTCTTCCGCCAGACAATGTTCGCCGAGTTCGAATACAAGGCGCACTGCATGGCGCAGGAGGGCCAGAGCCTGACGCGCGACAGCCTGAGCGCCATGTATTACGACTTGAACAAGCTCTATTACGGCGGCGCCTGCAAGGTGGACAAGGAGGTCGCCTACGAGTGGATGCGCATTCCGCACTTCTACAGCCCGTTCTACGTCTACAAGTATGCGACGGGCTTCTGCGCGGCGGTCGCGCTGGCGCGCGGCATCCTCAGCGGCGACCCGGAGAAGCTGGCGGCCTACCGCAAATTCCTGACGCTGGGCGGCAGCATGAAGCCCATCGACGAGCTGCGCGTCGCCGGGGTCGACATGTCCACGCCGCAGCCGGTCTGCGAGGCGCTTGACTACTTCGCCGAGCTTGTGCTGGCCTACGGGGAGCTGGAGGCATGATCATGCAGGGCTACGACATCGAGGCCGCCGTGCCCTTCATCGCCGCGGCGGCCGGCGTGCGCGCCCCGCGGGCGGAGCTGGAGTCCTTTGTCCGCCGCGCCATCGGCGAAGATTTCCACTATATGCAGGAGACCGGCGTGCTCGATGAGCAGGGCTACATGGGCGAGGGCGAATACGACGACGACGAGGCGTTCGAGGCGCTCCTGGAGCGCCTGGGACGCCCTCAACGCGCTGGCCCAGCGGCTGGATGCGTACATGGAGGCGCAGCAGGCCTTTCTGGAGCGCAGCGGCCTGGCAGAGGAATGATCGGGCGAGGACGATTCCCGCGGCAAACGGCGGGACTGGAGGAGCATGGACAAGCGGATTGAAGCCATTACGGCCGTACAGAAGAGGAAAGCGCAGCCGCCGACGGGCAAGGGCTTTTTGCTCGCCGTCGCCGGTGTGATTGCGCGGCTGGCCATCGCGCAGATTGCCGTCAATCTGCTGATTGTGCTGACGGGCGTCGGGCTGATCAACGTGGCGTTTTACGTCTACGCCGTCGTGCTGATGGTGCGCTTCATGCAGAGGGTCGTGGCGGGCACCGTCTACACCCTCAAGGAGGAGACGCTCGTCCTGCAGAAGATGCTCGGAGACAGCACGACCTCCGTGGTCGAGATTCCGCTTTCGGCGATTCGCTCCATCCGGCCGGTCGCGGCGGCCGAGCGGCTCCACCTGTATTACCGCCAGGTGACGGCGATCGACCCGCAGGCGCGCTCGCCTTTCCGTGCGCGCGCGGCGTTTGCGGCGAGCCTCCTTTCCGCCCGGCTGGCCCGGCTCTTGGCGGGCAGGCAGGCGGAGGTGATCATCGGCCATGCCATTGTGTTTGAGGAAGGCGGCGTGCTTCGCTGCTGTGTCTTCTGCCCGGACGAGGCCTTCTGCGACGCGCTGAGGGAAGCGCTGCCGCAGGCCTGCGGCCTCGATGACCGCGCGCAGCGGGGGGAAAAGACGACCCTTTGGGCGCGCGCGCTGCAGCGGGCCTTCCCGGCGCTGTACCCTTACGTCAGGCCGCTGGTCGACGAGAACGCGCTTCAGCAGGCACGGGAGGCGACGGCGCGCAAGCCGCGCGAAAAAAAGGCTGATCCAGGGCCCGGCGACGAAGCGGCCGGGGCGGAACGGCGGAAAAGACGGAGACGAAAAGCGTGACATACACAACCATTCTGTTTGACCTCGACGGGACGCTCACCCGATCGGAGGAGGGCATCACCCGCTCCGCGCTCTACGCCGCGGAAAAGCTGGGCTTTACGGGCTATACCCAGGAGCAGTTCAAGGCCTTCATCGGCCCGCCGCTTTATCATTCCTTCCGGACGATCGTGGGCATGGATGATATGCAGGCGCAGCAGGCGACGGCGCTGTATCGCGAGCGATTTTCGCGCGTCGGCTGGGCGGAAAATGAGGTCTATCCGGGCATCGCGGTGCTGCTGCGGAGCCTGAAGCTGAACGGCGCGAAGGTCGCCATTGCGACGGCGAAGCCGCAGATCTTTGCCGAGCGGATCGCGAAGCAATTCGGCATGGCGCCGTATCTCGATGCGATCGTCGGCCCCGGTATGGACACGAAGCACGCCAGCAAGGTCGAAATCGTCGGCAAGGCGATGGCACTGCTCGGCGGCAGGGGCGTCATGATCGGCGACCGCTGCTACGACATCGAGGGCGGCGCCGGCAACGGCATCGACACCATCGGCGTGACCTACGGCTACGGTACGGAGGAGGAGCTGCGCGCGGCTGGCGCGACGCATATCGCGCACAGCGTGGCGGAGCTCGACGCCCTCCTGCTGGGCGATGCGCCCCGGGCGCGAGGCCTCTTCGTATCGATGGAGGGCGTTGACGGCTGCGGCAAGACGACCCAGCGCGAGGCACTTATTCGCCATCTCGGTCAGCTGGGCTGGGAGGTTCAGATGACGCGCGAGCCTGGCGGGGACGGGATCGCCGAAAAGATCCGGGCGATGATCCTCGATCCGGCGAATACCGCGATGCAGGATGAGACGGAGGCATACCTCTACGCCGCTTCCCGCGCGCAGAACGTCCGGGCGCTGATCCGTCCGGCGCTTGCGCAGGGCAAGGCGGTCGTCTGCGACCGGTTTGTCGATTCCTCCGCTGCGTATCAGGGCGGCGGAAGGCAGCTGGGCGTCGAGCGTGTCCTGAGGATCAACCGCGAGGCGGTCGGCGACACCTGGCCGGACATTACGGTCTATCTGCGGATGCCGCCGGAGAAGGCGCTTCTGCGCCGGCTCAGCGCCTCCGAGCCGGACAGGCTTGAGCGCGAGAAGGAGGCCTTCTTTGTGCGCACCTATGAGGCCTATGAGGCGCTCTACGCACAGGCCGGCATGGAGCGGGTCGTCACCGTCGACGCCGCGCAGGCGATTGAGGATGTAACAAGGGACATGCTCCGGGCGGTGGATCAGCGTCTGGGCTGCACGCAGGAGGAAACCAACGGTTTAAGCTGATCGGGGGCAAAGCATGGCAAGAATTGTCGTAGGCATGTCGGGCGGCGTCGATTCCTCGGTCGCTGCGCTGCTGCTCAAGCGCGCGGGGCACGAGGTCATTGGCGTGTTCATGAAGAACTGGGAGGAGAAGGACGAAAACGGCGTCTGCACGAGTGAGGCGGACTGGGCCGACGTGCGCAGCGTCTGCGACACGATCGGCATCCCTTATTACGCCGTCAACTTCGTGCGCGAGTATGAGGAGCGCGTGTTTTCGTATTTTCTTGAGGAATACAGGCGCGGGCGCACGCCCAATCCGGATGTGCTGTGCAACCGGGAGATCAAATTCAAGGCGTTTCTCGATTACGCAATGGCGTTGGGCGCGGATGCCCTGGCGACCGGGCACTTTTGCCGCCTCGGCGAGGCGGACGGGAAAAGGCAGCTGCTGCGCGGCGCGGATCCCGGCAAGGATCAGAGCTATTTTCTCTACATGCTCGGGCAAAATGCGCTCGCAAAGGCGATGTTCCCGGTTGGCGGCCTGACCAAAAAGCAGGTGCGCGGGATCGCGGAGCAGGCGGGGCTGCAAAACAGCCGCAAGAAGGATTCAACCGGCGTCTGTTTCATCGGCGAGCGGCGCTTCAAGCCGTTTCTGCAGCAGTTCCTTCCGGCTCAGCCGGGCGACATGGTGACGCTTGAAGGGCATGTCGTCGGAAGGCACGACGGGCTGATGTATTACACGCTCGGCCAGCGGCGCGGGCTAGGCATCGGCGGCGTCGAGGGCGAGGCGGGCGAAGGCCGCTGGTTTGTGCTGGCCAAGGACATGGAGCACAACAGGCTCGTCGTCGCGCGCGGCGGCGACCATCCGTTGCTCTACAGCCGAAGCGCGCTGGGCAGCGGCGCGACCTGGATCGCGGGCGAGCCGCCGGCGCAGGAATTTGAATGCACCTGCAAATATCGCTACCGGCAGGGCGATCAGGCCGTGCATGTGACGCTGCTGCCGCAGGGGCGCGTGCATGTCGAGGCGAAGGAGCCGCAGCGCGCCGTCACGCCGGGGCAGAGCATGGTCTTTTATCAGGGCGAGGTCTGCCTGGGCGGTGCGATCTGCGACGAGGTGACCGACGCGGGCATGAAGACGGAGAAATGAGAGGGCACGCATGAACGGCTGGAAACGATTCTGGGGACATCTGGCGACGATTACGAAGCACCGCCACAAGGTCATCGCCCACTGCGCGAAAGCAGGCATTCTTTTGCAGGGCCTGCGGCACGACCTCTCGAAGTATTCGCCGACGGAGTTCTGGCAGGGCGTGAGGTTCTTTGACGGCACGCATTCGCCCACGGAGGACGAGCGGCGCACGTTAGGATACTCCCTCGCCTGGATGCATCACAAGGGCCGCAACCGGCACCACTGGGAGTACTGGACGGATTACAGCATGGCGGAGAAGCGCTACGTGCCCATGCCCATGCCGCGGCGCTATCTGGCGGAGATGCTCTGCGACCGCATTGCCGCGAGCAAGATCTACAAGGGCAGCGCCTATACGGACGCGGCGCCGCTTGAATACCTGATGGGCGGAAAGATGCACGACAGCATGCATCCGCAGACGCGCGCGCTGCTTGAGCGCTTTCTGACCCAGCTGCGCAACGAGGGCGAGGACGCCATGTTTGCCTCGCTGAGACGATGGGTACGCGAAAAGGAGAATGCCGTGCGCTGACGTGCGGCCATCCGGGCGCTTTTCACAGGAGCCTTCCGCGCTTCATACGCTGAAGCGAAGGGAGGCTTTTTTCATGGCTTCAGACTTTCAGACCAAACGCGAGGCGATGACCGGGAGGGCGCTGTCCCTCGTCGGCTGCGGATATGTGTATGGCGCGACCGGATGGATCTGCACGCCGGGACGGCTGGCTCAGCAGGCAAAACAGTATCCCCTGTATGCGCCGCTGATTGCGCGCTACGGCCCCCGCTGGCTGGGCATGCGCTGCTTTGACTGCGCGCAGTTCACGCGGGAGGTGGCTTCGGCGGCGGGCTTCAGCCTGCCCAGCGGCACCTCGAGCCAATGGCGCGCGGCCGGCGCCTGGAAGGAAAAGGGGAGGATCGGCGATATGCCCGATGAGCCCGGCCTCTTCCTGTTCACGATGACGGGCGGGACGATGACCCACGCTGGCTTTTCCATCGGTGGCGGGGAGGAGATCGATGCGCGCGGCCATGCCTACGGTGTCGTGCGCCGGAGGATCGCGGATACGTCCTTTACGCATTGGGCGAGGCTGGCGATCGACGACAATGCGGCGGAGGAAGCGCCCAATCCGCCCATCCGGCTGCCGCCGCAGCGGACGCTGCGCCGGGGCATGTCGGGCGAGGAAGTGCGGGCCCTGCAGCTGCGTCTGGCAGGGCTGGGCTACGACATCGGTTCCTCCGGCGCGGACGGCATCTTTGGCCGGGCGACGCGCTCGGCAGTGATCCGGTTTCAAAGGAACCAGGCGCTTGCGGCGGATGGTGTCGTCGGCTCGATGACGTGGGCGGCGCTCGCGCTGACGCGATAGCCAAAAAAGAGTGGCTCCCACCCGCTTGACGGGTGGGAGCCAATGCTTTGGCAAAGGTCATCCGATCAGTTCAGCTTGAGGAAGGTGATGGTCGCCAGCACGTCGGTCGTTGCGCTGCCGGTCAGGTTGAGCGCGCTGGTGGCGGTCAGCGAGACGGTCGTCGTGCCGGTGGAGTCGACGATGGCGGAGAGCGCCTGCGAGGTCGTATTCGAGGGAGAGACGACGCGCGTCTGTGACTCAGGGAGGATGTCGCCGTCTGCGCGCAGATGGAACGTCGTGTTGACGTCCGATTGCGAGGGCAGGTTCAACAGCACAGTGACCAGATACGTGCCGGACTCGTTCAGCGTAAACGTGCCGGAGGACTGCGTGACCGCTGTCGCGGGCTCGGAGACGAAATTCGCGAAGGGAATGGGCGTGTTTGCGGTCGCGGTCAGCGTGCCGGTGTTGTAGCCTGTCGCATAGGCTGCGATGCCCTCGCCGGCCGGCCCGGCCGGTCCCTGAGGACCAGCAGGCCCCTGCGGCCCGGTCGCACCGGTCGCACCGGTCGCACCGGTCGCACCGGTCGCGCCAGTCTCACCGGCAGGGCCTTGCGGCCCGGCGGGTCCTTGCGGTCCCTGCGGCCCGGTCGCGCCGGTCTCACCGGCAGGGCCTTGCGGCCCGGCGGGCCCTTGCGGTCCCTGCGGCCCGGTCGCACCAGTCGCACCGGTCGCACCGGTCGCACCGGTCGCGCCGGTCGCGCCGGTTTCACCGATCGGCCCCTGAGGGCCTTGCGGTCCCGCAGGGCCCATGGGCCCTGTTGGGCCGACAGGACCCTGTGGGCCTCTTGGGCCTATGGGACCCTGTGCGCAGGCACAGTCGGAATCGTGGCAAGTGCCGCAGCCCCAGGGAGAGGCGCAGCCGCAGTCTGAGCAGCCACAGCCGTCACAATTCGTGCAGCCACAATTTGAACAGCCCAAATTCGTGCAGCCGCAGTCAGAGCAGCCCCAATTGGAACAGCCGCAGGAGGAATGGAAGCTGCCGCAGCCGGAAGGCCAGCCGCAGCGGGATCGAGCAACATGGAAGGGCAAAATTGCCACCTGCTTTCTTTTAAGGAGGGGGATTGGCCCCGTGCGCCGCAGAGGCGCCTGGGCGCTGCCCCCCGGGCAAAAGGGAGAATGCATGTTTCCTCCCCCTGCATACTCTATGAGAGAGGGGACGCGTCGGTGCGGCCGACGAACAGCAGGGAGGCGGGAAAAACGAAAAGATGGGCTGCGGGGCTTTTCTTTGCTCTGATTTTTTTGTATAATCAAGGTGGATGTTTGGCGCAAGGGGAAACCAGCGCCAAGGCTGCCTGCGTCATGGAGCTGCAGACGGGGCGCGTGCTCTTTGAGGAGAACATGCATCAGCGGCTGCCCATGGCCTCGACGACCAAGGTGATGACGGCGCTGCTGGCGCTGGAGCTGGGCGACATGCAGGCGCAGGTCGTCTGCTCGGAAAATGCGTTTGGCGTGCCGGGCACCTCGATCTATCTGACGCAGGGAGAGACGCTCTCCCTGCACGACATGCTGCTGGGGCTGATGCTCGCCAGCGGCAACGACGCCGCTGTCGCGATTGCGGAGCATATCGGCGGGTCAGTTTCGCAGTTTGTCAGCCTGATGAACGCGCGGGCACAGCAGATCGGCGCGCTGAACACGCATTTCGCCAACCCGCACGGCCTGCCCGACGACGCGCACTATACCACGGCCTATGACCTCTCGCTGATCGCGTGCGAGGCGATGGGCAACGACGCGTTCCGCGAGCTGGTCTGCACGAAGACGGCGACGATCCCCTGGGCGGGACGGACGAGCAACCGCCAGCTGACCAACAAGAACCGCCTGCTGACCTCCTATCCGGGGGCAACAGGCGTCAAAACCGGCTACACCAGCCGCGCGGGACGCTGCCTCGTCTTCGGCGCGCAGCAGGGGGGCATGGAGCTCATCGGCGTCGTGCTCTGCTGCGCGGACTGGTTTGACGAGGCCGAGCGTCTGATGGACGCCTGCTTTGCCGATTACTCGATGGTGCATGTGCTCGGGCCGACGGAGCCGGCGGGCAGCATCGCCGTGACGGGCGGCAGGGCGGAGCGCGCGGACATGTGCCTGATGGGCGAGCTGAGCGCGCCGCTTCGCGAAGGGGAGAGCGCGCAGGTCATCTTCGATGTGCCGCAGAGCGTGGAGGCCCCCGTCTATCCCGGCATGCGGCTGGGCACGGCAAAGCTCGTCGTGGGCGGCGAAGTGCTCGGGCAATGCGAGGTGGTCGCCTGCGAGCGCGTCGACAGCCGGAGATTCACGATGGATGTGCGCCGCGTGATGCGCGGCTGGATGCTGCCGTAGAAGCGCGGCATCAATAAAAAACCGAATGGAGAGAACCAATGAGACTTCAGAAATATATGGCCATGTGCGGCGTGGCCGCCAGGCGAAAATGCGAGGAGATCATCGCGAGCGGGCGCGTTGCCGTCAACGGGCAGACCGTCACGCAGATGGGCACGCAGGTGGAGGACGGCGACGAGGTGACCCTGGACGGGCGGCGCATTGTACCGGAGGAGACGAAGCGCTACATCCTCTACCACAAGCCGGCGGGCGAGGTTACGACCGTCAGCGACGACAAGGGGCGCGAGACGGTCATGGACAGGTTTGCTGGCTTTGAGCAGCGGCTCTACCCGGTCGGCAGGCTCGACTACGACAGCGAGGGCCTGCTGCTGCTGACCAACGACGGCGAGCTGGCCCAGCGGCTGACGCATCCGAGCTGCGAGGTGGACAAGGTCTACCTGGCACGCGTGTCGGGCAACCCCAGCAACGAGGCGCTTGACCGCCTTCGCCGCGGCGTTTTCATGGAGGGGGACGAGCGCAGAACCTATCCGGCGGATGTGCGCGTCGTGCGCGACGAGAGCCTCTTTTCCGACGTGCTGGTGACCATCCACGAGGGGCGGAACCGGCAGGTGCGCCGGATGTTTGACGCCGTGGGGCACAAGGTGCTGCTGCTGCGGCGCGTGCGCTTCGGGCCGCTTCAGCTGGGGGCGCTGCGCAGAGGGGAATGGCGCGAGCTGACGGCGGAGGAGATCGCCGCGCTCAAGGCGCTTTGAACGGCATCATTAAGCGATATACAGAGGTGACAGAGATGAAGAGCGATTTGACTTGCCCTGTGGAGGTTGTCAGCGTCAGAATCGGACAGGAAAGCGAAGAATCCGGCAGCAAGGGGCAGCTTGTCTGCGTCATTGAGTTTTTCAATCTGTCGGAGAAGGTCATCGACAGCCTGCAGATGAACATCGTCGGCTATGACGGTGAGGGCGGCCGCATCGGCGGACGCCTTGTCCGCGCAGCGGCCCGTGGAGAGGCGCGCGCGCGGTTTTCCGGCGCGTTTCTGCCGGATCGCCTCGAGGGCGCCGAGCGCGTCGAGGCATCTGTGGAAAAGGTCTGGTTTCAGGATGGCGTGGTCTGGCGGCGGGAGGAGCGCAACGTGCGCGAATTCACGCCCAACGCACTGCCGGAGGGACGCGAGCTCGACCGCCTGCGCGCGGTCGCGGGGCCGGATGCGGCGGGTTATGCCCGGGAGGACGACATCGTCTGGATGTGTGTCTGCGGAAGGGCGAACCGCACGAGCGACGACCGCTGCCGCCGCTGTGAGCGCCAAAGGGAGCAGGTGCTCAAGGATTATTCCTTTGCGGCGATCGATTCGACCGTGGGCCGCAAGGAGCGCCAGCTCGAGCAGCAGACAAGGGATACCCTGCGGCGAAGCAGTGAGGAGACGGCCAGGGAAATGACGCAGGCTCAGCAGCGCGCCCAAAAGCGGCGCAGGCGGCTGACGGCTGCGGTCGTGCTGCTGGCGCTGATCGCGGCCGGCCTGGCGGCGGCGCGCTGGGGCGTGCCCTATGCGGCCTGCTGGTGGGCACAGAGGGAGCTTGGCGAGGGCCGTGCGGCGGACGCGAAGGAGACGTTCCTCTGGGTAGACGCCTATTGGCCGGGCTTCATGAACGCCGGCGGGCGCGCGCAGGAGGCGGAGCGCCGGATCATCGAGGGTTTCCTCTCTGTGGGCACGGATGAGGCGCTCGCGCAGGCGGCGACCCGCGCGCAGGCGCTTGGAACGCAGGAGGGCGATGCGCTCTATGAGCGTGCCGTGCTTGAGCGCGCGGAGCTGGCGCGCGCAGGCGGCGAGCTGCTCCGGGCGGAGGCGCTGCTCAGGCCGCTTGAAGGCAGCGAGGCCGCGCAGGCGATGCTGCGTGAGACCGTTTACGCCATCGCGGAGGCCGCGCAGGAGCGGCTCGACTACAAGACGGCCATCGAGCGCTTTGCCTCGCTCGCCGGAGAAGGCGATGCGGACGCGCGGCGTGAGGAATGCATCTATCTCTATGGTCGGCAGCTGATGCGCGAGGGGCAATACGAGCTGGCCTGTGAGCAGTTCCTGCAGGTGACGCAGGAGCCCGACGCGATCTCGCTCATCCGCCAGTGCCGCTATGCGCTGGCGCTTGAGAAGCAGGAGGCGGGCGAATACGTCGCAGCAGCGGAGCTCTACGAGAGCCTGGGCATCTACGAGGAGGCGGAGACCCGTGCGAGGCTGTGCCGCTATACGGTGGGCATGCAGGCGCTTTCGCAGGGCGAGCTGGAGACGGCGGCGGAGCAGCTGCGTCTGGCCGAGGGCTATGAGGACGCGCAGGAGCGCTTTGCCGATGCGGCGCTGACGCTCGGCTCGTCCGCGCTCGCCGCGGGCGATTATGAGGCGGCGATCCGCTGGCTTGAGCCGCTTGACGGAGAGGGCGAGGCGGGCGAGCTGCTCAAAGCGGCGAAATACGCCTATGCGCAGACGCTGGAGGAGGCTGGGCGCAGCGAAGAGGCGGCGCTTCAGTACGCGGAGCTGGGCAGCTATGAGGACGCCGCACAGCGCCGCAACGCGATCGAATACGCGCTGGCCGTGCGCGACATGGAGCGCGACCCCGAGGCGGCGCTCGCGCGCTTTGAGGGCCTGGGCAAATATCAGGACGCGCCGGAGCAGGCGAAGGCCTGCCGCTATGCGCTTGCGGCGGCGGATTTCGACGCGGGCGATTACGACATCGCGCTGGAGCGCTTTGAGGCGCTGGGCGACTACGCGGACAGCGTGGGCCAGGCCATGCGCAGCCGCTATGCGCTGGCGCAGCAGCTGAGCGGAGAGAGGCGCTATGACGAGGCCGCGGCGCAGTTTGAGGCCTGCGGCATCTATCTGGACGCAGAGAGCCTGGCGATGTGCGCGCGCTACGACGCGGCGGCTGCGCTGGAGGCAGAGGGACGCTTCCAGGAGGCGGCGTCCGCGTTTGCAGCGCTGGGCAGCTATGAGGACGCGAAGGCGCGCACGGCGGCCTGCGAGACGGCCTGGCTCGGCGCGACGTACACGGCCGCGCGGCTGGACATGGAAAACGGCGACTACGCGAGCGTGATCGCCGGACTGGAGGACGTCTGGCAGGAGGAGCTGCCGCAGCGCTACGCCGACATTCCTGAAATGTATGAGGAGGCCTGCCTGACCTATGCGCAGAGCCTGATTGACGCGAAGAGGCCGCTTGACGCGCTGCCCGTGCTCGAGCGGATTCCCGAGAACACGAAGGCGGAAAAGCTGCTGGATGCGTATGTCTACCAGATCATCGGCCGCTGGAAGGACACGCGCGGCACGGAATACATCTTCCGCCGTGACGGCACCTGCCGGATTGCGGGTGAGGAGCGCTATTTTGGCGGCAGCAATTACGACATCTCGCTGGGTGATTCGCCCTATCCGACGTCGGCGGGCTACGGCGTGGTCAGCCTGCGCAACCAGACGCTGACCCTCAAGGACAGGGCGGCGGGCACTACGCTGCGATTGACCTATCTGGGCGAGCCGACGCCGAAGGAGGAGTCCGCCGAAGCGGAAATCGTGGAGGCGGAGCAGACGCCTGAGGAAAGCGGTTCGGAGGAGCAGGGACAGTGAAGAAACGGGATATCCTGATCATAGGCGCGCTGCTGCTCGCGGCGCTTGCGCTGTACCTGTTTGCGCAGGCGTCGCTGGGCGGAGAGGCGAGCACCGTTGTCGTCACGGTGGACGGCGAGGTTGTGCTGCGCAAGCCGCTCGCGGTGAGCGACACCTATGAGATCCGCCAGGACGACGGCTCGGTCAACGTGATCGTCGTGGAAAACGGCTCGGTCTATATGAAGGAGGCCAATTGCCGCGACGGGCTGTGCATTCATCAGGGAAGGATGCGCAATGCCGCCAAGACGATCGTCTGCCTGCCGCACAAGCTGACCGTCAGCCTCACCGGCGAGCCGATCGACACGCAAAATGACGATTTGGATGTGATCATCTCATGAACCCCATTCGTGCATGGCTCTCGGACGCGCGGCGCGCGCCGGATGTGCGCCATGTGGACACCTGCGACGGCATCCGCGCGATGGCGATTCTGATCGTCGGTTGGTTTCACATCTGGCAGCAGTCCTGGCTCTACCCGTCGCTGACGGTCTTGGGCCGGGAGATCAGCTTTGATCCGCTGGTGCGCTCGGGCTACATGTGGGTGGATCTCATGATCCTGATCAGCGGCTTTTGTCTGTTCCTGCCGTGGGTGCGCGCGCGGGAGGAGGGCAGGCCGCTGCCGGCGACGGGCGATTTCTATGCGCGCCGCCTGATGCGCATCGAGCCCTCTTACCTGCTGGCGCTGGCGATCATGGCAGCCGTGGCGATGGCGACGGGCGCATACCGGAGCCGCGCGGCGATGACGAAGGATCTGCTGGCGCACCTGACCTACACGCATACCTTCTTTTACGAGACGTATTACGCGACGCCGTTGGGCGGCGCGCTCTGGACGCTGGCCATCGAGATGGAGTTCTATCTGCTCTTTCCGCTGCTGGCGCGCGCGTTTTTGCGCCTGCCCGCGACGACACTCGCCGCGATGGTGGGCGTCTCGCTCGCCTTCCGCGGCTGGCTCTCGATGAACGTGGCGGACGTCAGCCTGTATTTCAATCAGCTTCCGGCCTATCTGGATACGTTTGCGCTGGGCATGGCGGCGGCGGTTGCGCATGTGCGCCTGTCCGAAAAGCGGCATGGGGCGCTGCAGCGGCTGCTGTGCACGGCGCTGAGCGTGCTGATGCTGATGCTGCTCTGGCGGGTCGCCAGGAGGCAGGCCTCCTGCCCCGGCACGGAGGCCATCCGCCTGGGGCAGATGGCGAATCGGCTTTCGATGGGGCTGCTGGGCGCGGGACTGCTGCTCTGCTCGGCCCATGCGGGCCTGCTGCTGCGAAAGGTGTTTTCCAACCCGGTGACGCGGTTCGTTTCGTCGGTTTCCATGCAGTTTTACATCTGGCATCAGACGCTGGCTGTCTGGCTGCTTCAGTCGGGCCTGATTCCCAGCCAATCCCCGACGCCCAACTACGACGGCGAGCACGCCTGGCAGCTCGCTTTCACGGCGGCCTGCTTCATCGGCGCGTTTGCCGTGGCCGCGTTGCTGACCTACGGCTTTGAGCGGCCGGCGGCAAGAGCGCTTGGGCGCCGCTGGGACGCACTGCGGGGCAGGGCCGAAAGAGAAAAAGGAGCATAAGCATGCTGCATATCGGTTGTCATCTCTCCTGCTCAAACGGCTATCTCGCGATGGGCAGGCAGGCGCTTACGCTGGGCGCCGATACCTTTCAGTTTTTTACGCGCAATCCGCGCGGCGGCTCCGTCAAGGCGTTTGACGAGGAGGATGCCGCGGCGCTCGTGCAGCTGATGCAGGAGCACAGCTTTGCGCCGGTCGTCGCGCATGCGCCCTACACGCTCAATGCTTGCGCGGCGGACGAGGGACTGCGCGGCTTTGCGCGCAGGACGATGCGCGAGGATCTGGAGCGCCTTAAGCACATTCCCGGCGTCATGCTGAATTTTCATCCGGGGAGCCACGTCAAGCAGGGGGCGGAGACGGGCGTGCGCCTGATCGCGCAGATGCTTGACGAGGTGCTCACGGAGGACATCCACACGCCTGTGCTGCTGGAGACGATGGCGGGCAAGGGCAGCGAGGTCGGGCGCAGCTTTGAGGAGCTGCGCGCCATCATGGACAGCTGCCGCGCAGGGGAGAGGCTGGGCGTCTGCCTGGACACCTGCCATGTCTACGACGCGGGCTATGACGTCGTGGGCCGGCTGGAGGATGTGCTCGGCGAGTTTGACCGGATCATCGGCCTAAAGCGCCTGCGCGCGATTCACGTCAACGACAGCAAAAACCCCATGGGGAGCCACAAGGACAGGCACGAGAAAATCGGCGAGGGAAGCATCGGACTGGAGGCGATGACGCGCATCATCACGCATCCGAGACTGCGCCATTTGCCCTTTGAGTTGGAGACGCCCAACGAGCCGGAGGGCTATGCCCGGGAGATCCGGCTGCTGCGCGCGGCCTACGACGAGGCGCTGAAGGGAGAAGAGGCATGAATGGGGCAGAGATTCGGACGGTTGGCCTGATTGGGCTGGGCGCTCTGGGCGTGCTTTTTGGCGAGCGGCTGCTCTTGGGCGGCGCGCAGATCGTCGTCATCGCGGACGAAGCGCGCGCTGCGCGCTGCCGCAGGGAGGGCGTGACCTGCAACGGGAGGCCCGTGTCGTTTGACATCGTGACGCCCGCGCAGGGCAGGCCTGTCGATCTGCTGATCTTCGCGACCAAGGCGGGCGGCCTGAGCGGGGCGATGGAGACTGCGGCTGCGTTCATCGGAAAGAATACGCTGCTGCTCTCCGTGCTCAACGGCGTGAGCAGCGAGGAGGCGCTCGCCGCGCGCTTTGGCGATGAGCGGGTGCTCTACTGCACGGCGCAGGGCATGGATGCCGTCAAGGTCGGTCCAGCGCTGACCTACGAGCACGCGGGTCAGATCGTGCTCGGCGAGCGCGAACCGGGGCCTGTGAGCGCCCGTGTGCAGGCGGTCGCGGACTTCCTGAACGCCCACGGCGTAAAGGCTGAACCCGTGGAGGACATGCTGCGCCGCCAGTGGGGCAAGCTGATGCTCAACGTTGGCGTCAACCAGGCCGTCATGGTCTTTGAGGGCAATTATGGCACGGTGCAGCGCCCGGGCAGGCCGCGTGAGGTCATGCTCGGCGCGATGCGTGAGGCGCAGGCGGTCGCGGCGCTGGAGGGCTACCCGATCAGCGACGCGGAGTTTGACGCCTGGGTCGCGCTGGTCGATTCGCTATCGCCTGCGGGCAAGCCGAGCATGCGTCAGGACGGCGAGGCGCACAGAAAGAGCGAGGTGGAGCTCTTCGCCGGGGAGATCGTCCGAAGGGCGAAGCGCCATGGCCTCGGTGTTCCCGTGAACTGCTGGCTGCTGGACACGGTCAAAGCGATGGAATCGGCATACTGACCGTTTTTTGCACGGCGGAAGCATAAAACGCTTGGAAAAAAGAAGGAAACCGGCACGCCGCGTAGAATAAAATATGGAATGGAAATGCCTGTGCCCTGCGCACGGGCAGCTCTTTTTATATGGCAAAAAGATTGACGGGACTAACATCTTCGACAAGACATGTATGGCAAAAGGAAGCGCATGTTCCCGCGGGGCGGGAGACAGAAGGAAGGATGAACCCCATGCTGACAAAATGGATAGAAAACAGGATTGAAAAGGGCGGGAGCGTCAAGGATGAGCGCGTGCGCAGCGCATACGGCAAGGCGGCGAGCCTGGTGGGCATCGGCTGCAACGCGCTGCTCTTTGCAGGCAAGCTCCTCGTGGGCACGATCAGCGGCTCCGTGGCGATTACGGCGGACGCGGTCAACAACCTCTCGGACGCCTCTTCGAGCGTCGTGAGCCTGCTGGGATTCAAGCTGGCCGATCGGCCCGCCGATGCCGAGCATCCCTACGGCCATGGGCGCTACGAATACCTCTCCGGGCTGATGGTCGCCGTGATGATCCTCGTCATCGGCGTGGAGCTGCTCAAGAGCAGCTTCGAGAAGATCCTCTCGCCGACGCCCGTGCTCTTCAGCTGGGCGACCGTGCTCGTGCTGGCGGCGTCCATCGCCGTGAAGCTCTGGATGGCGATGTTCAACCGCAGGATCGGCAAAAAGATCGATTCACAGACGCTGATGGCAACGGCGGACGACAGCCGCAACGACGTAATCTCCACCGGCGCCGTGCTTCTGGCGACGCTAATCGCGCATTTCACCGGGCTGACGCTCGACGGCTTCATGGGACTGGCCGTCGCGGCGTTCATCCTCGTGAGCGGCTTCGGACTCGTGCGCGACACGATCGACCCGATGCTCGGCTCCGCGGTCTCCCGGGAGGAGGTCGACCAGATCCGCAGGAAGATCATGACCTATCCCGGCGTGCTGGGCACGCATGACCTGATGGTGCACGATTACGGCCCGGGCCGCGAATTCGCGAGCGTCCACGTCGAGATGTCCGCCAGCGAGGATCCGCTCGTCAGCCACGACATCATCGACAACATCGAGCGCGACTTCCTGCAAGAGCAGAATCTGCACCTGGTCGTGCATTACGACCCGGTCGTCACGGACGACCCGCGCGTGCCGGTCATGCGCGCGTTTATCGCCGAGTTGGCTGCGGCGATCCATCCGCAGATGACGATTCACGATCTGCGCATGGTGCCGGGCAACACGCACACCAACGTCGTCTTTGACTGCGTGGTGCCGTACGACCTCAAGATGCCGGAGGAGGAGATCCGCCGCCGCATCAGCGATGGGGTTTCGGCGCAATACCCGAATTATTTCTGCGTCATCACGACGGAACGCAGCTTCATCAGCGCGGCGCACTGACAGACGGCTCCCCCTGACTTGAAAGGGGAGCTTTTTCTGTGGTATAATAGAGCCCTCGAAAAGGGAGCGAGAGAACGATGAAACAGGGAAAACTGGAAGACAGGCTTCAGATGCGCAGGCTGACCACGGATGACACGGCGCAGTACAACGCGCTGCTTCGATATGCGTTTCAGGTGACGGACAGCGAGCTGGCCTCGCTGGGATGGAACCAAAAGGAGATGGAGAAATCCAAAAAGCCCGTGCTCAAGAAGACGGAGTCCTTTGGATGGTTTGACGGGGACAAGCTTGCCTCGCAGATCAGCATCTACCCGATGCAGGTCAACCTCTTCGGGCGGATGTACAAAATGGGCGGCGTTACCGGCGTGGCGACCTATCCCGAATACATGGGGCGCGGGCTGATGAGCAAGCTGATGAAGCAGGCGCTTGACAACATGCGCGACAACCATCAGAGCGTCTCCATGCTCTATCCCTACCTCGTGCCGTATTACCGCAAAAAGGGCTGGGAGATCGTCTCGGACAAGATGACTTACACGATCAAGGACACGCAGCTGCCCAAGCGGCGCAAGGTCGGCGGCATGGTCGAGCGCGTGACGATCGACAACGAGGATATCCGAACGGTTCACGACGCGTTTACCAAGCTGCGGCACGGCGCGCTCAAGCGCAACGAGCTGGAATGGGAGGAATACTGGCGTTGGGAGGCGGACGATGTGCTCGTCGCGGTCTACTATGATGCCGATGAGGAGCCGACCGGCTACCTGGTCTACTACATCGCCAACGATGTCTTCCGCATCAAGGAGCTTGTGACCATCAATCAGGAAGCGCGGCATGGCCTCTGGAACTACATCTCGGCGCATTTCTCGATGATCGAGAAGGTGGTCGGCAACAACTACACCAACGAGCCGATGGCCTTCCTGCTCGAGGACAGCGAGATTCAGGAGGAGATCGAGCCCTACATCATGGCGCGCATCGTCGATTTCGAGGAGTTCATCCGGCAGTATCCGTTTGACATCATCTCGATTCACGACGACCTGCATTTCATTATCGACGACCCAATCATGGAATGCAACTGCGGCGACTTCTCGCTTCGCTGGGACAAGGAGGGCAACACGATTCTCGAGCGCGGCGGCACGCGCGGCGAGCTCGTGCGCTGCGACATCCAGACGCTGACGGCGATGTTCTACGGCTACAAGCGGCCGACGTATTTAAAGCGCGTCGAGCGCCTGCGCGCGGGGGAGAACGCCGTGCGCATCCTCGAGGACATCATCCCCATCGAGCAGCCGTATTTCTCGGATTATTTCTGATTTCAGGGACGAAACAGGGGAAAGAATATGACACAGGAAGCCGAATTGCTCCTTCGCTGCCCGCTGTGCCATGGGGCGCTTGCCCGCCGGGGAGGCAGCCTCGTCTGCGGGCAAGGGCATTGCTACGACTTTTCCCGCTACGGGGACGTGCATCTTGCGCCCGGCAAGCGGGAATCGTTTTACACGAAGGCGCTCTTTGAAAGCCGCGCCCGGGTCTTTGAGCGCGGTATCTATGACCCCGTGATTGCGGCGCTTGACGAGGTGCTTGGCGCGCTGCTGCCAAAGGAAAAGGTGCCCGTGCTGGTGGATGCCGGCTGCGGCGAGGGGTTTTATACGCGCAGAACGCTTGTCGGCCGCGCGATGACGCGCATCGGGTTTGATCTCTCCAAGGAGGCCGTCCGCCTGGCCGCGCGCGGCGGGAAGGACGCCTCATTTTTTGTCGCCGACCTGGCCAACATTCCGCTGCAGGATGGCTGCGCCGACGTGCTGCTCGACGTGTTCACCCCGGCGAACTACGGCGAATTTGGCCGCGTGCTCAGGCCCGGTGGGCTGCTGGTGAAGCTCGCGCCGCGATCGGGCTATCTGCGTGAGCTCCGCGAGGCGGCGGGCGCGAGGCTGCGCCGCGAGCGCTACGACGGTGCGCCGGTGGAGGACTACGCCAGGCAGCACATGGATGTCCTCGCAAGTCGGACGATCACCTATACCCGCCCGGTCGACGCGGCGCTGGCTGCGCATCTGGCACGCATGACGCCGATGCTCGCGGGCATCGACCCGCTGACGCTCGATCTGTCGCAGGTGACGCAGATCACGATTGACGAAACGCTGCTCGCCGGCACGGTGAGGGGCTGACAGGAGGATGACTGTGGACAAGCTCTTCTTTATGAATGATTATGGCGAGGGCGCGCATCCGCTGGTGATGCAGCGCCTGATGGAGACGAACCTGGAGCACACCTGCGGCTATGGGCTGGATCCGTACAGCCTGCGCGCGCAGGCCATTATCCGCGAGAAGACGGGACAGCCGGGCGCGGCCGTTCACATGATGACCGGCGGCACGTCGGCCAACCTGATCGCGCTCTCTGCGTTCCTGCGCCCGTACGAGGCGGCGATTGCGGCCGAGGGTGGCCATATCAACGTCCACGAGACCGGCGCCATTGAGGGCAGCGGGCACAAGGTGCTCGTCGCGGAAGGCAGAGAGGGCAAGGTCAGCGCCGAGGGCGTTCGCGCGGTCTGCGCGTGCCACACCGACGAGCACATGGTGCACCCGCGGCTGCTGTACATCTCCCAGCCGACCGAGATCGGCACGGTGTATTCGCTTGCCGAGCTGCGCGCGCTGCGGGCGGTTTGCGACGAGCAGGGGCTGATCCTGTTTGTCGACGGGGCGCGGCTGGGCAGCGCGCTGACGAGCGAGGGCTGCGACGTGACGCTGAGCGACCTGGCGACGCTGGCCGACTGCTTCTATATCGGCGGAACAAAGAATGGCCTGCTCTTCGGCGAGGCGATGGTGATCGTCAATCCTGCGCTGCAGAAGGACTTCCGCTTCATGATCAAGAACCGCGGCGGCATGATGGCCAAGGGGCGCCTGTGCGGATTGATGTTCCTGACGGCGCTTGAGCACGACGACTACTTCGCCTGGGCACGCCACGCCAACGAGATGGCCGACATTGTGCGCGGAGCCATGCGCCGCGCGGGCATTTCCAGCTTCCAGCAGACAGCGACCAACCAGATCTTTCCGATCGTCGCGAAGGATCAGCGCTCGAAACTGGAGGAGCGCGTCGCCTTTGAGCGCTGGGGCGACCTGCCGGATGGCCGCTGCGTGATCCGCTTTGTCACGAGCTGGGCGACCCAGAGGGAGGAAGCCGAAGCCCTGGCGGACATCCTGGAGGCGCTGTAAGACATGGGCAGAGAGAGGGAAGCACGCTCTCAGGTTCGAAAGCGCCGCCGGGGCTGCCTGACGGGCTGCCTGACGCGGATTCTGCTGCTGCTGGGCGTAGCGGCGCTGGTGTTCGTGGGCGCATGCGTGCTGGGCTTTGTGAGAAACGATCCCGAAACCGGCAAGCCTTCGCTGACGCTTGAAAACATTGGTCTGGACGACGGTGCGCTCTCTGCGGTGCAGGGATGGCTTGAGACGGCGAAGGACGCCGTCGGAAATCTGCCGGCGCTCTCCTGGGCCTACGGCGTCGACGCCAGCGGCCTGACGGTCAAGACGCTCCGCGTCGGGGAGGGCGAGGCGGTGCTCGTCTGCTGCGACGGATACACGATGCTCGTGGGCGCGGGGAACAACGGCCTGCTGACGGCGGGTCAGCTGCTGCTGTGCGGGGTCAACCGGCTGAACGTCGCCGTCGCCTGCGGCAATGAGGTGGGGCAGATCGGCGGCATGGCGACAGCCGTGACGCTGGGCAAGCCGGAATACCTGCTCCTGCAGGACTCGCAGACCAAAAACGCGGATTACAACGCGATGCTTGGGGCGGCGCAGAAGACGGGCAGCACACAGCTGATCGCTGCGGACGCGGGGCTGACCTTCTCGCTCGGGCGCGCGACGGTGACGGTGATCGGCCCGGCGAAGACCAACCACACAGACGAGCGCGATGACGGGCTGTCGCTGCGCATCGACTATGGGCAGACGAGCGTGCTGATCCTGGGGACGATCACCTCAGCGGGGGAGCGCGAGCTGATCTCCTCGGGCGTTCGCCTCGGAGCCGACGCGCTGATCTGCGCGCGGGGCGGCAGCGACGCGGCGACCGGCCTGGAGCTGGTGAGCGCCGTGATGCCCAAGATCGCCCTGCTGACGGGCAGGGAACCGGCCAACAGCGTCGTCATCCGCCTACAGCGCGCGGGCGTGCAGGCGCTTACCGCGAAGGAGAACGGCGTGATGACGCTGCGCTCCGACGGAACGACGATGACCGTGACCCCATAGACGTGAATATTGGCCGCCCAACGTGGGCATCCTGTCGGAGAAAGGCAGGGATGCGCATGAAGGGCGGCTTGTTTCATCGGTTCCGGGAGTGGATGCTGGATCACGCCTACTGGATGACGCTGGGCGCTGTGATGACCGTCATCGCGGCGAGCGCGCTGTATACACGGGGGCTTGAGCAGCAGACGACGGGCGTGCAGGCGGCAGCCAACGCGCCGGAGGTGACGGAAACCGCCGCTCCTCAGATGGAGGCAACCCTTGTGCCGCTGGCGACGCTCGCGCCGCTGTCGCTCCACAGCACGCTCAGGATCGGCGGAACGACCGTGTGGCCTGTGTCCGGCGGCGTGATCCGCGGATTTGACGGCGAGACGCCCGTACTCTGGGAGGCGCTTGACTGCGTGCAGCTGCATGCGGCGGTCGATCTGGCCGGTGAGGATGGGGAGGAGGTACGTTGCGTGATGGACGGTACGATATCCGGCGCCGTGCGCGACGAGCTGTGGGGCTGGCGCGTCGCCGTCGCGCAGACGGATGGGCAGCAGGCGGTCTATGCCGGTCTGGCGGCCTGCGACGTGACGGCTGGACAGAACGTCACCCGGGGACAGACGATCGGCACGCTGCTTGAGCGGATTCCCTGCGAGGCGGAGTTGGGCACGCATCTTCATCTCGAGCTGACCCAAGATGGTGAGCGGAGGGACCCAACTGATATCCTGCCGGATCAACCAAAGGGGACAGAGACCTGAGCCAAGCTGCGTAAACAGCCGCGAAGCGAATATGGGGTCAAGGGGCGAAGTCCCTTGGCAGGTTTGGGCGACAGCCCAACGTTCTTCGCAGGTGAAGAACGAAAAGCAAGAATTGCTGCGGAGCCGAAAGCGACAATTGCGATTCCGCCAGCGCTGCTTTCAACAGGCCCGGATTGAATTGTGGAGAGTATAAAGCACATAAAAAGGCAGGAGAGCGGTTTCTCCTGCCTTTTGTGTGTTGAATCAGCCCAGATAGGCCTTGCGCACGGCGTCGTCGTGCATGAGCGCGTCGGCGTCGCCCTCCTTGACGATATGGCCTGTTTCCAGGACGTATGCGCGCGTGGCGATGGACAGGGCCATCTGCGCATTTTGCTCGACGAGCAGAATCGTCGTTCCGGCGCGGTTCAGCTCGCCGATGATGTCGAAGATCTGCTCAACGAGGATCGGCGCGAGGCCCATGGACGGCTCGTCGAGCATCAGCAGCTTCGGCTTGCTCATCAGCGCGCGGCCCATCGCGAGCATCTGCTGCTCGCCGCCGGAGAGCGTGCCGGCGATCTGGCGCTGGCGCTCCTTGAGGCGGGGGAAGCGCTCAAAGACGTCCTCGAGCGCGGGCGCGATCTCGGAGGCCGGACGGGTGTAGCCGCCCATCTCCAGGTTTTCGCGCACGGTCATCTGCTGGAAGACACGGCGGCCCTCCGGGCACAGCGCCATGCCCAGCGAGACGATCTTGCTGGCCGGGGTGCCGGTCAGAGGCTTGCCCTCGAAGGTGATGGAGCCGCTGCGGGCCTTGAGCAGGCCGGCGACCGTGTTGAGCGTCGTCGACTTGCCCGCGCCGTTGGCGCCGATCAGCGTGACGATTTCGCGCTCGTTGACCTCGAAGGAGACGCCCTTGATGGCGTGGATGCTGCCGTAGTAGACGTGCAGATCCTCGACTTTCAGCATGCTCATCGGTTACGCCTCCTTCTTCTTGCCCAGATAGGCCTCGATGACGACGGGGTTGTTCTGAATCTCCTCGGCTGTGCCCTTGGCGATGATGCGACCGTAGTTGAGCACGCAGATGCCCTCGCAGATGCCCATGACGAGGTTCATGTCGTGCTCGATGAGCAGGATGGCGATGTGGAACTTGTCGCGGATCTTCGCGATGTTCTCCATCAGCTCCTCGGTCTCATGGGGATTCATGCCGGCGGCCGGCTCGTCGAGCAGCAGTAGGGACGGATTCGTCGCCAGCGCGCGGACGATCTCCAGGCGGCGCTGGGCGCCATAGGGGAGGGAGCCAGCCTGATGGTTGGCCAGATCCTGCATGTCGAAGATGGAGAGGAGATCCAGCGCTCGTTCATGCATCTGGCGCTCGCCGCGGTAGTAGGCGGGGAGACGGAAGATACCGGAGAACATGCCGTAGCGCACCTGATTGTGCAGGCCGATGCGGACGTTGTCCTCGACGGACATGTTGCCGAAGAGGCGGATGTTCTGGAAGGTGCGCGCGATGCCGAGCTTGTTGGCCTGCATCGTGTTCATGCCGGCGGTGTCGCGGCCGTTGAGCAGGATGGTGCCCATCGTCGGCTGATACACCTTGGTCAGCAGGTTGAAGACCGTCGTCTTGCCTGCGCCGTTGGGGCCGATCAGACCGGCGATTTCCGTGCGGCCGATGATCAGGTTGAAATCCTCGACGGCATGCAGACCGCCGAATTCGATGCCCAGATTGCGGGCTTCCAGCACAGGCTGGGAATAGAGGTCGCGCTCGGGGATGATGCCGTGGCTAGGAGCGGGCACCATCTTGGTGGGCGTTCTCGGCTTTTTCGTCTGGGTCATGCCTTGTCACCTTCCTTTGTGGTTTCATGCGCGGAGCTTCTGCGCTTCCTGATGCGCGCGGCGAGGCTGTCGATGCCGCTGCGCAGCGTCGGGTTGTTGGTGGCGAGCATGACGAGGATCAGGACGATCGCGTAGATCAGCATGCGGTAATCGCCGAACTGGCGCAGCATCTCGGGCAGGACGGTCAGCAGCGTCGCGGCGATGATTGAGCCGCGGATGTTGCCGATGCCGCCCAGGACGACGAAAACGAGCACGAGGATCGACGTGTCAAACTTGAACTTGACCGCCTGAACGGTCGAATAGTTGAGGCCGTAGAGCGCGCCGGCCATGCCTGCCAGCGCGGCGGAGGTGACAAACGCCATCATGCGGTATTTCGTGACATGGATGCCGACGGACTCTGCGGCGATGCGGTTGTCGCGAATGGCCATGATCGCGCGGCCAGAGCGGCT
>SFFC01000115.1 GCA_004556985.1 Clostridiales bacterium | reverse complement strand
TAGCCCGCGCCGGCCGGCGCAGCGGCGTTGATGCCGTCGCCCGCGACGTACAGGCCCTTGATGCCCGTGAAGCCGTCCAGGTCGTCGAGGTCGCAGAGCACGCCAGCGCTCAGGTGTCCGCCGAAGCCGACAGCGGCGCCGTAAATGTCGCCCTTGGGCATCGCGTCGTTCATCTTGCCGGAGCGGATGTCGGCGGGGTTCTCGCTCAGCGAGCCGCCGCGGCGGCCGATGCCCTGGGTGGACATGTCCTCCACCACGGTGCCGTCGTTGAGCGCCAGGCCGCTGACCGCCTTGGTCACGCGGTCGAGCACCATGGCCTTGCCCTTGCTGTCGGCGTAGCCCTTGCCGGACTCGGCCGTGATGTCGCCGCCGCAGAGCCAGATGTTCTCCAGATACGTCCAGTTGTTGTTGAGGAAGGCGTTGCCCGGCGCATAGGAGAGCGTCATGTGGAAGTCGTCGAACTCCTTGCCGGCGATCGGCAGGCCGAGGTTATAGGCGATGTACTCGCCGTCGAAGGTCACGCCGCCGACCGGGAAGCCGGTGGGCTTGTAGGCGCCGCCGCCCATGGCCATGACGATAGCCTTCGCATGGCAGGTGATGATCGCGCCGCTGGGCACATGGAAGCCGACAGCGCCGGTCACGCGGTCGCCGGTCTTGACGATGTTGGTGATCATGACGTTCTCGGCGTATTCGATGCCCTTCGCGTTCAGAACCTCGATGAACTTGGTGCGGCGGTCGTTCTTGGCGAAGGCCTCGCGGTAGCCGGCGTAATCCTGCTTGTCGTAGTAGTCGCCGGCCTCGGAGGCGCGGGTGTACTGCGTGAGGATGCCCCAGTCCATCAGGCGCTGGGCGGTCTCCTTCGACTCGTCAATCCAGCACTGATACCAGTTCATGTTGTTGATGTATTCGCCGCCGCGGTTGATGGTGTCCTTGAAGGCCTGCTCGTCGTCGCCCATCTCGGCGTCGAACCAGCGGTGGGAGCTGGCCCACGGGGTCAGGCCGGAGTAGCCCGGGCGGCCCTTGTCGATCAGCACGACGTTCTGCCCGGCCTCCTTGGCCGCGACAGCCGCGTTCAATCCGGCGAAGCCGCCGCCGATGACGAGCACGTCGCAGTCAAATTCGGTCTTCGCGGGCGCGGCGACCGGGGAAGCGGGAAGCTCGGTGGTGACGCTGGCGGCTTCCTGCGCGGCGGCCTCTTCGGGCGACTCGGCAGCGGCCGTGACCGGATAGAAATTTCCCATCAGGGCCAGAGAGCCCAGCCCGGTGGCGCCCGCCTTGAGGAACGTGCGGCGCGACATGCTGCAGGCGCTCTGCGCGCCCTGCTGAGGCTGTTCGTTTTTCTTCATGACGCATGATCTCCCTTGCATTTTTCACGGCGTCCGGGTCCGCCGGACACTGTTGATTGCAACAATTTTAACATATTCCCGGCAGGAAAAGAATGCAGGGCGCACAACTGGCCCGCCCGGGCGACCAAATGGCGCTTCTTTTCAAAATGCTGCCATTTGGTCGGGAGAACGTGCCGGTTGGTTTGCGGAAAACATGCGCGGGACAAAACGGGCAATCCGATGGTATAATAGAAATCATGGACGGCAAAGACGCCAAAGGAGGAAGCGGCCCATGTACAGAATTGCGATTGCGGAGGATATCGAGTTTGAGCGCAGCACGCTGATCCGCTATCTGCATGCCTATGAGGCGGAGATGGGCGTGGAGTTTGAGATCTTTTCCTTTCCGGACGGGGAGACGCTGCTGCGTGAGATCCCCGGGCGGCTCGACCTGCTGCTGCTGGATATCGCGATGCCGAAGGTGGACGGCCTGACGGCCGCGCGGCGCATCCGCCGGGACGACCCGGACGTCGTCATCCTCTTCATCTCCAGCGTCACGCAGTATGCCGTGCAGGGCTACAGCGTCGAGGCGCTCGACTTCATCGTCAAGCCCGTCAGCTACATGGGCCTCAAAATCCGGCTGGACCGCGCGCTCGCGCGCATCCGCCAGAGCCGCCCGCGGATGATCGAGGTGCGCAACGCGGACGGACTCTTCAAGCTCAGCGCGATGGACATCCTCTACGTCGAGACCTTCCGCCACAGGATCGTCATTCACACGCGCGAGCGGGCGCTCCCGGCGGAGAAATCCATGCAGACGTTTGAAAAGGAGCTCAGGGGCCTGCCCTTCTTCCGCTGCCACACCTCCTTCCTGGTCAACCTGCGCTTTGTGGACAGGATCTCGGGCAGCGACCTGTTCATCGGGGATCAGGCCATCTCCATCAGCCGCTACCGGCGGCGTGAGCTGCTGGAGGCCTGGGCGGCCTACCTGGGGGACGGCGTATGACGGCGGGCGTGAGCGCGCTGCTGCGCGCGGCGTTTTCCCCGGCGCTCATCAGCGTGGGCCAGACGCTGGCGATGACCGCCTTCCTGCTGCGCGGGGACGAGGCGGTTCGCCGCCATCCCGGCCGCCTCGGGCTCATGCCGCTGCTCTTTCTGGGCGGCACGGTCTCGCAGATGGGGCTGCGCATGACGATCGACCGGAGCCTGCCTGTTCCGATGCTCCCCTTCATCCTCGCGACCGTGCTGCTGTATCAGGCCTACGTCTGCCTGTTCACGCGCCGGCCGTGGGAGGTCTGCATGTTTGTCAGCCTGATCTTCCTGATGGTCGACAACAGCGTCTGGCCGCTCATCAGCAGCCTGAGCCGGATGCTGTTGGGCGTCAACTACCTCTACGAGGGCGACTATGCGCTGCGCCTGCCGGCGATCCTGCTGCTCTGGGTGCTGGAATACGGCCTGCTGCGGCTGCTGCTGCGCTTTTTGCCGCCGCTGGGGCGCATCCGCATGACGGGCTACACCCTGACGATGACCATCGCGGCGGTCATCCCGTTTCTGTGCATCCGCAGCCTGAGCAGCGCGATGCAGCTGCTGGAGAACAAGTCCTTCCAGATCCTGACGGCCTCCTGCTTCCTCGTGGAGCTGGTCACGCTGGCGCGGGGCATCGGCGTGGAGACCGGCGAGCGCGAGCGGCTGCGCGCGCTGGAGCTGAGGCGCGTGCTGGACACGCAGCAGCAGCAGTTCCACCTCAAGATGCAGCACATCGACGACGTCAACCGCAAGTACCACGACATGAAGAACATCCTGCTGGTGCTCGAGTCGGGCGCGGCCACGGACGACATGCGCGCGGGCGTGCGCCGGCTCATCGGCGACATCCGCCCCTACGAGACGCTCGTGGAGACGGGCAACGGCGCGCTGGACATCGTTTTAAGCGACAAGCTGCGCGTCTGCCAGCAGGAGGAGATCCGCTGCGTGCCCTATGTCGATGGGCGGATGCTCTACTTTGTCGATCCGCTCGACCTGTGCACGATCTTCGGCAATGCCCTGGACAACGCCATCGAGAGCTGCCGCCAGCAGGAGAACCCGGAAAACCGGCAGATCAGCATCCGCACGGTCAGCCGGGGCACGGCGGTCGTGCTCGTCTTCCGCAACACGTTCGCGATGCGGCCCGTGCTGCGGGACGGCCTGCCCGTGAGCACGAAGGCGGACAGGGCCAATCACGGCTATGGCCTGCGCAACATCCGCTATGTCGTGGGGCGCTACGGCGGCGAGATGAGCTGCCGCGTCAGCGGGGAGGAATTCGTGCTGACGCTGCTTCTCCTGCGCGGGCAGGACGACTGACCTTTGAATAAATTGTTAGCACTCGTGCCAAATGAGTGCTAATTTTCTCTTGACATGGGCAGGAAACGGCGCTACAATACGCTTGCAACTTGGCAATTAACGGGATGATTGACATAAAAGGGGGCTTTTTTCATGGAACCGATTCAGGGCAACGTATCGATTGATGCGCAAAACATCATGCCGGTCATCAAGAAATGGCTGTATTCGGATAAGGACATCTTCATCCGCGAGGTCGTCTCCAACGGCTGCGACGCGATCACGAAGCTGCGCATGGTCGACTACAAGCTGGCGGAGGGCTGCTCCATCCGCGTGGAGGTCGACAAGGCGGCGAAGGAGCTGCGCTTCATCGACGACGGCGTGGGCATGACCGAGGACGAGGTCAAGACGAACATCAACCAGGTCGCCTTCTCGGGCGCGAAGTCCTTCCTGGAGGAATACGCGAAGACCGAGGGCAAGGACGGCGAGGAAAACGGCATCATCGGCCACTTCGGCCTGGGCTTCTACTCGGTGTTCATGGTCGCCGACAAGGTCAGCATCGACACGCTCTCCTTCCGCGAGGGCGCCAAGGCCGTCCATTGGGAGAGCGAGGACGGCATGGCCTTCTCCATGAGCGACAGCGACCGCACGACGCGCGGCACGACGATTACGCTGCACATCATGGACGCGGAGGAGGAATTCCTGAGCGTCTGGCGCGTGCGCGAGGTGCTCGAGCGCTACTGCTCGTTCATGGCCGTGCCGATCTACCTCACGGAGATCAAGACGCCGGAGCAGCTTGAGCAGGAGAAGAAGGCTGAGGCGGAGGACGCCGCCGTCACGGACGAGGACGGCAATGAGGTGGGGTCCGAAGAGGGCGAAGAGAAGGAAGAGGCGCCCAAGCCGGAGGAGAAGCCCATCAACGACACGACGCCGCTGTACGTCAAGGCACCGCAGGACTGCACGGACGAGGAATACAAGGAATTCTACCGCAAGGTCTTTCACGAGTACGATGACCCGCTCTTCTGGATTCATCTGAACGTCGACTACCCCTTCAAGCTCAAGGGCATTCTGTATTTCCCCAAGCTCAAGGAGCAGTTCGGCGGCATCGAGGGGCAGATCAAGCTCTACTCCGGCCAAGTGTTCGTCGCGGACAACATCAAGGAGGTCATTCCGGAGTTCCTGATGCTGCTCAAGGGCGTCATCGACTGCGCGGATTTCCCGCTCAACGTCTCCCGCTCCTTCCTGCAGAACGACGGCTACGTCCGCCGCATCAGCGCGCATATCACCAAGAAGGTTGCCGACAAGCTGACGGGCATGTTCAAGACCGACCGCGCGGCCTACGAGGGCTTCTGGCCGGACATCCATCCGTTCATCAAGTACGGCGTGATGCGCGAGGAGAAGTTTGCCGAGCGCATGAAGGACTGCCTGCTCTTCAAGACGACGGAGGGCAAGTTCCTGACGCTGTCGGAATACAAGGAGCGCAACGGCGAAAAGCTGCCGGACAAGATGGTCTACACCTCCGACGCGGCGCGCCAGGACGCGGCGATCCGCATGTTCACGGAGCGGGGCATCGACGTCGCGGTGCTCGATCAGGCGATCGACGTCAACTTCGTCTCCTACATGGAATACAGCGGCGATCCGGAGAGCAAGTTCAAGTTCTGCCGCGTGGACGCGGAGCTCGACAGCCTGACCAGCGAGGACGCCGCGCCGGAGCTTGACGCCGGCAAGCTGACCGCGCTGATGCGCGAGGCGGCGGGCAAGGACGACCTGGCCGTGGAGATCAAGCCGCTGGCCAACGAGAAGGTGCCGGTCATGCTCATCGAGGACGAGCAGACCCGCCGCTTCAACGACATGGGCCGCATCTACGGCCGCAAGGAATTCACGATGCCGGCGAAGTACAACGTCGTGCTCAACAGCCGCAGCGCGACCATCCAGAAGCTCGCCGCGCGCGAGAAGGACGAGCGCAGCCTGCTGCTGACCCGCCAGCTCTACGATCTGGCGGAGCTCTCCCGCCAGCCGCTGGAGGCCGAGCAGATGACGGAGTTCATTCGCCGCTCGATGGAGATCGTCGATCTGGCCGCGCAGATGTGATTTCCGCTTGACAGGCGCGTCCGGTATGCCTTATAATAGATGGGTCTTCCATAGGAAGACCCATCTTTTGGAGAGTTGTCCGAGCGGTCGAAGGTGCAGCACTCGAAATGCTGTGAGGGTAAAACCTCCCAGGGTTCGAATCCCTGACTCTCCGCCATATAAAAACCCCCGGCATTAGGCGGGGGTTTTGTATAGCAAAAAGGGAGTCAGGGATTCGAACGGGACGGAGGTGAAGACGCCCCGGTGGGGCGTCAGAGCCGGCCCGGCTTTGCCCGCAGGCAAAGGCGAGATCCCTGACTCTCCGCCAGAAAAGAACGCTGATCTTGATACAAAGGTCAGCGTTTTTTCTTTACCCGGAAAGCCTTGCGCCGCAGGGCTTTTTTCATTATGTTGGGTGCATGGAACGAGCTTTCTCCCTGTTCTTTGGGCGCAAAAGGCGTCTTATGTTGGTTTCCCCCTATTCCGTTCTTCCGGTTGGGTGCATGATAAAACGGCTGCTGGTTGTTGAACTAGTAGCCGTTTTATATTGGGTGCATA
>SFFC01000114.1 GCA_004556985.1 Clostridiales bacterium | reverse complement strand
CGTATCGCCGTGGCAGGCGGTCGCAAGCGCCTCCGCCCGGTCATACGCCTGCTTCAGCCGGTTGAGCGCCGCCTCGCTGACCGCCTCTGCGCAGGGCTGGGCGGGCGCGGGATGCGACGTCGCGCCGCAGACGGGGCAGGGCTTCCCCTCCTGAAGCGTCGCGGCCAGAATGCCGGCCTGCGCGCCCAGGAAGGAGGCCTCCGCCTGAGCCCGCTCCCGGTAGGCCTGGTCGCGCGCCGCAAGCGCCTCCGCTTCCTTCTGCGCCGCGCGCCGCGCGGCCTCCTCGCGCTCTGCCAGCGCGTCAAGCGCCTCCTGCAGCTGCTTAAGCCGCTTTTCGCGCTCCCGTGCCTGCGCGGCCTCCGCCTGCGCCCGCTCGCCCTGGGCCGTCACCTCCGGCAGCCGGGCGACCTTCTCCTTGGCGACGGCGATATCCGCGTGCAGCTTGTCCCGTGCGCGCCTGTCCTCCCCGGCGCGCAGAAGCAGCGCCTCTGCGCGCGTCTGCGCGTCGGCTGCCTCGTCTTCAAGCGCCTGCGCGCGGGCATATTCGCCGAGCTTCGCCTCGATGCCCGCCACCTCGGCGGTCAGCGCGTCCTCCCGGGGGCGCAGGGCGCTCGTGCGCTTTTCCTCCTGCGCGCTTTCCTCTGCCCGCTCCTGCGCGGCAGAAAGCGCGTCCGTCGCGCGCGCGAGCTCCTCCCGGGATCTCTCAATCGCCTTCACCCGGCCGATGTGCTCGCTCAGGGCGGCGCTCTGCGCCTGCAGGGCCGCGCGCCGCTCAAGCGCCTGCGCCATCTGCGCGCGGTCGAGCGCGACGCCCCGCTCCGCCAGCGCCATCCGCTCGGGCACCTGAAGCGGCTCCCGCTGCGCCGCCAGGGGCGCATCCTCCGCCTCCAGCTCCGGCGGCACGCGCAGCAGATCCGCCTCCTGCAGCAGCGCGCGCACGGCCTCCCTCGCCTCGCGCTGGGCGGCGTTGGCGCGCTGGCCCAGCTCCCGCTGCAGCGCCTCGAAGCGCTCCGTATGGAAGATGCGCCGCAGGATCGCGCGGCGCTCGTCCGTCCCGGCGAGCAGAAGGCGCTTGAATTCGCCCTGGGCGATCATGCCGATCTGCGCGAACTGGTCGCGCGTCAGGCCGATGATGCCCTCGACCTCCCGGGTCACGTTCTGGCTGCCCGTGACGACACGCCCGTCCGGCAGGGTGAGCGTCGCCTCCGCGCTCTGATGGGTGAAGCCCTCGCCGCGCTTCTTGGGCCGGTCGTAGTCCGGCACACGGCGGATCGCGTACAGACCGCCGCGCAGCGCGAACGTCAGCTCCACATAGGTGTCAAGCGTCGGCTCGGCGTATTTGCTGCGCAGCATGCCCGCACGCCGCTCCTGCCCGCTCGCCTCGCCGTAGAGCGCGAAGGTGATCGCGTCAAAGAGCGTCGTCTTGCCCGCGCCCGTGTCGCCCGTGATCAGGTAGAGCCCGCTTTCCCCGAGCCTGTCCATTTCAAGCTCCGTCCTCTGCGCGTAGGGGCCGAACGCGCAGAGCGTCAGATGCACCGGTCTCATGCCTCGTCCTCCCAGATTCTCTCCATCACACCGCGAAGCAGCGCAGCCTGCTGCGCGTCCATCGGCGCACCATTCTGCTTTTCAAAGAGCTCTTCAAAGAGCGCAAACGGCTCGCGCCGGGAGAGCGCCTCCGACGTAAAATCCGCCGCGGCCGCGCGGGTTCGCGCGTTATCATAGACGATTTGAAGCAGATTCGGATAGACCGCGCGCAGCCTCGCCGCGGCATCCGGCACGTCATCCTCGTCGGTCAGAATGAGGCGCAGGTAATCCTCGCTCCCCTCGCCAAGCGCCAGCGCCTCAAACGATCCGCGCAGGCTTCGCATCGCGTGCAGCGGCTCAAAGGCGACCGGCTCAGCATTCACGCTGCCGTCCCCGGCGAGGTCGACCAGCAGGCCGCCCTTCTTCTGCGCGCATTCGGAAAAGGCGTAGCACAGCGGCGAGCCGCTGTAGCGCACGCGCCCGCCCAGCAGGCTCTGCGCCGTATGCAGATGGCCCAGCGCCGTGTAGCAGAACGGCGAAAAGACCTCCGCGTCCACGTTGTCCAGCCCGCCGACGCTGATCTCCTCCGATTCGCTCCTCGCCGCGCCGGTCACGAACTGATGCGCGAGGAGCACGCTGCGCACGCCCGCTCGAAGCGGCATCGCCGCGACGGCGGCGGAAAGCGCGTTCGTGTAGCCCTCGATGCCCTCGTCCCCCAGCGCGGCGCGCACATGCGCCGGCTTGACAAACGGCAGCAGCCAGACGTCGACCTCGCCGTGCGCATCGGAAAGCGTCACGCAGCGCGCCTTTCCGTCATACACCGGCGCGACAAACACGCCGCTGCCCGCCATCAGCTCCGCGCCGAAGGCGATGCGCTCGGCGCTGTCGTGATTGCCCGCGATCATCAGCACGGGGCAGCCCGCCCGGCTCATGCGCGAGAGAAACCCGTCAAACAGCGCGACGGCCTCCGCCGGCGGCACGGGCTTGTCGTAGATGTCCCCCGCCAGCAGGAGCGCGTCGATTCTCCCCGCCATCGCGGCCACCTGGTCGAGCAGATGGCGCTGCTCCTCAAGCAGGGAAAGCTCAAAGATCCTCTTGCCCAGATGCAGATCCGAAAGATGCAGAAATCTCATACCGTCTTCCTTTCGTTCCGTAAGCGGCGTCGGAGTGCGCCGCCCTTTGCCGCTATTATACCACGCGTCCTTCCGCCCCGGCAATCCTGCCTTGACATCGGCTTTTCCGCCCCGTACAATAGAGAGCAGAAACAAAACAATCCTCTGACGGAGGGCTTTGCATGAACAGACGATCCCCCGCGCCACGCCGCCTGACCGGCGCGCATGCCTTTTTTCTGGGCGCGCTGACGGCGCTGCTGGCGCTCGCCCCGGCGATTCTGCCCTATGGCGGGCAGTTTGTCACGCGCGGCGACTACATCGAGCAGCAGCTTCCCTTTATCCTCGAGGCGCGGCGCATTCTGCGCGGCGGGCTGAACAGCTACTCCTTCTCGACCTTTCTGGGCGCGCCTGCTGTGGGCAGCTATGCCTTCTACACGCTGGGCAGCCCGTTCGTCTGGCCGCTGGCGCTGCTGCCCGAGGCGCTCATCCCCTACGGCATCAGCGTCATGGCGGTGCTCAAGCATGCCGTCGCCGCGCTGACGGCGTTCTGCTACTTCCGCCGCATGGTCAAAAGCGACCGCCTCGCGCTGCTGGGCAGCCTGCTCTACGCGTTTTCCTCCTTTACCGTCGTCAACACCCAGTTTTACCACTTCACGGAGGTCATCGCCTTCTTCCCACTGATCCTGCTGGGCATTGAAATCGCGATGAGCGACGCGCCGCGTCCCGGCCTGCTCGCGCTCTTCTGCGCTCTGAACGCGCTGACCAACTACTACTTCATGCTCGCCAGCGCGCTGCTCGCCGCGCTGTATTTCGCCTTCCGCTTCTTTTCGCCGGACTGGCGCGAGGCGCGGAGCTTGCGCCGGGTCGCGACGGTCGTCTTTGAATGCGGCGTCGGCTGCGCGCTCTCCGGCGTGCTGCTGCTGCCCGCGCTGCGCTTCATGCTCTCCATCACGCGCACGGGCGCGGGCGATACGCCGCTGCTTGCCCAGCGCTATGCGCCCGCCGTGCTGCTGGAGCGACTGCGCTCGCTGCTCATGCCCATCGAGAGCGGCGTCGTCCATGCCTATTACGGCGACGCGGGCAGCTGGTGCTCGACGGCGGCCTATCTGCCCGTCTTCGGGCTGACGGGCATCCCCGTGCTGATGGCCGCCAGGCGGCAGGGCTGGCTCAAGGCGCTGCTGGCCGCGCTGGCCGTCTGCTGCGCCGTTCCGGTGCTGTGCGGCGCGTTCTCGCTCTTCACGAACACGGGCTACACGCGCTGGTGGTACGGTCTTTCGCTCATGCTCGCCCTTGCGACGCTGCGCGCCTGCGAGAGCGGCGCCTCCCGGCGGGCCTGGCAGGCTTCGTTCCTGCTGTGCAGCCTGCTGACCGCCGCGCTGACGCTGCCCCTCCTGCTGCCCGAGGGCATGCTCGCCGCGCTGCCTCAGCGCCTCGCCGAGGTCATACAGAACCGGAAGACCGGCGCCTACGCGGGCGACTCCTTCCGCGCGCTCTCCCTCTCGCTGACGCTGCTGGGCGGCCTTTCGATGCTGCTGATGCTGCGCCGCCCGCGCTTTGGCGCAGCACTGGCGATCGTCTGCCTCTGCGCCGCCGTGCAGTACGGCGCGTACATCGCCGTGGGCGACCGTGAGATCCTCTCCGGCGGCACGGAGGCCGGAAATGGCGTGTATACGCTCGAGGAGATTGCGGAGCCGACGCTCGGCGCGCTCTCCCTGCCCAAGCCGGAGGACTACGCGCGCATCGACTACGGCCCGCGCCTGCGCAATTACGGCCTGCTGCGCGGCCAGTCGTCGCTGACCTGCTTCAACTCCCTGCGCGCCTCGACGATCGGCCGGTTCATCTCGACCGCCGGCTTTGGCTACGACGAATCGACGACCGTCTCCCCGCCGGACGGCTCCGGCGCCCTCCGCGCGCTGCTCAGCGTCAGCGAATACCATCAGACCGACGGCGAGCCCGTCCCCGAAGGCTTTGTCTACGACCGCGAGGAGAACGGCTTTGCCGTCTACGTGAATCCGAACGCCGTGCCGATGGGCTTTTTGCAGACGGTCTGCACCGGCGACGCGCATCAGCGCATGGACAGCGAGACGGTTGGCGCCGTGATGCTCGCCGCCGTGACGCTCGACGACGGGCAGCTTGCGCGCTACGGCGGGCGGATGGAGCAGCTCGACGTCTACGACATCCCTGACTGGCAGACGAGCGCCGCGCGCCTGCGTGAAAACGCCTGCCACAGCTTTGAAACCTTCGCCGACGGCTTCCGTGCGGAAATCGACGCCAAGGAGGCCGGCCTGCTGGTCTTCACGATTCCTTACGACAAGGGCTTTTCCGCCACAGTCGACGGGAAGCCGGCCGGGATCGTCCCCTGCGACCTCTCGTTCATGGCTGTCTGGGTCGAGCCGGGCGCGCATGAAATCGCCTTCACCTACCGGACGCGCAGTCTGACGGCCGGCATCGCGCTGAGCCTGCTCGCCGCCTGCACGCTGGGCATTTACGTCGTGCTGTGCCGGAAAAAGCGCAGGGCGTAAACCACGGGAAGCGCCTGCTTCCGTTTCCAAACAGCCTAGCCCTGTCAGATTGTCCGGTGCCCGCCGCAGGGTTCCCCGCGCAATTCCATACAGGATAAAAAAGCGGCTACGCCGCATCAACTCCCCCTGCCCCCTCATTCATGAGGGGGTATCTTATTTCCAACTTTTGCTGTACAATGTTGCGTTTATCACATTTCGCTGTTTGACGCAATTTCCTATAAAGTAAGCAAGAAAGCGGGCCGTGCCCGCTCCCACTTCCGAACCGCTTTGCAAAGTCAAGCCACGCTGTGCCCGCTGCACGATTCTTCACGCAATTTCCTATAGAGCATAGAAAGAGGGAGGAAACCCGCGGGTTTCCTCCCTCTGCTCATTTACTTGTTGTTCTTCTTGTCCTTCCTGCGCCGGAGCACCAGGATGAGGATGATCACGATGATCAGAATCAGCAGGAGAATAAACCACAGGATCCCCTGCGTCACGCCCGCCGCACCAAAGAGGCTCAGCGACGACGCGGGTTCAGCGGTCGGCTCTGCCGTGGGCTCGGCTGTCGGTTCGGCGGTCGGCGTGGCCGTCGGCTCCGCGGTCGGCGTGGCCGTCGGCTCCGCGGTCGGCGTAGCCGTCGGTTCGGCGGTCGGCTCTGCCGTCGGTTCGGCGGTCGGCTCTGCCGTCGGTTCGGCAGTCGGCGTGGCCGTCGGTTCAGCGGTCGGCGTGGCCGTCGGCTCCGCGGTCGGCGTCGCCGTCGGTTCAGCGGTCGGCGTCGCCGTCGGTTCAGCGGTCGGCGTCGCCGTCGGCTCCGCGGTCGGCGTCGCCGTCGGCTCCGCGGTCGGCGTCGCCGTCGGTTCCGCGGTCGGCGTGGCCGTCGGCTCCGCAGTCGGCGTGGCCGTCGGTTCAGCGGTCGGCGCAGGCGTCGGCGTCGCGCGCAGCTCGATCAGCGCGTCATCGAGCAGACCGATGAGCGCCTGCACGTCGCCCGGGAGCACGCTGAGCATCCGGCTGCCATCGAGCTCCGTGATCGTCACGGAAGCGGCGCTGTCGGAGGCCTCGCCCGGAAGGATGGAGGAAAGCTCGCCGTCGCCGATGAGCTCGCGGATCTGCCCGATCCGGTCGATCAGGCTGAGCA
>SFFC01000113.1 GCA_004556985.1 Clostridiales bacterium | reverse complement strand
GTTTTTGTTTCAGACGGGGTTGCGATGGAATTCATGCCGTGCGGATTGAACCCGTCTCAATCGTAGGCTGCTGTGCAGCCTGCTCTGAGACTACGTTTTTTTCATTGGGATGGGAAACGTTAGGGCTGCCGCCCTAAAACCCGCCTGAGGGACCGGTCCCTCAGACTCCCTTCTTCGCTTCGCGGCGGGAATTGCAGGTTTGGAGGAATCACAGCAGCGTGATGCCCGCCTCCTCGAAGACGCGGCGCGTCGTCTCGTCCCAGATGGAGGACTGCACCTCGCCGATATGCGCCTTGCCCAGCAGCAGCATGCACAGGCGGCTCTGGCCGATGCCGCCGCCCATCGTCAGCGGCAGCTTGCCCTCGAGCAGCAGCTTGTGGAACGGCAGGCTGCGGCGGCTGTCGCAGCCGGAGAGCGTCAGCTGGCGGTCGAGCGACTCCGGACTGACGCGGATGCCCATCGAGGAAATCTCCATCGCGCAGGAGAGCACAGGATGCCAGAACAGGATGTCGCCGTTCATCTCCCAGTCGTCGTAGTCCGGCGCGCGGCCGTCGTGCGGCTGGCCGCTTTTGAGCTTGCCGCCGATGCCCTGGATGAACACCGTGCCATGCTCGCGCACGAACGCGTTCTCCCGCTCCTTGGGCGTCATGCCCGGATACATGTCCTCCAGCTCCTGCGCGGTCACAAACGTCACGCGCCGGCACAGCAGCGGCGTCTCGCACAGCTGGGGATACTTGCCGCGCACGGTCAGCTGCGTGTCGCAGATGCTCTCCACGATGCTCTGCACGGCCTGATGGAGCGTGAAGAGCGTGCGGGATTCCTCCGTGATGACCTTCTCCCAGTCCCACTGGTCGACGTAGATGGAATGCAGGTTGTCCGGCGTCTCGTCGCGGCGGATGGCGTTCATGTCTGTGTAGATGCCCTTGCCCGGCAGAATGTCGTAGCGGTAGAGCGCCATGCGCTTCCACTTCGCCAGCGAATGGACGACCTGGCCCTCGGCGTTTGCGCCGGGGATGTCGAAGCTGACCGGGCGCTCTACGCCGTTGAGGTCGTCGTTCAGGCCCGAGGAGGGCTCCACGAACAGCGGCGCGGAGACGCGCTTGAGGTTCAGCGCGCGGGCAAGGGAATCCTGGAACACGCGCTTGATGAGGCTGATGGCACTCTGCGTCTGGTAGAGCGACAGATGCGGGGTATAGCCCGCGGGAATATACGACTGGCCCATGGTTGTTTCTCTCCTTACATCCGGCGCAGGGCCGGGACAGATGGATGCGCAGATACAGACAGTATACCGCGAAAGGCGGAATTTGCAAAGGATTTTTTGCGTAGGCCGGAGTCCCACCCTTCTACCTTGCCTCCCGGAAAAGCGGGGAGAAACGCTTCCTGCTCCTGTCTTCAAAGTTCCGGGAAAATAAACCCCGCGCGGCGTGATGCAGACGGAAGGTTTAGGAATTGTAAATTCTGCGTCAAATGGCATAAACCCGGAAAAACGAGAAAATACCTGAAAAATTGGTCGGTTTATGCGGGGCGTTCGCCGGAAAAAGCGAACAAAATCGAAATTGCGCGAAAAAGTTTTTCAGAGGGTCTTGACAACAGGGGGCGGATATGGTTTAATCTGCATCGCTGTGTTAATCTTTGAGTTTTGTAATGCTAAACTTTGGGGGCGTTTCCGTGGAAATCAATATCGGCGAAAAGCTGCGAAGCCTTCGCCAGAAGAACAACCTGACGCAGAAGGAGCTGGCCGACCGCTGCGAGCTCTCCAAGGGCTTCATCTCCCAGCTGGAGAGCAACCAGACCTCGCCGTCCCTCTCGACGCTTGAAGACATCCTCACGACGCTGGGCAGCTCGTTTCATGAGTTCTTCTCCGACGAGCGGGGCGACAATCCCGTCTGGCGCAAGGAGGACGTCTTCATCAAGGAGACGGGCGACGGCGTGACGATCCACTGGCTGATTCCCAACGCGCAGAAGAAGGACATCGAGCCCATCATGGTGACGCTCGAGCCCGGCGCGAAGACCGAAACCGACCTGCCGCACATGGGCGAGGAGTTCGGCCATGTGCTTTCCGGCGCTGTGACGCTTGTGCTGGGCGACCAGCGCTACCGCGTGCGCAAGGGCGACAGCTTCTCCTACAAGCCGTCGGAGCAGCACTACCTGATGAACACGGGCAAGACCCCGGCGACCGTGCTGTGGGTCTGCACCCCGCCGAATTTCTGATATCACTTTCAGGCCTTGGAGGAATTGAGCATGGACAACGTGATCCTTTCGATCCGCGATGTGAGGGTCGTCTTTCAGGACGACGGCTTCACCGCGCTGGGCGGCGTGAGCCTGGACATTGGCGAAAACGAGTTTGTGACGCTGCTGGGCCCGTCCGGCTGCGGCAAGACGACGCTGCTGCGCTGTATTGGCGGCTTTGAAAAGCCGACCAGCGGCGAGATTCTCTACAAGGGGCAGAACATCATCCCCCTGCCGCCCTACAAGCGCGCGATCAACACGGTTTTCCAGCGCTACGCGCTCTTCCCGCATCTCAACGTCGCGCAGAACGTCGCCTTCGGCCCCGACCTGCGCGGGGAGGACAAGAAGAAGACCGCCGGGGAGGTCAGCCGCATGCTTGCGCTCGTCGGCCTGGCGGGCTTTGAAAAGCGCAAGATCGCCAGCCTCTCGGGCGGCCAGCAGCAGCGCGTCGCCATCGCGCGCGCGCTGATCAACAAGCCGGACGTCCTGCTGCTGGATGAGCCGCTGGGCGCGCTCGACCTCAAGCTGCGCCGCGAGATGCAGCTGGAGCTCAAGCGCATCCAGCGCGAGAGCGGCATCACGTTCATCTTCGTCACGCATGACCAGGAGGAGGCGCTCACCATGAGCGACCGCATCGCCGTCATGCGCGCGGGCGAGATCCTGCAGCTTGGCACGCCGGAGGACATCTACAATGAGCCGCAGAACGCCTTCGTCGCGGACTTCATCGGCGACAGCGACATCCTGAGCGGCACGATGATCCGCGACGGCCTCGTGCATTTCCTAGGCTGCGACTTCCGCTGCGTGGACAGCGGCTTTGGCGAGAACGCCGAGGTCGACATCGTCCTGCGCCCGGAGGACGTCAAGCTCAAGCCGATCGATGATCCGGTCACGGGCGTGCCGCAGGGCGTCGTCGAGTCCCTGCTCTTCAAGGGCGTCCACTATGAGATGAAGGTGCGCGTGGGCGAGAGCGTGCTGCTCGTGCATTCGACCCATGCGCGCAGCGTCGGCACGCCGGTCAAGCTGACCGTCGCGCCGGAGGACATCCAGGTCATGCACAAGAGCGACTGCTCGACGGACGTGCTCAAAAAGCACGCCGACCGCGCAAAATAAGGAGGCGCCGCCATGAAGAAGAACAAGGCGCTGCTCGTGCCGTTCGTGCTCTGGGCCGCGATCTTCATCGTCGTGCCGCTGATGCTGATCGTCTGGTACGGCGTGACGGTCGAGGAATCGATCCCCTATACCGAAATCGTGCTGGAGGACGGCACGGCGGCCTTCGAGCTTGCGGACGGCACGGTCACCACGGAGCGTCCGCAGAAGCGCACGGTCGTGTCGATCGAAAACTTCAGGCGTATGCTCGAGCCGACGTATTTAAAGCTCCTGCTGCGCTCGCTCAAGATCGCCGTCATCACGACGCTGATCTGTCTGCTGCTGGGCTATCCCGTCGCGCTGATCCTCAGCGGCAAGGACTTCAGGCGCCCGGGCCTGTGGCTCATGCTGATCATCCTGCCGATGTGGATGAACTTCCTGCTGCGCACCTATTCCTGGATGTCGATCCTCGAGAATTCCGGCATCCTCAACAGCTGGATCTCGTCGCTGCGCGAGATGTTCCCCGCGTTTGACGAATTTCTCACGCAGATGGGCGTGGGGAAGAAGATCATCTTCCTCTACAACGAGAAGGCCGTCATCCTCGGCATGGTCTATAACTATTTGAGCTTCATGATCATGCCGATCTACACCGTGATCGAGAAGATCGACCGCAGTCTGCTGGAGGCCGCGGCGGATCTGGGCGCGAGCCCGCGCAAGAGCTTCCTGCGCGTGACGCTGCCCTATTCGCTGCCGGGCGTGCTGGAGGGCGTGACGATGGTCTTCGTGCCGGCGGTCACGACGTTCGTCATCAGCCAGCTCATGGGCGGCGGCAAGGTGCCGCTCATCGGCGACATTATCCAGAACCAGTTTGGCAAATCGAGCGACTGGCACTTCGGCTCGACGCTCTCGCTGCTGGTGATGGTCGTCGTCCTCGCGTTCATGGGCACGCTCAACCGCATCGATAAGGAGGAGGAGCCGGTGAAGGAGGTGCGCATTCTCTGATGAAAAAGCTCAGAAAGGCGTACATCGCCCTGATCATGGCGTTTCTCTACGCGCCGATCATCCTGCTGATTCTCTATTCCTTCAACGACAGCAAGTCCCGCGCCAACTGGGGCGGCTTCACGCTGCGCTGGTACAAAGAGCTCTTCACCGACAAGACGATCATGTCCGCGCTGGGGACGACGCTCTCCGTCGGCCTGCTCGCCGCGCTGATCTCGACCGTGCTGGGCACCGTCGGCGCGATCGCGCTCTTTCAGATTCACAAGCGGCCGCGCCACATGCTCTTGTCCGTCGTCAATCTGCCGATGCTCAACTCGGAGGTCGTCACCGGCGTCTCGCTGATGCTGCTCTTCGCGATGGTGCGCATCCAGCTTGGCTATCTGACGCTGCTGCTGTCGCATGTCGCCTTCTGCGTGCCCTACGTCGTGCTGAGCGTGCTGCCCAAGCTGCGCCAGCTCGACCCGAACCTCGCCGAGGCGGCGCAGGATCTGGGCGCGACCCCGCTGCAGGGCTTCATCCGCGTGATCCTGCCGGACATCATGCCGGGCGTCTTCTCCGGCTTCATCATGGCGCTGACGATGTCCATCGACGACTTTGTCGTCAGCTTCTTCACGACGGGCTCCGGCGTGAGCAACCTCTCCATCACCATTTACACGATGGCCAAGCGTGGCATCTCCCCCAAGATCAATGCGCTTTCGACGATCATCTTCGCCTGCGTCTTCTTCCTGCTCATCGGCCTCAACCTTCGCGATTTCGGGAAGGATGGCCGCAACGACAGGAAGGTGGAGCAGGTGCGCATCCCCTACTGACACCCGCTTTTTCACCATCACAAACAGAAACCGGAGGATTGAGACATGAAAAAAACGATTCTGGCGCTTGCCGTCCTGGCCCTCGTCTGCTGCCCGCTGCTCGCGCTGGCGCAGGAAACCCTCTCCGTCTACAACTGGGGCGACTACATCGAGCCCGAGGTTCTCGACCTGTTTGAGGAGGAGACCGGCATCAAGGTCATCTACGAGACCTTCGAGACCAACGAGGACATGTATGCCAAAATCGCGATGGGCGGTTCGAGCTATGACGTCATCTTCCCCAGCGACTACATGATCGAGCGCATGATCCAGGAGAACCTGCTCCAGAAGATCAACTGGGAGAACATCCCCAACGTCGCCAACATCGACGAGCGCTTCCTGCATGAGGACTACGATCCCGAAATGGCCTATTCCGTCCCCTACACCTGGGGCACGATGGGCATCCTCTACAACACGGAGATGGTCGAGGAGGCGCCCACCAGCTGGGCGACGCTCATGGATGATACCTACACTATGGACATGCTGATGCTCAACTCCCCGCGCGACACCATCGCCATCGCGCTGGTGATGTGCGGCCACGACCTCAACTCCGTCGACCCGGCGGATCTGGAGGACGCGAAGAACCTGCTCATCGAGCAGAAGCCGATGGTGCTGGCCTACGTCGTCGATGAGGTCAAGGACAAGATGATCGGCGGCGAGGCGGCGATCGCGCTCGTGTGGAGCGGCGACGCGACCTTCTGCATGAGCGAGAGCGACGAGCTTGACTACGTCATCCCGCAGGAGGGCAGCAACATCTTCTACGACTCCATCTGCATCCCGGCGAACGCGAAGAACGTCCCCGGCGCGGAGAAGTTCATCGACTTCCTCTGCCGCGCGGACATCGCCGCGATGAACTACGAGTACGTCGGCTACGCGATCCCCAACACCGCGGCCATCGAGCTGCTCGGCGCGGACGAATACAATGCCTCTCCGGTCAACAACCCGCCGCAGGAGGTGCTCGACAAGTGCGAGGTGTTCAAATACCTGGGCGACGACACGAAGCTCTACGACCAGATCTGGACGGAGATCATCTCCGAGTTCTGATCGGGGGATCAAGCAAAAAAATAAAGGGAGCTCTGCGGAAGGGCTCCTTTTTTGAGCTTATGGGAAATTGCGCCCAAACATCGTGCGGCGAGAACAGAGAGACATCACATGATGAAGCAGTTCGGAGGTGGGATCGGGCACG
>SFFC01000112.1 GCA_004556985.1 Clostridiales bacterium | reverse complement strand
CCCTGCGGCAGCGTGTAGTATGCCTGATAGGCGGGCAGCACGTAGCGCGTGACGATGCCCATCGCCCATTTGGCAGCCTCCTCACGCTCGGCGTCGCTGATTTCGATGGGCAGCGTGTGCATGAAGCTCTCGCCCGCGCCTTTGCCGGTCTCGATGAAGATCATTTGGTCGTCGTCGATGTAGACGTTTTTGCCGCCGGCGCGATACCAGCAGACGGCGAGCTGCGCGCCGGTGAAGTAGATCTTGCGGCTGATCTGAAAGTGGTGCGGCCAGATGCCATCCTCCTCCAGATCGTTGGTCGCGAAGTCGGAATAGGTGTCGCCCGCGCCGATGGAGAGGCCTTTGAGCGAGTATTCGCGCTCAATTTCCTCCTCGAAGGTGTCGGCCATGTCGGCGGGCGTGCCGTCGCTCATGTAGGGGATGATCTTGAGGCCGAAGCGCGTCAGCGCTGCCGTAGAAGCTGTAGGAGGTGACCTCCGCCTGCTGGATGAACAGCGGCGCATCGGCTCTGTTGCTCAGGTAGACCACCTCCTGCGGGCTGCCCTCGCGCGCGGGCGTCCGCTCGTCAAAGAGCATCGCCTGGGTATGGGGATCGGCCTCGCCGGTCACGGGCAGGCCGACATCCGCCTGGAAGAAGCCGACAACCTCGGCGGTCGACTCCGTGTAAAGCGTGTTCTCGTTGGGCTTGGCGTAATAGCCCAGGGCATAGAGCCGCCGGCGCAGCGCGAGCACGGCGTCGGAGCGGTCGCCCTCGCGCAGCGTCGTGTACTGCGCGAGCTCCTCGTCGGTATAGCTGAAGGGCTCCATCGCTTTGACGGTCGCGATGGGGTCAAAGCCCACGACCGGGAAGCGCTCGCGAACCGCCTCTTCGGAGACGGGGATGAGCACGGCGGGGCGAATCTGCCGCGTCAGCTCCGCGAGAAGATAGCCCTTTTTGCCGTCCTCGGTCTCGATGTGGAGCCAGAGGTCGCCGCCCTCGAGGATCTCGCCGGTGACATGCAGCAGGGCGTTGGCCTTGAGCTCGCCGACTTTGGCGCCCTCCGGCGTTTTGCGCAGGTTGGCACGCACGCTCGTGCGGGCAAGCGCAGGCTCATCGTAGACCGTCTCGCCGGCCAGTGTGCCGGGCACAGGCGAGGGCGTGATCTCAGGCGTCGGCGATGGCGTGGGGGAGGGCGTCGGCACGGGCGTCGCCGTCGGGGTGGGCGACGGCGTGGGCAGCGGCTCCAGCAGCGACATCAGCATATAGCCCTCGCGCCCGCTCTTGCGGATGCGCACGAAGGCCCATGCCTCGCCGCTGACATCGCTCGTGCTGATCACCTCGACCTTTGCGCCTTTGACGACGCGCTCGAGCAGGTCACTTCGGGTCGTGGGCAGCTTGCGCAGGTTGGCCTCCTTGGCGGTCTGCAGGAGGGCGCCTGCGGACGCGCTGTCCGCCTGCGCCCCGGGCATCGGGGAGGGCGTGCCGGGAACGGCAAGGCTGCGAAGCTCCTGTTCGGGAACGATCAGCTCGATGGGCCCTTGTCCGGCCGACTCACAGTTGGCAGACACGGGCATCGCCAGCGCGGCGCACAGCGCGAGGAGGAAACGGAACTTACATATCGTCAAAGGCGAACCCCTCTTTCGCGAAGAATCGTCTTTCATTATACCAGCTTGCCGGGCATGGGGCAACCGATATTTCCGCTTAAAAAATCCAAAGCTGCTTGAGATTTAAAAAGGACCGTTTTCGCGAAAAAGGCGAATCAATTTTTTGATTTCATCAAAAAAGGGGGCGGGCTCCCCGCATTGGGCGGCAAACAGACGTGAAATGTCCGAAAAAAACGGGAAAAAGAAAAGCGTTTGATAATTCACAATTATACTTGCGTCTCAAGCCGCTTGAGGGGATATAATGATCATAACGGCGAAGAAATGCGGCAGAAATTTGTTCGGAAGATGGCAAAACACCGCGTGAATCGTCACGAAGAAAACAAAAGGGAACACAAGAAAGGAAGGACACCAAGATGAAGAAATGGCTGTGCGTATTGCTGAGCCTGACGCTGACGCTGGCGGTCTTTGCCGGCGCCTGCGCCGAGACGACCGACTGGGTCACGCCGGTGCAGAATATTGAGACCTGGGATCGCGAGGTCGATTACCTCGTCGTGGGCTTCGGTCTGGCGGGCGCGGCGGCCGCCGTTGAGGCGCACGACATCGCGCCGGACGCCGAGATTCTCGTGCTGGAGAAGATGCCCGAGAGCCTGGCCGGCGGCAACTCCATCGCCTCGGGCCAGACGTTCCTGGTCCCGGCGCAGGAGGCTGTGCCGACGCTCAAGACCTATCTGTACAACTGCAACCTGCCCAACCCGATTCCGGACGAGTATCTGACCTGGCTGTGCCAGGGCTTCGCGGATCAGCTCCCGTGGGTACAGGCTGTGGCCGAGAGCGTCGATTACGAGGCCGGCTACGTCGGCGGCGGCGAGCTCAAGTGGGGCTCCATGGTCGTCGAGTTCAGCAACTTCGAGGGCTCCGTGTTCGACGGCTGCTCCGCGCATCTGCGCGCCAAGGGTTCGACGTTTGAAAACGGCGGCGTGTGGCGCTGCTTCGCCAAGGCCGTCGAGGCCCGCGGCGTCGAGGTACTCTACGAGACCCCGGCCATCTCCCTGGTGCAGGATCCCTTCACCCGCGAGGTGTTCGGCGTGATCGCCCGTCAGGCGGACGGCACCGAGATTTCCATCAAGTCCGACAAGGGTGTCCTGCTCGCCTGCGGCGGCTATGAGAACAACCTGACCATGCAGCGCGATTTCCACGGCATGGAGACCGTCTACACCGCCGGTACCCCCGGCAACACCGGCGACGGCATCAAGATGCTGATGGAGGCCGGTGCGCAGATCTGGCACATGAAGAACCAGACCCAGTCCGGCGGCTTCTGGCTGGGCATCAAGGTGCCGGAGCATGAGGCGACCTTCATGCGCAACTTCTCGATGGCGGGCAACTCCTGGATCGAGATCGACGCGCAGGGCGAGCGCTTCTACAACGAGGCCTACGGCTACCATCGCCAGCACATGAAGTACATGGAGTATGGCCGCTACGTCGATCTGCCGCACGAGCGCGCGCTGCCGGTCGACCTGATCTTCGACGAGAAGACCCGTGCCGCGGGCTCCATCGCCTCCCAGTGGCTGAGCTGGCCGACGACGACCGAGGGCTACATGTGGACGAGCGACAACCTCGCCGAGATCGAAAAGGGATGGATCATCAAGGCGGACACCATCGAGGAGCTGGCCGAGAAGCTGGGCCGCGATCCCGAGACGCTCAAGGCGACCATCGACGCCTGGAACGCCGCCTGCGAGGCGGGCGTGGACGAGGCCTTCGGCCGCGATCCCGAGAAGATGGACAAGATCGACACCGCTCCCTACTACGCCGTCTCCATCACTCCGACCCTGGTGGCCACCACGGGCGGCGCGAAGCGCGATACTGCTGGCCGCGTGCTCGACTGGAACGACGAGCCGATCCCGGGCCTGTATGAGGCGGGCGAGCTGGGCAGCTACGTCTCCAACCTCTATCAGAACGGCGTGTTCCTCTCCGAGGCCATGCTTTCCGGCCGCACCGCGGCGCAGACCGCGTTCGGCGCCGTCTCCGAGTTCACCGCTGTGGAGACCGCTGCGGCCGGCCCGGCCTGGGCGGACGCTGAGGACGGCCAGTACAGCGCGACCGTCGACGGCCTGCACGACAAGATCGAGGTCACCTTCACCGTCGAGGGCGGCAGCCTGACCGCCATCGAGATCACCGGCGGCCGCGAGAGCATGTTCATCACCGATGAGCAGCTCGCCGAGTACACCGGCGCGATCATCGCCTCCCAGAGCGCGGATGTCGACATCGTCGCCGGCGCGACCGTCGACTGCCAGGCCATTGGCACCGCCATCGGCCAGGCGTTTGCGAAGTAATCCGGCATGATGCCGGATGCATCACCGACAGCGTGCTGCACATTCCGCCGCTCTATGCCCGAGGCCGGAGCTGCGCGGAAGGATGAACACAAATCACTCTGTCGGCGGGCAGCGTTCCGGCGTGCCCGACCGCATGAGGGAACAGGGGAAACCCTGTTCCTTCTTTCCGCTTCTTTGCGAAAGAAACACAGGTATAAGGAGTTTGGGCCCCGAAGGGGCTTGAGCGAAGGCATCCATTTTCCAAGGAACGACAAAGGAGGAGAAGAACCATGAGCAGAAAGATCCTGTCCCTGGTGCTGGCGCTGCTGCTTTGCTGCCTCGCGATGCCCGCGATGGCGGCGGACGCGGACGTCGTGATCATCGGCGCGGGCGGCGCGGGCCTTTCCGCGGCGCTTGAGTCGGTTGCGCAGGGTGCGGAGCACGTCATCGTGCTGGAGATGACCGGCAAGACCGGCGGCTCGCTGAACTTTACCAGCGGCTCCATGTCCGCCGCGAACACCATCATCCAGCAGGAGGACGGCATTGAGGACACCGTCGAGAGCTACATCGCCGACATCCTCAAGACGGGCAGCGACTTCGGCGGAAAGCCGAGCGTCGAGCTCGTCACCGAGTTCTGCAACGAGGACACCGAGGTCTTCAACTGGCTGTATGAAAACGGCCTTAAGGACTGCAAGTTCTCGACCGATGCTCAGGGCCGCCGCGCGGTCTTTGCGCCGGAGCACGCGCTCTATTCCATCCCGCGCACCTACAAGTGCCTTGCGCAGGATCCGACGACCTACAAGTCCGCTGCGCATGAGGTGCTCGATACGCTGCTCAAGGCGGATGACCGCATCACCGTCGTCTACAACACCAAGGCGACCGAGCTGCAGGCCAACGACAAGGGCCAGGTGCTGACCGTCGTGGCCGAGGGCCCGGACGGCGAGGTCTCCTACACCGCGGAAAAGGGCATCATCGTCTGCACCGGCGGCTACTCCGCCAACGGCAAGCTGATGGCCAAGTACGTCGAGAACGGCGAATATTACCTGGCCGGTGGACCGGCGAGCGCGGACGGCAACGGCCTGCTGCTCATGCAGAAGGTCGGCGCGGCGCTCAACGAAGAAGCGATGAGCGCGATTCCGACGTTCCCGATGGGCCTCGTCAGCCGCGACAACCCGAAGACCGGCTCCATCGCCTCGACCTACACCTGGAAGACCGGCGGCATCGTCGTCAACCAGAATGGCGAGCGCTTCTGCAACGAGACCGAGTCGAACCCCTCCGTCCGCGAGGTCGCGCTGGAGGAGCAGCCCGGCGCCGTGCAGTATGACATCTTCACCGACAAGATCCTCGAGGATCTGCGCGCGGCGAACGGCGCGTACTTCTATGACGCCTATTTCGCGGACGAGACCATGCGCGGCGCGCATGTCAAGAGCGAGGCTTCCTCTCTGGAGGAGCTTGCGGAGATGATCGGCGTGCCGGCTGAGAACCTCGTGGCGACCGTCGAGGCCTACAACGCCGCTGTCGAAGCGGGCGGCACCGACGAATTCGGCCGCCTCTATGACGGCACGACGAACGCCTACAACCTCGCCGTCAACAAGATCGAGGGCGAGAAGTTCTACGCAATCCGCCTGCATGCGCTGTGCGTCATGACGCTGGGCGGCATCACCGCCAACGCGGACATGCAGGTGCTCGACGAGGCGGGCAACGCCATTCCGGGCCTGTATGCGGCGGGCGAGGTCGTCGGCGGTATCTGGGGCAAGTTCGTCTCCGGCGGCACGGGCGTCATGGGCCCGATCGTCTTTGGCAAGATCGCGGCGCGCAACGTCATGAACGGCGAGCTGGCCGAGGGCTACGAGGTCAGGCCGGCGAGCAACCTGCTCGACGAGAGCCTCTTCGCCAAGGAGACCTCCGGGGAGACGCTCTTTGACATGAGCCGCGCGCTCAGCGACGGTGAATACACCGCGACGGTCGACGGCCAGGAGGGCCCGATGACCGTGAAGACCACCATTGAGGGCGGCAAAATTGCCGCGGTTGAGGTCGTGGAGAATGCGGAGACGCAGGCGATTGCGGGCGGTGCACTCGAGGCCGTTCCGCAGGCGATCGTCAGCGCCAACAGCGTGGATGTGGATGGCGTGACGGGCGCGACCCTGACCTCCGGCCGCATCAAGAAGGCTGTGACGCAGTGCCTGGAGGAAGCGGCAAAGTAATTTGCCTCTGTCCTGAAAACAATAGGAGCCCCGCGGGCAGATGGCCTGCGGGGCTCCTATTGGCAAAAAAGACCAAACAACGAATTGACGCGGCTGTTGCTTTTCGGTATAATACATGTACTGAGGGAAGAAAAGGCCTCAGCAAAAGAAAGGATGGAAGCACATGGATAAGAATGCTTTTCGCAGCATGTCCTACGGCGTCTATATCACAACGAGCGTGGACAACGGTCGTCCCGTCGGCTGCGTCTCCAACAGCAACACGCAGATCACCTCGTCCCCCGCGACGGTCAGCGTGAGCCTCAACCATGACAACTACACGACCGATTGCATCCGCCGCTGCGGCATGTTCGCCTACACGATCCTCAGCGAGCAGTCTGACCCGACGCTGATCGGCCGCTTCGGCTTCTTCTCCAGCAAGGACAAGGACAAGTTTGAGGGCGTCGATTACGAGAAGAAGAGCTTCATGCCCGTCGTCAAGAGCGGCTGCGGCTACGTCGTCTGCCGCGTGGTCAACGAGGTCGAGACGTCGACGCATACGATCTTCATCGGCGAGGTGATCGACGCGGGCGTGTTCTCCAAGGAGACGCCGATGACCTACAGCTACTATCACAACGTCATCAAGGGCACCAGCCCGAAGAACGCGCCGACCTTCATCGCGGAAGGCTGATCGGCGAACGATAAACGAGCAAAAAGCAGCACCGGCCGGGAAAGCGTTTTCCCGGCCGGTGCTGCTTATACTCTCAGATAGAAATAGCGATAGGCGCGAAGCGAAGAAGGGAGTCTGAGGGATGAAATCCCTCAGGCAGGTTTGGG
>SFFC01000019.1 GCA_004556985.1 Clostridiales bacterium | reverse complement strand
GTCCCCGGCGAGGAAGCGCAGCGCGCTGAGCGCCAGCACGGTCTGTGCGCTGCGCTCGCTCAAAAACACCGATGCGCCGACCAGCTCAAACGCATGCACGGGCACGCCCAGCGGCGTCGGGTAGGAGATCTTTTTCAGCTCGAGCTCCGCGTCCGACACGGCCTGCGCGCTGCGCATCTCGTCCTCCTCTGTCCAGTCGATGAACAGCGCCGTCTCCCCGGCGAGGAACCGGGAAAGCGCCTCCTCCCGGCTGCCCGCGACGCCGACGAGCCCGCCCAGTACCATGTCGCGCAGCCAGACGAGCCCCGTCAGCGCCGCGCCCGGCTCAAACGTGCCGTCGCTTTGCAGCATCGCGCCGCCGCCGACCGCCTGCACGAATGCCTCCAGCGCCGCGCCGTCGTCCTCCAGCCAGATGTCCACGGCGGTCAGGTCGTGAATCGCGAATTCTTCCAGCAGCTGGTTGAGCTCCGACGGATACCAGACCGGGTGCGCAACCGGGTCAAGCAGGTAGCCGAAGCCGTGCGCGTTGACGAGCTCCCCGTTGACGGCCATCTCCCGGCAGCGGGCCGCGAGCGGGAGCATGAAGAGCGTCTCCTCCAGGACGCAGGTGTCGGCCACCTCCGGCTCGATGCGCGCAAGCTCCTCCGTCTGTCCGTCCAGCGCGAGCAGCAGCCCCTCCCGGGCCCAGGGCCTCGCCTCCTGTGGGGAGCAGATCGCCAGCTGCGGAGCCCGGTCGGCGAGCACGAGCGCGCGAAGATCGCCCTCCTCCTCCGCGTAAACGGCCGTCCAGTCCCCCTGCGGGAATGCCTCCCGAAGCAGCGACACAACCCGCTCCGCCGTCTGACGCGCGAGCGTATCCTGCGCGATGTACACGCGCATCTCCTCCTGCGCCGCCGCGCCGCTGAGCAGCGCCGTCATCAGCAGCGCCGCAAGCGCCGCCATCCACGCAGCCATCCCTTTTTTCACGTCCTTGTCCCTCCTTGTCCTCATGCTTCATATATATACGCGGCTCCGGGCCTTTCATGCGGGCATATGGACAATTCTTTGCATGTACAGGAGGGTGCTGACTCGGCGGCAAAGAAAAACCGGCATTTCACGGTTGGTCCTCGTGAAATGCCGGGCTGTCGGTTGTCTGTTTTGCGCCTCAGAGCATGCTGCTCAGGAAGCTTCGGAGCCTCGCGGATTTCGGCGCGCCCAGCACCTGCTGCGGGGTGCCCTGCTCGCAGATCACGCCGCCGTCCATGAAGACGACCTGGTCGGCGACCGCGCGGGCAAAGCCCATCTCGTGCGTGACGACGAGCATCGTCAGGCCCTCCTGCGCGAGGTTCTGCATGACGGCGAGCACCTCGCCGACCATCTCCGGGTCGAGCGCGCTCGTTGGCTCGTCAAAGAGGATAACCTCCGGGTCCATCGCCAGCGCGCGGGCGATGGCGACGCGCTGCTTCTGTCCGCCCGAAAGCTGGCGCGGCTTGGCGCTGACATAGGCCTCCATGCCGACCTTTTTGAGGTACTTGAGCGCGCTTTGCTCGCTCTCCTCGCGCGAGCGCCTCAGGACCTTCATCTGCCCGGTCACGCAGTTGCCCAGCACGTCCATGTTGCCAAAGAGGTTGAACTGCTGAAACACCATGCCGACCTTCGCGTGGTAGCGCGGCATGTTGACCCGGCCGGTGAGGATGTTCTCGCCGTGGTAGAGAATCTCGCCCGCGTCGGGCGTCTCCAGCAAGTTGATGCAGCGCAGCAGCGTCGATTTGCCCGAGCCGGAGGAGCCGATGATGCAGGTGACCTCGCCCTTCTTCGCGGCGAAGTCGATGCCCCGCAGCACCTCATGGCTGCCAAACGCCTTGTGCAGGCCGCGCACCTCGATCACGCTTTCCATGACCGGCTCACCTCCTCCTCGTTTTCCCGGCTGACGACGATCTCCGCGCGGCTGTCGCTCTGCGAGCCGTGGATGACGTAGTTGTCCGGGCCGTCCATCCTGCGCTCCACCCAGCGCAGCACGCGGCTGACCGTCAGCGTCAGAATCAGATAGATCACCGCGATGATGAAGTAGACCTCAAAGTAGCGGTAATACGCGCCCGCCGCGCTCTTCGCCTGGAAGAACAGCTCCGAAACGGAGATGACGTTGAGCACGGAGGAATCCTTGATGTTGACGATCAGCTCGTTGCCCACGGAGGGCAGGATGTTGCGGATCGCCTGCGGCAGCACGACGGTCGTCATCGTCTGCCAGTGAGTCATGCCGATGGCGTGCGCAGCCTCGAACTGGCCCTTGTCGATGGAGATGATGCCGCCGCGGATGATCTCCGCCATGTACGCGCCGGTGTTGATGGAGATGATGAAGATCGCGGCGAACGTCGTGTCCATGTACATGCCCGCGTACTGCGCGCCGTAGTAGATGACGACCGCCTGCACGATCATCGGCGTGCCGCGGAAGACCTGGATGTACGCGCCCAGCAGCAGCTGCGCCAGTCGCAGCAGCGCGCCGCGCGCGGCGCAGAGCGCGCCCTCCAGCGTGCCATGGCGGCCTGGCCGCTCCGGCGCGGGCGAAAACGAGCGCACGATGGCGACCAGCAATCCGATGACAAAGCCGAAGAGCGTGCCCGTCAGCGCGATGAGCAGGGTCATGCCCGTGCCGCGCAGGAAGAGCGTGCCGTACTTCTGCAGCAGGAAGGCAACCCAGCCGAAGAAGGAAGTGTTTGCTGTTGGCATGTGATCTCCTCTCTCTGATGAAGAAAGGGCTGCCGGAGCCATGCCGACAGTCCGTATAGAGTCCTGATTTGTGTACAGCTTCCGGTCGGGCGAATCCAACCCGTTCGGAAGTGGGCGCGGGCCCCGCCCGCCGCTTATTCGCTCAGCGGCTGCGCGGCGACCGCCGCGTCCATGATCGCGTTGCGCTCCTCGTCGGTGATCCCGGCGAGAATCTCATTGATCTGCGCCTTGAGCTCGCTGCCCTGGCGGATGCCCACGGCGATTTCCGCGTCCTCCGGCGCGACCTCAAAGCCCTCGCCCTCGGCAAAGCTCAGGAAGGTCAGATCGGGGTTCGAGCTCGTCGCGGAGACCGCGCCCGGCCGGTCGGCGATGTAGCCGTCGATCGCGCCGGAGCTGACGGCGACGATCATCGTCGGGAACGTGTCCTGCGCGGGCATCCTGACGACGCCCGGAATCTGGTCGATCATCTCATAGTGGAACGTGCTCATCTGGCCGGTGATCTTCGCGCCCGCCAAGTCGGCGAGGCTCGTCGCCGCGGCGAACGGGCTGTCCTTGCGCACGACGACGGTCAGCTCCGTGACGTAGTAGGCGTCGGTGAAGTCGATGGTCAGCTTGCGCTCCTCCGTCGGGCTCATACCCGCAATGATCACGTCGATGTTGCCCGAGAGCAGCGCTGGGGTCAAGCCGTCCCATTCCGTCTTCACGATCTCCAGGTCCATGCCCAGCTTCTGCGCGATGATCCTCGCGATGCGCACGTCGTAGCCGTCCGCATAGCCGCCCGCGGCGATCTCCACGGCGTCCTCGCTCGCCTCGCTCTGCGTCCAGTTGTAGGGCGCATAGTTGCATTCCATGCCCACGCGCAGCGTCTGCGCCGCGCCCAGCGACGCCGCGCAGATCAGCGCAAGCGCCAGCAGCATCGTCATGAGTCTCTTCATGGGGAAATTCCTCCTTATACAGCGGTTCGTCCGCTCTCTTCTTCTGAACGCGCCTATCATACGCCCGTGCAGCGCCAATGTCAATAAAAATACAAATCTGATGATCGATTTTTATAGGATTACCAAATCCATTCCCCGGACCCGGCGGATTCTCCCCTTGCCGTGGCGCGCAAAAAGGTGTATGATTGAAAAAAACACAACAGCTACAGGAGGTCATTTCGATGAACGCGGTGCTTCTTCGCGGCGGCATGGTCTATGACGCCGTTCACAGCGAACCCTTTGACGCGGATATTCTCTGCGAAGGCGGCAAAATTGCCGCCATTGGTCTGGGCCTCTCCGTGCCCGACGGCTGCGAGATCGTGGATGTCTCAGGCCTGCGCGTCTATCCCGGCTTTGTCGAGGCGCACGGCCATATCGGCCTGGACGGCTACGGCATCGGCTACGAGGGCCAGGACTACAACGAGTATGGCGACATTTTGACCCCGCAGCTGCGCGCGATCGACGGCATCAAGCCGGGCGACTACGCCTTTGCCGAGGCGGCGGCCGCCGGCGTCACCTGCGTGTGCACAGGCCCGGGCAGCTCCAACGTCCTGGGCGGCACGTTTGCGGCGATCAAGACGACGGGCCGGCGCGTGGAGGAGATGCTCGTGCGCGCGGACGTGGCGATGAAGTGCGCGTTCGGCGAGAATCCCAAGCGCTGCTACCGCGAGAAGGGCAATTCCTCGCGCATGTCTACCGCGGCGAAGCTGCGCGAGATGCTCTTCAGGGCGAAGGAATACGACCGCAGGCTCCGCGCCGCCGGCAACGACGAGAGCAAGCTGCCGCCGTTTGACATGAAGCTGAACGCGCTTCTGCCGGTCATCCGCGGCGAGATCCCGCTCAAGGCGCACGCCCATCAGGCGGACGACATGTTCACCGCCATCCGCATTGCGAAGGAATTCGGCGTCAAGCTGACGCTGGAGCATTGCACCGAGGGCCACCTCGTCGCCGACCTGCTCGCTGCGGAGCATATCCCGATGGCCGTCGGCCCGACCTTCGGCAACGCGAGCAAGTACGAGCTGCGCAAGAAGACCTGGGAGACCCCGGCGATCCTTGACAAGGCGGGCTGCACGATCAGCATCATCACCGATGCGCCGGTCACGCCGCTCAAGTTTCTGCCGCTGTGCGCGGGCTTCGCTGTGCATGCGGGCCTCGACCCGTTCCACGCGCTGCAGGCCATCACGATCAACCCCGCCAAACACATCGGCATCGAGGACCGCGTCGGCTCCATCGAGGTCGGCAAGGACGCCGATCTGGTCGTCATGGACGGCAGCTGCTTCGAGATCAGCACGAGCGTCGCGCATGTCTTCATCAACGGCGTCGCCCAGCCGACCCATGTGCGCTTTGAGGAAGCCTGATTTCATCCCCGCAAAACAAAACAGGGCTGTCAAGCGAATCCTGAACATTCCTGAAAGCAAATTCCGTTTTGCTTGAAATGTCCGGGTTTAGCCTGACAGCCCCTTCTGTCCGGCCGGCATCAGCCGGCTTTTTCTGTCCGTCCTTTTTGAAACTCCTCCCCCGGCGGGCTCAGGACTCCGCGCGGAAGTCGGCGATCATGCTCTTGATCTGCTTGGCCAGAAGCCCCACCTCGCTGTTGCAGGAGAAGAGCTGCATGCCCAGCGCCTCGCAATGCCGGATCAGCGGCATGTTGCCCGTGATGATGCCCGTGGGCTTGCCTACGGCTTTGCCCGCCTCCACGACCGCCCGGTACGCATGCTCCATCTCCGGCGTCGAGGACTCGCCCGGCCTGCCGTAATCGATGGAGAGGTCGTTGGGGCCGACGAACAGCCCGCTCACGCCCGGCACGGCGGCGATATCCCGCGCGTTGCGCACGCCCTCGTCCGTCTCGATCTGCGCGAAGACCATCGTCCGCCCGTTGGCCTTTTCCATGTACTCTGCGAGCTTTCCGGGATTGTATTCGCTGTGCGGGCGCATCGTCGAGGCGCCGCGCTTGCCCAGCGGATAGTATTTGGCGTATTCGACAGCCTGCGCGATCTGCTCTGCGGTTCCCGTCATCGGCACCAGAATGCCGTCCGCGCCCAGGTCAAACACCTTTTGAATGTGCTCCCGGGAAATGCAGGGCACGCGCACAATCGCCGTCAGGCCGACGCCGTTGGCCACAGCCGCCAGCGCCGCCACCTGCGCGTGGCTGAAATAGCCGTGCTCGCAGTCGATGATGACGAAGTCCAGCCCACAGCTCCTGTACAGGCGCATCAGGTTGGGCGCGGCGATCTCCGACAGGAACATGCCGATGCGGCTCTGCCGCTCTTCCAGATGTAAAAACGCATTCACAGCTGCTTCTCCCCCTCCGCTTTCGCGCGTTCAATTTCACAGGCGATCTTCATCAGGCCCTCGTGTACCTCGTCCCCCGAAACGGAAAGCACGCCCTTGATTCCGACGGCCTCCTCAATCGCCCGGCGGATCATCGGATTGGCGCGAACCGCGCCGCCGCAGAAGACCAGCCGCTTCGCCTTCTGCCCGACGGCCTCCTCCATCATGTGAATATACCCGGCGTACACGCGGCCCAGATCCGCATAGGCCGCCGAGAACAGGTTTTCAAGCGTCAGATTCGCCCGATGGATGTGCGTGATGGCGCCGTCCGCCAGATGCTCCGGGGTCTCGTAAAAGCTAGTATCCACGCTCAGCCCCTGGCTGTCCGCATTCTCGCCGCAGCTGCCCAGCCGCCGCCAGACCTCCGCCAGGCTGATCTCCTGCCCGAAGACGCGGCTGCCGATCTGGCGCACCAGCTCCGCGAGCACGTCGAGATTGCGCCCGCTCGGCATGCGGGAGATCGTGTGGCAGTATACCCCGTTGAAATATGGGCGGATCTCGTAATAGCGCGGGTCTCCCCGCCCGATGCGCGCCGTCTCGTGCAGCATGACGACCTGGCCCGCCGTGCCCATGTTGACCGCGACGTCGCCCGTGACGGCGCCGCTGCCGCATACGCTCGCCTGCACGTCGCCCACGTCCGGGTAGACAGCGATGTGCTGCCCGTCCGCCTCGTAATAGCCGCAGATCTCCATCTGCGTTGCAATCTCCGGGAAGCGGATGCCCGAAAAACCGAGCTTCTCGATCAGCGGGCGATGCCAGCGGCCGTTTACAACATCCGCCAGCCCGATGGGCGCTGCGTTGGTGATGTGGCAGATGTTGCGCCCCGTCAGCTTCTCGATCAGATAGGAGCCCAGCGTATACAGCTTCGCCCCGGGGGTAGGCACACCCCCGCGCTCCCTGATCAGCGCATAGAGGTTGCAAAGGCCCAGCGCCGGCTTGAGGTAGACGCCCGTCGGGCGCATTTCCTCCAGCGTGATGCGCTCGCCCAGCAGATCGAGCACCGTCCTGCCCGAGGCATCCGCCGCCTCCAGGCAGCGGGCGTCCTGCCAGGAGATGTACCTTTCCTCCGGGCAGGCCGGGTCGCTGTAGACAAAGCCGTGCATCTGCGTGGAAAGCAGTATGCCCGCAATGTCCCTTCTTTGCGCCGTATAGCCGTCCAGAATGGCGCGAACGGCCGTCAGGATCGCGTCCATCTCGACCTCAAAGCGCAGGGAATTCTCCTGGCGGATTCTGGGCGCGACCTCGGCGCGGTTTCTTTCGCTGATGATTCCGCTGTCCGGATCGAGCAGAGATGATTTGATATACGTCGATCCGATGTCGATTGCGATGTATACCATAGAATCCTCCAATCAGCCGATCAGGTTCGGCAGGAACATGACCACCTGCGGGCAGGCGATCAGGAAGACCAGGAACCCGAACAGCAGCACAATCCACGGCCAGAGCTCCTTGCAGACGGCCTCGATTTTCAGCTTTTCCAGCGAGCAGGTCGTCATCAGCACGACGCCCACCGGCGGCGTGATGTTGCCGATCATCGCGTTGATGATGATGATGATGCCCGCATGAATGGGATCCAGCCCCGCCTTGGCGATCAGCGGCAGCACCATCGGCACAAAGACCATGATGTTGACGTTCGGATCAGACAGGCAGCCCAGCGCGAGGAACAGCAGCATAATGCAGCCGATGATGATGACCGAGCTGTCGCCCGCAAAGCCGATGATCAGGTTGTAAATCGCCGTCTGCAGGTTCTCCTTCGTCATGACAAAGGAGAAGACCTTCGCCGCCGGGATCACCAGCAGCACGGAGCCGCAGGCGACAAACACGTTCTTGAGGCTCGAGATGAAGTCCTTCAGGTTCATCGTCCTGTACAGCACAATGCCCAGGAACAGCGCATAGAGCACGGCGAGGGCCGAGGCCTCCGTCGTCGTCACGGCGCCCATGTAGATGCCGCCCAGCAGGATGACCGGCGTGAGCATCGGCAGCACGGAATGCAGGAAGCTGAAGAGCAGGTCGCGCAGGTAGACGCGCCAGCCGGCCCACTTGCGGCACGGATAGCCCCGCCGCAGGGAGATCAGATAGCAGAAGGCCATCATCGTCAGGCCCATCAAAACGCCCGGCACGACGCCCGCCATCAGCAGCTTGCCCACGGAGACGTTGGCGACCATCGCGTAGACGACCGCCGGAATGCTCGGCGGGATGATCGGGCCGACGGTCGAGGAGGCGATCGTCACCGCGGCGGAGAATTCCTTGTCAAAGCCCTCGTCGACCATCGCCCGGTAGCTCAGGTGGCCGATGCCGCCCGCGTCCGCCACGGCGGAGCCGCTCATGCCGGCGAAGATGATCGAGGTCGCGCAGTTGACGTGGCCCATGCCGCCGGGGATATATCCGACCAGGTCGTTGCAGAACCGGAAGATCCTGTCCGAGACGGACGTCCGGTTCATCACCTCGGCGCAGAGGATGAACATCGGAATCGCGATCAGCGCGAAGTTGTTGAGGCCCGTGAACATCTGCGTGCCCATCATCGCCAGGTTGATGTTGTTCATCACGCAGTAGATCAGGGACGAGGTGAGCATCGACGCCGCAATCGGCATGCCCAGCAGGAAGAGGAGGGCAAAGGAAATCAGGAAGATGGCCAGACTCATGCTCATGCCTCCCTTCCGCCGCGGCTGGCGGCGATCTCTTCGCAGGTGTCGTTGACGATGTTGTTGAGCACGTGGAAGCTCATCAGGCCAAAGGAGACCGGCAGAATCGCGTAGACGTACTTGAGCGGAATGCGCAGCAGGCCCGAGAAGGTCACGCGCCCCATCAGCCGGATGAAGCCGGGGATGTAGTACAGGAGCATGACGATCATGATCACGTTCATGACCGTCCGGATGACATACTGCGCCCGCCGGGGCAGCAGGCCCACAAGGCCGGTGACGCGCATGTGGCCGTCCTGCCCCATGATGTACGCACAGGCCATGAAGCCCAGCCAGATAAAGAAGAAGTTGTTCATCTCGTCGGACCAGACCACAGGGAAATCGAACAGATAACGCGCAATCGCGTTAAAGAGCATCAAGCCCAGCATGAGCGCCAGACACACGCAGCCCACAAGCATCTCCGCTTTCTGCAGCGCCCGGCTGACAGCGTTGGTCACGCGGCGAACGGATTCCATCGTTTTTTTCCTCCCGTGAAGCACATGCCTTTCGCCCCGTTGGAGGCGCTTTGTCAGGCAAAACGGATAAAAGAAAACCGGCATGATGCCGGCCTTACCACCGACGAAGCCCCGTAAATCCCACCGCTCTGCGTCCGGGGGCCGAAACGCGTCGGGCGGATTTACAGAAAAAGACCTCCCTGCGCCTGAAGGCGGCCGAAGGGGAAGGGGGCTTTCGCCCCCACTCCGCTCCGACATGAAGGTCCTGTGCGCCGTGAAGCTCTGCTCAGCCCTCCAGCGCCTGAATCTGATTGTAGAGCTCGACCCACTCCGGATAGCTCTCCAGCACGATCGGTACGCGCTCCTGGTACTGCGTGGTGTCGATGTCGCGGATCACGGTCATGCCGTTCTCCTCGCACTGGGCGATGAGCGCCTCCTCGTTCTGCTGAACGAGCTCGTCGATGCGGTTCGCCTCAAAGGTGAAGACCTGCTCGAGGATGTCCTGCTCCTCGGGCGTCAGGCTGTTCCAGGTGTCCAGGTTCATGACGGTGCCGGAAACGGCCAGCATGTGCCCGGTCATCATCAGGTACTTCTGCACCTCGTAGAACTTCATGGTGACGATCTGGGTCACCGGGTTCTCCTCGCAGTCCGCCACGCCGGTCTGCAGCGCCATGTACACGTCGCCGATCGGGATCGCGGTGATGTTGACGTCAAAGATCTTCTGCAGCTCGCTGTAGGGCGGGAAATCCACGCAGCGCAGGACGAGGCCCTTGAAGTCCTCGAGGTTGCGGATTTCCTTGTTCGCCGTCAGGTGGCGGAAACCAAAGTTGTAGTGGTCAAACTGATGCACGCCGACCGCCTCGCCGATTTCGGCCTTCAGGTCGTCGTAGAAGTCCGCCTGCTTGAAATTTTCAAAATGCTCATAGCTGCGGAAGACGTAGGGTCCCAGCAGGACGCCGGCCTTGGTCAGCCAGTCGGCCGCGCTGTCCAGGCAGGCGAAGTCAAGACCGCCCATCTGCACGGCGGTGATGGCGTCGTTGTAGGTCGCAAAGGTTCCGTTCGGGAAGATCTCAAGCTCCATCTCTCCGCCGGAGAGCTCCTTGAGCATCTCGTTGGCTTCCGTCAGCGCGACGTGAACCGGGTGATCCGTCGCAAAGACGTGGGAGAAGGTGAACTTCTTGGCGGCGAGCGCAGAGCTGCAGCTCAGCAGCAGCACCAGCGCCAGGCACAGGGTGACGATTTTCTTCATGGTAGATCTCCTTCCTTTTCAAGGCACAGGCGGCCTTTATTACGGATTGAAATGCTCCATGACATGCTCGGATATCGCGTTGGCATCCATGATGTGCTCCTTGAGCAGCGCGAAGATCTCCCTGTCGCCCCGGATGATGAGCTCGGAAAGGCGGCGATGCTTGGGCAGGAATTCCGCAATGTAGCGCTCTCTGTAGTCGATGCTGGTATTGAGCTCCAGCAGGGCGTACATCGTCGGCATGCTGATTTCCCACGCCTTGAGCAGCGGCGCGCTGTCCGCCGCCTGCACCAGCGCCCGGTGGAACTGCAGATCCAGATCGTACCAGTCCGTCTGCGCGTCCATCTGCTCCGTGCATTGCTCAATGCGCTTGAGCACCGTCAAAAGCGGCGTGAACATCAGGGTTTTTCGCTCCATCGTGATTTCGACCGCGCGGTTTTCGATCATCCAGCGCAGCTCATACATGTCACGGGCTTCCTTTTGGGTAAAGCCTACGACCTCCTTGCGTCCGTTGGGCAGCATGCGGATCATGCCCTCGCCCTCGAGCGCCTGCAAGGCGCTGCGCACGGAGCCGCGGCTTGCGCCGAAGCTCTCCGCCAGATCGCTTTCAACGATTTTGTCTCCCTGACGGTACTGACCCAGGATAATCCCCTTGCGCAGCTGTTCCTGAATACGGTCCGGGGTGACCAGGCGCGTCGCTCTCTTTTGAGTCACGTGTTTCCCTCCATCCAACGCGCGCCCTGTCCCCGTCTTTTGAGAACAGTATACACGCGCCCTTCAAAATTGTCAACAATTTTATTTAAATGTCGACTGATTTATTTTTCTGTCGACATTCTCCGGTCAAAACGACGCCTCGATCTCCCGGATTCTGCGCAGCAGCTCCGCGTTGACCGGCGTGGGGACGCCGAGTATCTCGCCCAGGCGGCAGATCTCCCCGCCATACAGCTCCACCTCCGTCTTGCGGTGCGCGCGCACATCCTGCAGCGTGGAGGACAGGCCGTCGGCGGAAAGCCCCGCAAGCTGGCGCTCCCATCGCCCGATGTCCCGCTCGTCCATGGCGATTCCCTGCGCGTTGGCCACGGCGATCACCTCGCGCTGCGCCCGGCGCATCCTGCACAGGGCCTCCTCGCTGCGCCGGAAGTCGCCGAAATTCAGGTCCATAACCGCGCTCACCTGGTTCATGCCCACGTTGACCATCAGCTTCCACCACAGCTCGCGCTGCATCTCGCAGGAAACCTCATGGGGAATGCCGGCGCGCTCAAAGTAGGCCTGCACAGCCGCCGTGTCCGCCTCCTGTCCCTCCGTCCGAGGCCCGAAGACGATCCTGCCGCGGCGGTTCATCCGCACAGCCCGCCCAACGCGGTTGGCGTCGATGCCGGAGCCGAAGGCGTAGAGCACGCTCGCCTGAGGAAAGCGCCGGGCGATCACCTGCTCCGAGCTGATGCCGTTGAGCAGCGACAGGATGACCGTGCCCGGCCCCACGGCCGGCGCAATCTGCTCCAGGGCGTCCGCCAGCGCATGCCACTTGACTGCGATGAGAATCAGATCCGCCGCGGCATGCACCTGCTCCGGCGTGCGCAGCGGAATATCCAGCCGCTCGCCGTTGACGCTCACGGGCTGCCGCCCGAAGGATTCCGTCTCCCGGACGACGGCAAAGCAGGGCACATCCTTCTGCCGCGACGCAAGCTGCGCATAGATGGCCCCGACCGAACCGAGGCCCGCAAAGGCAACTGAACCGATCACTCCTGATTCCTCCCGATTCAACGCCGGCCTTTCGCATACCGGCTTCCTTTTTTTGCTATTGTATCTCATTTTCGCGCGTTTGGGTATTCCCTTTTTCGCGCCGGAGCGCGACAAAAGGGAGCCCGGGGAGATTTTCTCCCCGGGCTCCCTGCTCTTGTTTTTTTGCCGAAGCCCGCTCGCAGCGGCTTTTTTGGATTACTTCGCGATGGCCAGCTTCACGGCCTCAATGATCGCCTTGCTGGTGTTGGTCGCGCCGGAGACGGTATCCACGTCCGTAGAGTTCGCCGCGACAATCGCCGCCGGAACCTCCGCCAGCGCGCCGTCGGCCAGGCCCGCCGTCTCGTTGTGGGAGACGACCTCCACAGCCGTGATGGTGTCGCCGTCCAGGGTCACGCGCACGAAGACCATGCCGTTGTTGCCCTTGGCATAGGCGGCCTTCTGGTTGTCCGCCAGCTCGATGCTCTCCAGGAAGGCAGCGTTGGCGTCCTCCACATAGGCGCCCTCCGGGATCTCCTCGCCCTCGAGGATGTAGGTGCCGTCGGCCTTCGCGCCGATCAGCTTGCGGCCCTCGGAGTTGATCAGATCGCCATTGCCGGCAATCCACCAGTCGAGGTTCTGGTTCAGGCGGTAGGCCCAGCTGGGCAGCATCGCAGCCTGCATGTTCAGCGCGATGACCTCGCCGTTCTCGTCGACGTCGAGCATGCCGTCGTGATCCTTGTCGATCGCGTTGACCTTGCCGCTCGCCTGCTCGAAGTCAAAGCCGAGCTCCTGCTTGTTGTTGATGACCTGGAGCACGTTGAAATGCATGTAGTAGCACACGCCGGTGCAGGCCTCGATGACGGCCGGATCGCTGTTGCACAGCTCCAGATACGCGGCGCGCTCCTCGTCGGTGGTCAGGTTCAGCGCGGCGGCATCGCCGGTCGCGCAGCCCCAGAACTGCGGGATGGAGAGGAAGGTGTTGTGCCCCTCAGCGCCGTCCCAGCCCTCGAGCATGGCCCAGCGGCCCGCCAGCAGCCAGCTGGACGTGGTCGGGATCTCGCCGTTGTAGTACTCCTCCGGGGAGCAGAAGCGCGGGACGTAGTGGTCCAGCTCGACCTCCACCATCAGGATGTTGCGGTACTCCCACGCGGCCTCCACGTCGTACTCGTTGACCAGGGACGCATCGATGTACAGGGAGCCGCGGCCGTTGCGGATAAAGTTGTCGACGGTCTGGCCCGGGGACATGACGCAGATCATCTGATACTTGTCCGACTTCTCGTAGCCCTGGCACTCGTTGTTCTCGATCACCAGATCGGTGTTGGGCGCGATGCAGGCCCAGTAGGAGCCGACCGAGCTGTTGATGGAGCCGTTCGGGTTGGTCGTCAGCCAGTTGACGGAGCGGGTCAGCGGATCGTAGTACGGCCCGCGATAGCCGCGGCCGTTGACCGGGGAGCGCCACTCGGTGTCAAAGCCGGTCTCCGGGTACTTGGTATAGTTGCCGTAATACGGCGTGCCGCGGTTGATGTACCAGTAGTGGGAGGAATCCACGAGGAACTGCATGGCGGCCTCAAACTGGTCGCCCGTCAGAACCTCCTTGGAGGTGACGTCCGTCGCATGGGTGTACACGTCCGGCAGATCGGACATGGCGCCCTCGACCTGAGCCAGCGCCGCAGCGGCGGTAAAGACCAGCGCCACAGCCAGCAGCACGGCCAAAAGATTGCGTTTGCCAAACATTGAGCATTCTCCTTCCATCGTTGCACAGGGTTGCGCAGCCTTTCCTTCAAGGCCGCACAGAGTGACAGGGACAGCTCCCCTTTCCCTGTCCTTTCTGTCTTCTATTATAGTTTTCTTCCAGCACGTCTGTCAAGGAAGTATCAATATATACGGGCAATAATCTGATTTTATCGCCTGTCTTCGCCGCTTCATCGATCTCCCCTGTTTTTTTCTTCACGCTGTCCCGTCCTCCCGCAGGCCGCTCCTCCCCCGCGCTGCCCGGCCGCTGTGATGCGGAAAAAAACGGCTGTCCGATGCGCCCGGACGCCGCGCCGAATTGATTTCCCCTGCGCGTTCTGCTATACTGGCAGGGAAGGGAGCGCCGCGCCTGCCGCGGCCGTCCTCCCCTGAAACGGCAAAAGGAGTGGCGACAGCATGAAGCGTTTTTCCCTCGCTCTTTTGGTTCTTTTCCTGCTCTTCGGCCTGCTCCCGTGCGCGGGCGCGCAGACCCGGATCATGGTGGCCTCCGATCTGCACTATCTCTCCCCCTCCCTGTTCGAGAAGGACAACCCCTACTTTCTCAAGGCCGTCGCCACCGGAGCGGGCAAGGCGACGATGAACTCCGCCGAGCTGCTTGAGGGCCTCCTGGCGGAGGCGCGCCATCAGCAGCCCGACCTCCTCCTGCTCACGGGCGACCTGACCTTCAACGGCGAGGCCGTCAGCCATCAGGAGCTGGCGCAGGCCCTGCGCGCGCTGCAGGCAGAGGGCATCCCGATCCTCGTCATTCCCGGCAACCACGACATCAACAACGAAAATGCCGTCCGCTTCACCGACGACGGCCTTGAATGGGTCGACAACGTCAGCAGCGACGGCTTTGCGCGCTGCTGGGCGGGCATGCTCGCTGGGGAGATGACCGGCCCCGGGTTCAGCGGCGTCGTCCGCCTGAGCGACCGCGTCTGGGTGGCTGCGGGGGATTACAGCGTCTATGAGGATCGTCTGGAAGCGCACGGCAGCGCGACCGACGCCCATTTGCAATGGATGTCGGAGGTGATGGCGGCGGCGCAGGCGGGCGCGACGGTCGTCTCCGCCTCCCATCAGACGCTGCGCTCGCATACGGAGTATTCCGCCCATACCTTCCGCGTGATCGGCGGGGAAAAAATCGCCGCTCTCCTTTCAGAAGGCGGCTGCCGCCTGAATCTGTGCGGCCACATGCATACGCAGCATATCCTGCCCGGCGAGGCCCTGACCGATATCGCCACGGGCTCCTTCTGCGTCCCTCCCCATCGCTACGGCATCGTGACCGTGGAGGAGGACGGCAGCCTTGGCTACGACGCCTTCAGCGTCTGCCCGGAGCATCTGCCCGTGGGCCTGTGCGAAGAGACCCGCGAATTCTTCCGCAGCACGATGTACAAGGGTCTGCGCGTCGAGCTGATGGCCATGGGCGTCTTCGATCAGAAGCTGATCGACATGGTCGGCTTCGCGATGGATGTCAACGAGTATTACTTTGCGGGCACGCTCTCGGAGCATCCCGAGGTGTTTGCCGATCCCGCGCGGGCGCTGTGGAAGCAGTATGAGCGCTCAAGCTCCTTCGCCCACTATCTGACGCTGCTGCTGGGCGAGGAGATCACCGACGATCTCCATTGGCGCAGCGCACCCTGACCCGGCCTCCTCCAAAAAGAATCCGGCGCGCCGCTGCGGGTTTCTGTCCGCGGCGGCGCGCCTTTATGGGGACTGTCACTCATCCAAAACTCTCACGTTCTCCCGCCCGAAGGCGTCAAATACCCGGTTGAGGTTGCTCTGCGCCTGCGCCTGCGCCGCCTGCTGCGCGGCGAGCACGTTCTTGTCCGACTCGGCGACCGTGCCCTCGATCGCCGCGCGGAACGTGCAGGGGTAGCCCGCCGCCGCCGCGAGCGCCTCGGCGACCTGTGCATTCTTGTCCTCCATGCTCAGCAGCTTGACGGCCATCGCCCCCGAGCCCTGCGGGAAAACGGCCGTGAAGCAGCCGTTTTCCGCCGTCGCCAGCCGTCCCTGCTTCACAAAGCCGTAGATCATCGGCTTTTGCCGGATCTGCCGCACGGCCTCCTGCCAGATGCGCTCCGCCTCGGGTGCGGGCCCCTGCGGCGCGCTGGCCGCGGGCGGCGCGGCCTCCTTCGGGGCGTCGCTTCCGGGTGCGGGCTTTTCCTCCGCCCTCGCTCTCCTGGCCGGCGCGGCCGCGACGACGCCCTCGCGCAGCTTGCGTTCCAGCTCGCCCACGCGCGCGCTCAGCGCCTCGACCTGCACGCCCTCCTCCGGCGCGCAGGCGCGAATCGCCGCCGTCTCCAGCGCAAAGCGCGGCTGCGCGGCCCACTTCATGTCCGTCTCCCCCGCCAGGAAGAGGTCGAGCATGCGCATGAGCCGCTCGTGCGAGGCGCGCCCCGCCTGCCCGACGTAGGCCGCCGCGTCCTCGCGCGTCGTGTCCAGCAGCTCGGCCGCCTGCTCCTCGCCGCAGATGCTGGCGAGCATCAGCGCGCGCAGGTGGGCGCTGACGTCGCGCACGAAGACCTGCACCTCGCGCCCCGCGCGCATCATCGCATCGATCATCGAAAGCGCGCCGGGCGCGTCCGAGTCAATGAGCCTGTCCGCGAATTCGAAGAGAAAGCTCCTGTCCGCTGCGCCAAGCACGCGCAGCACGAGCGCCTCCGTCAGCCCCTGCCCGTCCTCCTGCGCGTAGGAGAGGCACATGTCCAGAATCGACCAGGCGTCGCGCATGCCGCCCTCCGCCGCGCGGGCGATGCGCGTAAGCGCCGCGTCCTCGGCCACGATCTGCCCCTCCTCAAGCGCCACGCGCAGCCGCGCGATGATCTGATCCGACGGGATGCGCCCGAAGTCGAAGCGCTGGCAGCGGGAGAGGATCGTCGCCGGGAGCTTCTGCGGCTCCGTCGTCGCGAGGATGAAGACGACGTAGGCCGGCGGCTCCTCCAGCGTCTTGAGCAGCGCGTTGAACGCCCCCTGGGAGAGCATGTGAACCTCGTCGATGATGTAGACGCGGTAGCGGCCCGTCTGCGGCGGATACTTGACCTTCTCGCGCAGGTCGCGGATCTCATCGACGCCGTTGTTGCTCGCCGCGTCAATCTCCAGAATGTCGAGACTACTCTCCGCCGAGAGCGCGCGGCAGGTCGGGCAGACGCCGCAGGGCTCGCCGCGCTCGGGCTGCTCGCAGTTGACCGCGCGCGCGAAGACCTTCGCCGTGGAGGTCTTGCCCGTGCCGCGCGTGCCGCAGAAGAGATAGGCGTGCGCGATGCGCCCGCTCATCACCTGGCTGCGCAGCGTTTTGATGATGGCCTCCTGTCCCACGAAATCGTCAAACCGCGCCGGGCGGTAGCGGCGATACAGCGCCTGATAGCTCATGATTTTCCTCCACAATGCCGATTTGATTGTAGCATAGCACAAAAACGGCGGCTTTACAAGGCTTGTCCGCCGGGTGTACAATATCGTAAAACGCTTGTTTCCGGAGGCCCTTTCATGAATCTTTCCGCTGTGCTGTCCCAGCTCGTCGCGCTCTTCCTGATGATTTTCGCGGGCTATCTCTCCGCCCGCGCCGGCCTGATCACGCCGCAGTTCCGCCAGAAGCTCTCCTCCCTGGCGCTCAACACCGCCGCCCCCTGCATCATCCTCTCTTCCGTGCTGGAGAGCGAGAGCAGCAGCGCCGACATGACCGCCGCCGTCGGCATCGGGGCCTTCTTTTTTGCGCTGATGATCGCGCTGGCCGCGCTGCTTGTGCGCGTCTGCCGCGTCCCCCGGGCGCAGCGCGGGCTGGATCAGCTGATGCTCGTCTTCACGAACGTCGGCTTCATGGGCATTCCCGTCGTCCAGTCGATCTACGGGCCTACGGGCGTGGCGCTCCTGTCGATGTTCATCCTGATCTTCAACCTCTGCTTTTTCTCCTATGGCGTCCTGCTGATCTCCAGCGGCCTCTCGCTCAACCCGCGCGCGCTGCTCAATTCCTGCATCGTCGCGGCGCTGCTGGCGCTGCTCTTCGGCCTGACGGGCTGGCATCTGCCCGCGGCGGCGGAGAGCGCGCTCTCCGCCATCGGCGCCATGAACACGCCGCTGGCCATGATGATCATCGGCGCCTCCATCGCCCACAGCGATCTGCGCGCCGCGCTTTCCAATCCGCGCCTCTACCGCGTCTGCCTGCTGCGGATGGTCGTCATGCCGCTGTGCATCCTGGGCATCGTCTCCGCGCTGCCGATCCCGTCGATGCTCGCGGGCATCTGCGTCGCGCTGGCGGCCATGCCCGTCGCCGGCAACTGCGCGATGATTTCCGATCTCTATACGCCCGAGGACATGACCGCCTCCCAGGCCGTCATGCTCTCCACGCTCCTCTCCGCCGTGACGCTGCCGCTGATCTGCGCAGCCATGCTCGCCGTGCTGGGATGAGGCGCCAAAGCAGGGGCTGCCGTGCCAGCCGTTTTCCCCCTGTGGAAACGGCCGTCCGGCAGCCCCTGTTCTTCGTTTTTCGGGCTCTATTGAAGCTCCTCAAAGAAGGCGCCGTGATAGGCAATCCTTCCCTCCCCGTCCGTCGAGCTGACGATCCGGCAGGCGTCGTCCAGCAGCAGAAGCTCCCCCTCCGGCAGGTTCGTCAGCACCTCGCACACCGGCGTCCCCGTCTGATACAGCACGAGGATCACCTGGCGATCCCTGAGGTTCCGGTTGACGTAGTCGAGCGCCTTCTTCGGGCCCATCAGGCACAGGGCCGTGGTCAGCGCGTCGTCCTCCATCGCGCTGCCGCTGAGCAGCGTGACGGTGCAGATGCCCTTCTGCACGGAGCCGGGCATGTAATTGAGCGGGTAGCCCGTCTTCGGATTGATCAGATGGCAGCACATCTGGTCGCCGATCATGTAGGTGTTTTCGTAATCGCCGCTGCTTGACAGCGCCTGGCCAGAAAGCTCCAGCCGCGCAAAGCAGCTCAGATTGGAATATTCCTTCCTCGGGGAGCGGATCTCCAGCCCGAAGACGGGCTTCTCCTCCCCCTCCGCCGCGGGCGCGCGCTCCATAAAGCCTATGCTGCTGCCCCCGCAGGAGAAATATCCGTACCGGTATCCGCGCTGCGCGAGCAGCTCGAGCACGCGGTCCACGGCGTATCCCTTGGCGATGCCGCCCAGGTCGATCTGCGCGTTGTATTCGATGCCGTCCACCTCGACCGCCGGGGTCGTCTTGCGCAGCCGGTAGCCCGTCTCCCCGTCGCCCTCCAGCACAATCCCGTCCAGATCCGTCAGCTGCACAAAGGCCTCGATATACGCCTGCCCGGGCTCTTCGCAGGCGCCTTCGATCCGCTCGCGGTCGTAGGGCATCCTCTGATCGTCCCCCGCCAGAAACCGGGGAGAGAAGCCCCACAGATCGACCAGCGGGAGCACGGCGGGATTGAAATATCCCTCCGTCCGGACGTACATCTCCCTCGCCGCCTCAAAGACCTGCGCGGTCAGCGGGCTGATCTCCATCGCCTCCCCGCTGCGCAGCGCGTTGAAGCGCGCGATCTCGGAGGTTTCGATGGTCGTGGAGAGCAGCGCGTCCATCTGCGCCAGTATCTGCTTGATCTCCTCCCAGACGGCGTCAAACCGCTCCGTATTCCCGGGCACGTCATAGTCGTCGTAGAGCGTCAGCGTGCTGGCCGTCCCGAACGTGCCGACCGTCGCCTTGCGTCGGGCGCTCAGCTCCCCCTTTGCGCAAGCTGCGCCTCCGGCAAGGAGCAGCAGAAACAGCAGCATGGCCGCAAGTACGGCTCTTTTCACATCGATCGCCTCCGTTTTGATTATAACATACTCCCGGGCCGGATGCCCGTTTTCTTTGGTTAACTTTCATTAAGAACAATCCCTTTATCTTGACATTTTTTCTTTGATTTTTTATACTGTTGTCAGACAGGGCTCCCGGAGAAAGCGGAGTCTGACAAAATGAAGGAGGAAGTTGACTGTGAAGAAACTGCTCACCCTCGTTCTGGCTGCGGCCATGATGCTCAGCGTCGTCTGCGCGCTCGCCGACCAGATCGACACCAAGGACTTCACCAAGTGGTTTGAAGAGGAAGCCACCTGGCGGACCATCAGCAACGACAAGAGCGCCAGCGGCGGCGACAAGGGCGGCTTTATCACTGATGCGTCCGGCGCGCCCACGCAGGAGGAGCTCAAGGATATCCTCCACATGGCTTCTCTCGCCGTCACCTCGACCGGCAAGACCGACTGGTACATGATCGCCGTCACCGACCCGGCCGAGCAGCTGGCGATCATCGGCGACAAGTACGGCGTGGCGACCTCCGAAGGCACCGTGACCGTGCTGGTCTTCTCCGAGCGCGTCCTCCGCGATGAGTATCGTACGGACGACAGCAACAGCTTCGCCCCCGACCGCGGCTACTATGACAGCGGCATTGTGACAGGCTACCTGAACGTGGCCGCCATCTCCAAGGGCTATGGCACGCACATGTTCATGTCCCCGAGCGGCACGGACGTCTCCGGCGTCAACGGCTTCAACGAGGGCAACATCGGTCTGGACTTCACCAAGTACACCGAGGGTCTTGAGTACGTCAACGGCAACGATGGCGAATCCTACAGCATCGAGAACATGAAGTTCGTGTGCGCCGTCGTCATCGGCACGCTGGATGAGACCGTTGAGACCGGCCTGACCACGCACGAGTTCCCGGACAACTGGACGGTCCGCTAAGCGACTGACCGGCATTGCGCTGTTCCGTTTTCGGGCAGCGCAATGTTTTTATGCACAGGCCTTCGCCCGTCCCCCGGGCGAACGGCCTTTTCCCGATCACAGACTTGGAAGGATGGACAATCGTGAAGAAAATTGTTGCTTGGCTTCTTCTCGCAGGGCTGATGCTCCTGGCCTCTGCCGCGCTGGCCGAGGTCAGCGCCGATTTTGCGGCCTACGAGGACTACGGCCGCGTGATTGCGGCGGAGACGACGGAGCAGGGGACGCGCATCGAGGCGGAGGGCTACTATGGCTATCACATGGATGCCTCTCCCTCCATGACCGTCGCCGTTGAGATCGCGCCGGACGGCATGATCGTCGGCGCAGAGGTGACCGGCGCCAAAGACCAGACCCCGGGCTTTGACGCGATGATCACCGGCGAATACCTGAACAGCGCCTACGTCGGCCAGGCGGCCGATCCGGCGATGGAGGTGCAGGCGGTCAGCGGGGCGACCGTCACGAGCCGCGCCGTCCTCTATGCCGTGCAGACTGCGGCCTACTACGCGCAAAACGCGCTGGGCTATGCAGCGGATACCGACGCCGCCGACAAGGCGGAGCTCAGCGCGGTCTATCCGGCCGTCTACACCGCGCTGCATCCCGACGAGCTTCCGGACACCAAGAAGATCGGCACCCTCCTCTTCGCCGCAGAGGGCACGACGGCGGAGGGCACCAGGGTCATCGCCATGAAGATCAAGAGCGCCACCAAGGTCGCGCAGGCCGGCTCGGCCCGGACGGGCTGGGACGCCTCGGTGCCCAACCCCTTCACGATGATCATCGTTGTCGACTGCGCAAGCAGCCAGATCTGCGCCTGGAGCCTCGTGCAGGACGGCACCCGCAACCCGGAATACTTCACCGTCCCGGATGAAAAAATCGACGCCTATCGCGGCGTCGTCATCGAAGACGCCGCCGTGTTTGACGAGTTCATGGAGGGCATCGTGCTGACCCTCGACCTCGATTATGCTCTGGAGGATACCGGGGACGGCCCCGTCATCACGGGAACGAGCATCGTCTACACCGGAAAGACCGAGCAGGGAACCTTCAGCAGCCAGATGGTGCGCAACTGCTTCCGCACCGCTGCCGCGATCTACTGCCATCTGACCGCACAATGATCCGCCCGCGACAGGGTTTTGAAACGGCGCCCTGTCCGCCAGGAGGGACCACCGGCTGCAAGGCCCGTGGTCCCTTTCGTTTTCCGGCGGCCGTCTCCCCTTTCAAAACCCCGCAGGATTTGCTATAATAAGGGAAAGCTGCTCTTGCGGCTTCGCTGTTCCGTCCGTCATCCGACAATCAAAGGAGATGTTTTTCATGCGCGCCTGCGAACGCTTTTTGAAGTACGTTCAGGTCTACACGACCTCCGATCCCGATTCCTCCGCTGTGCCCAGCTCCGCGCGCCAGCTCGACCTGGCCCGGATGCTCGAGGAAGAGATGAAGGCCCTCGGCCTTGAGGGCGTCCACGTCGATCCATACGGCGTCGTCTACGGCTGGCTGCCCGCGACGCCGGGCTGCGAGGACGTGCCCGCCCTCGGCTTCATCGCCCACATGGACACCGCGCCCGACTTTTCCGGCGAAAACGTGAAGCCCCAGATCATTGAGCATTACGACGGCGGCGACGTGCTCCTCGCGGGCAGCGGCGACGTGCTCAGCGTCGCGGCCTTCCCGTCGCTTCAAAAGCTCGAGGGCATGACGCTCATCACCACCGACGGCACGACGCTCCTGGGCGCGGACGACAAGGCCGGCATCGCGGAGATCCTCACAGCCGTCGAGGCCGTCCTCGCCTCCGGCGCGCCGCACGGACGGATCTGCATCGCCTTCACCCCGGACGAGGAGATCGGCTCCGGCGTCGACCATTTCGACGTGGAGAAGTTCGGCGCCGCGGCAGCCTATACCCTCGACGGCGGCGAGGAGGGCGAGATCGCCTACGAGACCTTCAACGCCGCAGACGCGAAGGTGACCTTCCGCGGCCTGAGCGTCCATCCCGGCTCCTCGAAGGACACGATGATCAATGCCTCGCTCCTGGCCATGGAGTTCAACGCCCTGCTGCCCGCCGGCGAGACGCCGCGCCTGACCGAGGGCTACGAGGGCTTCTATCATCTGCACAACATGGAGGGCGACGTCGAGCAGGCCTCGCTGCATTATATCCTCCGCGACCACGACCGCGCCGCCTTCGAGTGCCGCAAGCAGACGATGCGCCACGCCGTCAAGACGATCAACGAGCGCTACGGCTGCGAGGCCGCGTCTCTGACGATCCGGGATTCCTACTACAACATGGCCGACAAGCTCGTTGACCACATGGAGCTGATCGAAAACGCGAAGCGCGCCGCCGCCCTGGCGGGCATGGAGCCCTTCACGGCGCCCGTGCGCGGCGGCACGGACGGCTGCCGCCTGTCCTACATGGGCCTGCCGACGCCCGACCTGTGCACCGGCGGCTTCGCGTATCACGGCAAATTCGAGCATATTGCGGCAGAGAGCATGGATCGCTGCGCGAAGATGGTCGAGCTGCTGATGACGAGCGTCCGCTGAACCGCCTGTTTTGTGTGCTCAGCACAAATGCACCCCAAAAACTTTGTGCCAGGTAACATGTACAAACCTGACTGACCGACAGTAAAATAGAGTCAATTCTTCCCGGAGGGGCTGTATTCCGGGAAATCACAAAAGGAGGGACTCGTTTATGTCCGGTCTCGCTCTCATCATCGTGTTCCTGCTGGCCGTCGTCGTCATGATCGTGGCGATCAGCAAGTACAAGGTCCATCCGTTCCTGGCGATCATGGGCATCTCGCTCATCCTTGCGCTGCTGGCGGGCATTCCGCTGACCAAGATCGCCGACGTGATCGGCTCCGGCTTCTCCGGAACCTTCACCTCCATCGGCATCGTCATCATCCTCGGCGCGCTGATCGGCACGATCCTGGAGAAGACCGGCGCCGCGCTTAAGCTGGCCGATCTCGTCGTGCGCATCGTGGGCCAGAAGAACCCGGAGCTGGCCGTCGAGCTGATGGGCTGGATCGTCTCCATCCCCGTCTTCTGCGACAGCGGCTTCGTCATCCTCAACCCGATCCGCAAGGCCATCGTCAAGCGCACCGCGACGTCCTCCGTCGCCATGACGGTCGCGCTCTCCGCCGGATTGTACATCTCCCACGTCTTCATTCCGCCGACGCCGGGCCCGATCGCCGCGGCCAGCACGCTGGGTATCGGCGACAACCTGCTGCTCGTCATGGGCCTGGGCGTCGTCTGCTCCATCATCCCGCTGATCGCGGGCCTCATCTACGCCAAGGCCATCGGCAAGACCGTCAAGAGCGCCGATGAGACCGCTGGCAAGGACGAGGTCGTCAAGACCTACGAGCAGCTCGTCGCCGAGTACGGCAAGCTGCCGGGCGGCGCGAACGCGCTCGCTCCGCTGGTCGTCCCGATCATCCTGATGGCCCTCGCCTCCATCTCCTCCATGGCCGGCTGGACCGGCATTCTCGCCGACCTGCTGACCTTCCTGGGCAAGCCGGTCATCGCGCTGACCGTCGGCACCCTCTGCGCCATCGCGCAGCTCGCCACCGCGGACAAGCTCGACGATCTCTACACCATCACCAACGACACGCTCAAGACCGTTGGCCCGATCCTCTTCGTGACCGCTGCGGGTGGCGTGCTGGGCAAGGTCATCGCCTCCTCCTCCATGGTCACCTACATCACCGACCACGCTGCCGCGCTGCAGACGATCGGCATCTTCTTCCCGTTCATCCTCGCCGCGATCCTCAAGACCGCGCAGGGCTCCTCGACCGTCGCCATCACGACGACGGCGGGCATCGTCGCCCCGCTGCTCGAGGTGCTGGGCTTTGCCTCTCCGGCGCGCGCTGCGCTGGTCGTCATGGCCATCGGCGCCGGCGCGATGACGGTCTCCCATGCCAACGACTCCTACTTCTGGGTGGTCACCAACTTTGGCGACATGACGCCGGAGCAGGGCTACAAGACGCAGACCGCGATGACCCTCGTGCTGGGCGTCGCCTCCATGGTCGGCATCTTCATCCTCTCCCTCGTCCTGTGACCGACTGACAACGATATCCGCCCGACGGGATCGCTTGCGGGAAACGCCTTTCCCGCAGCGATCCCTTTTTCATTCCGCTATCATAGCAAAGGGAGGCTGCTTCATGAACAAAGCGCTTCGTCAGGATGCTGACGAGATCATCAAAAGCGCGCTGCGCGCCGTCCGTCCGGACGAGGCCGTGACGCGCGCCCTCCGGGATATCGCGCCGCGCGGCCGCGTGCGGCTCGTCGCCGCGGGCAAGGCCGCCTGGCAGATGGCCAAAACCGCCCGGGACTGCCTCGGCAGCCGCATCGAACGCGGCGTCGTCGTCACCAAGTACGGCCATGTGATGGGCCCCATCGAGGGCGTCGACTGCTACGAGGCCGGCCATCCCGTGCCGGATGAGAATTCCTTCCGCGGCACGCAGGCGGCACTTGACCTCGTTAAGGGGCTCACGGCGGAGGATACCGTGCTCTTCCTGCTCTCCGGCGGCGGCAGCGCGCTGTTTGAAAAGCCGCTCGTCTCCGGCGCGGAGCTGCAGGATATCACGGGTCAGCTGCTCGCCTGCGGCGCGAATATCGTCGAGATGAACACCATCCGCAAGCGGCTCTCCGCCGTCAAGGGCGGCCGCTTCGCGCAGCTCTGCGCCCCGGCGCAGGTCTTTGCCGTCGTTCTCTCCGACATTCTGGGCGATCCGCTCGACATGATCGCCTCCGGCCCGGCCTGCCCGGACTCGAGCACCTGCGCCCAGGCGCTTGCCATCGCGCAGAAGTACGGCCTGCGCCTCTCGCAGGAGGCGCTCGCGCTGCTGCACAAAGAGACGCCCAAGGCGCTTTCCAACGTGACGACGCAGATCACCGGCTCCGTGCGCGAGCTCTGCCGCGCCGCCGGGGAGACCTGCCGCGCGCTGGGCTATGAGCCCGTGCTGCTGACCGACCTGCTCGCCTGCCAGGCAAAGGAGGCCGGCAGCTTCCTCGCCTCCATCCTCAGGACGCACGCCGGCAGCGATAAGCGCCTCGCCTTCATCGCGGGCGGCGAAACCGTCGTCGTGCTGACCGGCAAGGGCAAGGGCGGGCGCAACCAGGAGCTCGCGCTCGCCGCAGCCGAGGGCATCGACGGCCTTGACGGCGCGGCCGTCTTCAGCGTCGGCAGCGACGGCACGGACGGCCCGACCGACGCCGCCGGCGGCTACACGGACGGCTCCACCGCGCAGACCCTGCGCGAGCAGGGCATTTCGATCAGCCAGACGCTGCGCGACAACGACGCCTACCACGCGCTTGAGGCCTGCGGCGGGCTGATCATCACCGGCCCGACCGGCACGAACGTCAACGACGTCGCCGTCGCCCTGCTGCGCCCCTGACCCATCCTTCCACGACGGAGAGCAACAGACCATGAAGATTTCAGCAACGCTTGCCCAGAACATCATCGACGGCCTCGCCAGCGTTTTGCAGCAGCAGCTCAATTTCTTTGACGAGAACGGCACCATCATCGCCAGCACGTCTCCCGGCCGCATCGGCAATTACCACGGCGGCGCGGCGAAGCTGCTGCGCGAGGGGCTCAGCCAGCTCTTCGTCCATGAGGACGGCGAGTACGAGGGCGCGCTGCGCGGCTGCAACTACTCGCTGGATATCGACGGGAAGACCGTCGGCGCCATCGGCATCACGGGCGACAGTGAGGAGGTCGACCGCTACGGCAAGATCATCAAGCGGATGACGGAGATTCAGCTCGCGGAGAACGACGCGCACGAAAAGAAAAAGATCGCAGACAGGATCCGCGACCGCTTCTTTGACGACTGGATTCTCACGGAGATCAACGTCTCCGAGCCGGACTTCGTGCGCCGCGCCGAGATTCAGCGCGTCGATCTGCATGTCCGCCGCCGCGTCGTTGTCTTCCAGCTGCGCAAGCTGCAGCTCTACCGCGACACGCCGGACGGCCAGCAGCTCATCGACGCGATCAACCGCCGCCTGCGCCAACTGACGGGCGACATTCCGGACGCCGTCTTCAGCAAGACGCCCTCGCAGATGATCTGCCTGCTTCCCTTCATGGAGGATGAGCGCCTGCGCGCGTTCATCCGCACGGTCTTTTCCTCCGTCGAGGCGGAGTTCGGCGAGGAGCTCATCGCCGGCGCAGACAGCCTCAAGGACTTCGGCCGCGTCAGCATGCATCAGGCCTATGAGAAGGCGAGCCGCGCGCTCAGCTCCTGCGAGCAGACGCTTCAGCGCGTGCTCTTCTACGACGAGGCGACCTACGAGCTGCTCATCGGCGAGATCTCCGGGCAGTCGCGGGAGGATTTCGTCCGCCGGGTGTTCAACGCCTGCTCGCCCGAGGAGATCGAGGATTTCAGCACGCTGATCCTCGCGCTCTACAAAAACGACGGCTCCATCCAGCAAACCGCGGCCCAGCTCTTCCTGCACAAGAACACCGTGCTCTACAAGCTCAACCGTATCACGGAGATCACCGGCCTCAACCCGCGCCACTGGCTGAACATCCCGCTGTTCTATCTGGCGATCCTGTTCCACAGCGGAAAATGAGCCAGAATGGCTTTCATCCTGTTTTCTGTCCATTCTCGCTGTGTTAAAAAAAGTCCGCTCCCGGATATTCCGGAGGCGGACTTTTTCTTACGCCGGATCAGGCGTTCTTGCTCTTGATGTACTCGTCGATGGCCTTGGCGGCGTGCTTGCCCGCGCCCATCGCGAGGATGACGGTCGCCGCGCCGGTGACCGCGTCGCCGCCGGCGTAGACGCCCTCGCGGCTGGTCAGGCCGTCATCGCCGTTGGTGATGATGCAGCCGTGCTTGTTGGTCTCCAGGCCCGGGGTGGTGGAGCGGATGAGCGGGTTCGGGCTCGTACCGATGGACATGATCATCGTGTCGACGTCGAGGACGAACTCGCTGCCCTCCTTGACGACCGGGCGGCGGCGTCCGGAGGCATCCGGCTCGCCGAGCTCCATCTCGACGCACTTCATGCCGCAGACCATGCCGTTCTCGTCGCCGAGCACCTCGACCGGGTTGGTCAGGGTCTTGAAGATGATGCCCTCCTCCTCGGCATGCTCGACCTCCTCCTTACGGGCGGGGAGCTCCTCCATGCCGCGGCGGTAGACGATGTAGACCTCCTCGGCGCCCAGGCGCTTCGCGGAGCGCGCCGCGTCCATCGCGACGTTGCCGCCGCCGACGACGGCGACCTTGTGGCTCTGCTTGATCGGGGTCTTGCTGTCCTTCTTGTAGGCCTTCATGAGGTTGATGCGGGTCAGATACTCGTTGGCGGAGTAGACGCCCTTGAGGCTCTCGCCCGGGATGCCCATGAAGCGCGGCAGGCCCGCGCCGGAGGCGACATAGACCGCCTCGAAGCCCATCTCAAAGAGCTCGTCGATGGTCAGCACCTTGCCGATGACCATGTTG
>SFFC01000018.1 GCA_004556985.1 Clostridiales bacterium | reverse complement strand
CAAGGGCTGCTTCATCGAGAAGAACGGTGATGCGCTCACCGCCATGATGGATCATGACGGTCAGGGCATCCGCATGGGCTACTGGGCCGGCGGCCATCTGGAGACCTGGCCGGTGCCGGGCATGAACATGAAGCATTATTCGCCCTCCGCCTCCGTGCAGGCCACGATGCCCCAGGCGCTCTGGCTCGACCACAACTGCAAGCGCTTCTGCAACGAGTTCTACGGCACCATCGAGCATCGCGGCCGTCCCACGCTGTTCATGAACCGCGATGCGTTCTACGTCGTCTTCGACAAGAACTTCCCGGAGTACCGCTGTCACCTCGTGCCGCAGCATGGTGCGTGGTCCCCGCTCAACGGCAACCTCGAGTCCTTCAAGGCGGAACTGGAGACGGCCTACGCCAAGTACAAGGGCACCTATGTTGAGCCGGAAACGACTGAATCTCCGATGCCGATGGGCGGCCCGATGATGAAGCCTGCCGAATATGTCGTGGGCGAAACCATCGAGGAGCTGGCAGAGAATCTCGGCCTCACCGGCGAGCAGAAGGAGAACTTTGTCGCCAGCGTCAACCGCTACAACGACATGTGCGCGGCGGGCGTCGACTCCGATTACGGCCGCGACGCGGCGGTGCTCTTCCCCGTCAACGAGGGCCCGTTCTACGCGGTCAAGACCACGCCGACCATTGGCTCGACCATGGTCACCATGGGCGGCCTGCTCACCGACGGCGAACAGAACGTCATCGACGCGGAGATGAACCCGATCCCCGGCCTGTATGCCTCCGGCAACACCTGCGGACGCCGCTTCGGCAACGAATACTTCACGCCGATCCCGGGCATCTCCCTGGGCATGGCGATCGTGCTGGGCCGTGAGTGCGGCCGCTCTGTGGCAGAGTTCCTTAAGAAGTAAGCCGTCTGCCTGACCCTGCGGCGGCTCTTCGCGATCGGAGAGCCGCCCGTTTCACAAGGAGCACAGGATGAACGATCTTCTTATTCGGGCATCGGAAGCCCTGCATCAACAGGATGGAAAAGCGGCGCTTGAATGGGCGGACAAAGCTCTGGAGCAGGATGAAACCCGCTTTGAAGCGTGGCTGATCGCTATGCAAAGCTTTCAGTTGTTTCTGCCCATCGACGCGTATGATTCTCAGAATGAGCTGAACTGTGCCCGTTATGCCATTCGGTTTGCGCCGAAGGCGGAGAAGAGCCGGGTGCGCAGGCAGGTATACACGTTTCTGCTGGGCAAGGTGCTGGAGGTTCTCCGGCGGGACGCTGAGGTCCTCTCGGATGGCCGGGAGCTCGTCAGCTTCTACCAGCGAACGGCCTACTTCGACGCCAGCGGCGCTTCCGAAAAGGCGCGGCTGCATGACAAGCCGGTGATGGAAGCCGTTGAGAAGAGCTTTGCTTACTGCAAGGCGCTGTTTGCCGCCGTCCCTGCGAGCGCTATCCGCCGAAGCCGTGCGCTGAACGATCAGGCCAGCGCTATCGCAGCGCAATGGCAGATGACCTACAGCTACTATGCAATGCGCATGGGCATGGTACGCTGCACAATGACGCGCGAGGGCATACAGGACGGCCTCAGGGTATACGCGCAGTTCCTGAGCCCGGTCAGAGGCGCGGAGGAAATCATCAGCAAGACGGTGCCGTTCAACACCCTTGGAGAAGATCAGCTCGCCTATCTGCAGCAGGTCAGAGCGTCCTGCTAAAGGCTGCCTCCCGCTGCATATCAATCCTGTTTTATCGTCATTCCTTTGGATAGAAACATTTACTCTGTAAGTCCTTCTGCAAAGCTCCGGTCTCGGGCACAAAGCAACTGGACTTATGTCACTTCGTCGGAAATGTCACCGGCATCATGCCGGTTTACTTTGAAAGGAGAATCCACATGGCTAATCTTTCCCGCCGTGACTTTCTTCGGTTTGCGGGCAAGGGCGCATTTGGCGCTGCTGCCGCAAGCCTGATTCCCGGTATGGTTTCCAAGGCAGAGAGCGCTCCCGCCTACATGCCCGGCACCTACACGGCAACCGGCACGGGCCGCAACGGCGACGTGACCGTCACCATGACCTTCGACGAGACTTCCATCACGGATATCATCATGGATGTCTCCGGTGAAACGCAGGAGATTGCGGGCCCCGCCGCTGAAAAGCTGACGAAGGCCATGTTCGATGCGCAGAGCGCTGATGTGGATGCCGTGACCGGCGCGACGCTGACCTCCGACGGCGTCAAAGAAGCCGCTGCCAAGTGTATCGCGCAGGCAAAGGGCGTGCCCTATGTCGCCGCCTCCGCCGCGGGCAGCGATCCCGTCGAGCAGGTCGACGCCAACGGTGATACCGTCTATTACAGCATGCGCCGCAGCTGGGTCGGCGAGGCTCCGAAGATCGCCGAAAGCGACATCGCCGGCGAATACAGCGCGGACGTGATCGTCATCGGCGCGAACTACTCCGGAGCGCCCTGCTTCCGCATGGCTTGCGAGAAGGGTTCCACCTGTATCGTCATCGACTCGCAGCCCAAGGCGGACTTCAACAGCTACGGCGGCCAACTGGGCCACTTCAACTCTGAATGGCAGGAGAAGGTGCTCGGCGTGCCCAAGAGCACGTTTGACCCGACTGACTTTATCGACAGCTACATGCTCCAGTGCGCCGGGCGCGCGCAGCCGGATCTGATCCGCAAGTTCGCCCAGCGCAACGGCGAGATCGTCGACTGGATGATGGAGGTCTACGACGACATCACCCAGGTGGGCAGCGTCTGCACCATCGACCAGGCCAACAACCAGTACAGCTACCAGAAGGGCCACTTCTTCACCTATCCGGCAACCATCACGCTGGGCAGCGGCAACATGCCCTCCTCCGCCGCGTTCTGCCTCGCGCAGGTCGAGAAGGGCCTCGAGGCCTCGCCCGAGAGCCAGGCCTTCTACCAGATGACGGCCAAGGTGCTCATCAAGGACGGCGACACGGTCTGCGGCGTCATCTGCCAGAGCGAGGAGGATGGCCGCTACTACCGCTTCATGAGCCGCAAGGCGACCGTGCTGGCGACCGGCGACTTCTCCGCCAACAGCGAAATGTACAGCGCGCTTTGCACCGAGGTACAGGAGTGCAACCCCTACACCAAGCTGACCGGCGCGGGCCGCAACGGCTATGGCACGCGCATGGGCATCTGGGCCGGCGGCGTCATGGAGATCGGCCCGAGGGCCGCGATGGGCGGTGCGACCTCCGCGCTGCCGATGGGCTTCTTCGGCGCGGCCGGCGGCCTGTGGATCAACAAGTACGGTAAGCGCTTCTGCAACGAGGCCTTCGGCGTGCCGTTCGTCGCGGGCTGCCAGAGCGCGCGCCAGCCGATCGGCAGCAGCATCGTGCAGGTCTGGGACAACGGCCACTGGCGCGAGTTCGCGCAGAACCAGCCGCTGGGCCACTTCAACGCCGCCGACATCAGCGACGCGAAGATGGACGAGTACGAGGCCAGTCTGGCCGAGGTCTACGCCGCGGGCGCCGACGGCGTCAGGGGCGTCTATGCCGCCGACGACCTGGAGACGCTCGCCTCTTACCTGGGCTACGAGGGCGAGGCCGCCGCGAACTTCGTCAATTCTGTCAAGACCTACGACGCCTACGCCGCCAACGGCAAGGATCCCGACTACGCCAAGAGCGCCGACATGATGGTGCGCATCAGCGAGGGCCCGTTCTACGCCGAGAAGATCGAGCGCAACGCCAACCTCGTGCTCGTCACGCTGGCGGGCCTGTTCGTCGACGGCAATGGCGCCGTGCTCAACCAGAAGTTTGAACCGATCCCGGGCCTCTTCGCTGTGGGCAACGCCTCCGGCGGTCGCTTCCCGCTCCAGTACACCAGCCCGATGAACGGCATCTCCATCGGCATGGCGACCGTCCTGGGCGCGCTGACCGGCGAGTACATCGGCACGGAAGCCCCCGTCGTCTCCACGGGTGACAGCGCGACCAGCGCGCATGGCACCGTCTGATCGTTCCCATGCCCGGCGGGACAGCGCTGCCCCGCCGGGCGCCTTTGCACGAAAGGAAGAACGCCATGCGCATGCCCATCCTGCTCGCCCTGAACGTCCCCTTCTGCCCCGCGCGCTGCAGCTACTGCGACAAAGGCTGCGACGTCATCGGCGACCTGTCGCTGCTTGACCGCTATGCCGACGCGCTGACGCGCGAGGTCGAGGCCAGCGCGCATCAGTTTGACGACTGCGAGGTGCAGGCCGTCTGGATCGGCGGCGGCATCGCGGGCCATCTGTTCGACGAGAAGCTCGGCGTCCTGCTGCGCAGCCTGCGCGCCTGGTTCCCCTTCGCGCCGGAGCCGGAGGTGACGCTCAAGGTGCATCCCGGCATGGTCAGCACGGAGACGCTCACCGCCATGCGCCGCGGCGGCGTCACGCGCCTGAGCATCGATTATGCGACGGCGAACGGCTTTGAATGCGAGCCGCTGGGGCGGTTTCTGCCGCCGGGCGCGATGGATGTGACCCAAATGGTGCTCGCGGGCGCGCCCGTCTCCCTCTCCTTCGACGTGCTGACGGGGCTGCCCGCGCAGACGCCCGGCACGCTCGTGCAGACGCTTGAAACGGCGCTGCGCTACGGCGCGCAGCACATTCAGCTGCTGCCGCTGCGCGTCGTGCCCGGCACGCCGTTTGCCGAGCATTGGGTCAGGGAGAATGCGGCGAGCGCATCGCTGCGCCGCCATCTGCCAAACGGCGCGGAGCGCGCCGCCCTGTCCACCGCCGCCGACGCCTTTCTGACGGCGCACGGCTTTGCTCAATACCTGCCGGGGCAATACGCGCTGCCCGGCTGCGAGAGCGCCTATCTGCGCCTGGAGCGGGAGGGCTGCGCGCAGCTGGCCTTCGGCGCGGGCGCGGTCAGCCGGATCGACGGCATGCAGAGCCAAAATATCCGCTCCGTCCGCGATTACTGCCGCTTTTCCCCGGATCCGGAGCGGCTCACGCAGAGCGTCTTTCCGATGGACTGAGCAAACAGAAGAGGCCCTCCCTCTGCCGCGCAGAGAGGGGGCCCTTTCCTTTTCTTATGGCTTTAGCGCTCATCGCGCCCTCTGAAACAGCAGCGTCAGGGTGAATTCGCCGTCCCCGACGCGCCAGCTCATCTCCCCGCCGTAGCCCTCGATGGCGCGGCGGATGTTGGCCAGGCCGAAGCCGTGGTTCTCCCTGTCCTGCTTGCCCGTCAGAATCCTTCTGCCGGCGGTGCGGATCTCCCCGTCGCAGCTGTTGCTGAAGGAGAGCACAGCAAAGCCGTTCTGCTGCACCGTGCGCACCTGGATGAACCGCGCGCCCTCCGGGACGCGCAGGCAAGCCTCGATGGCGTTGTCCATCGCGTTGCCCACGATGGTCACCAGATCCAGCGGATGGATGAACCGCAGCAGCGCCCCGTCCGCGAGCACCGTGCAGACGATCTGCTTCTCCCCGCATTGGCGCAGCTTCTCGCTCAGCAGGATGTCGAGCGCCTCGTTGCCGGTATCCAGCACGTTTTCAAACGGGCGGATGTCGTCGAGGATCTTGGCCAGATGCGCCCGCAGGTTCTCCTGCGACGGCCTGTTTTCCAGATAGAGCAGCAGGTTCTTCATGTCGTGGTACTGCCGGCGCACCTGCTCGATGCTGCTCTTTTTGAGGATGTACTGCTGCTGGCGCAGCTCCATGACGCGCTGCATCACCTGCGCCTTCTGCTTCTCCCTCTCGGCGAAGAGGCGGCTCTCCAGGCTGACGATCAGAACCAGGGAGAGGAAGCAGCTCGCGATCATCGTCAGAATCACCGACAGCGGCACATTCTCATGCGCCACAGGCAGCCACGCCGTGATCCGCCAGGCATACAGATACGGCACGGCGGAGAGCAGGCTGAGCGTCAGGCTGTTGCCGTCCACCAGCGCCTCCGGCGGGAGGAAATGCCGCAGCACGCGCAGCAGCAGCGCGTTGCAAAGCCCCATCGCGATCATCGCCGGGAGCTCCCGCCGCAGCGGCAGCGTGCGAAAGATGTCCGCGCCCAGCAGCTCCTGGCTCAGATGGCACAGCGTCAGCGTCACGCACTCCGTCAGCAGCACATAGCAAAGCGCGCGCTGGAGCGCCGCCTTCCAGGGCAGGCCGCTCCACAGCCGGATGAACGCAAACGCCGCGCCGATGCATGCCGCCAGAAACAGGTAGCCCGTCAGGCCGTCGAGGCTTTCAAACCCCCGGATCAGGGTCTGCGCCAGCGCGCAGCCCAGCAAAAGCGCGCCCCGCTGCGGCGCCGTCCGCCCGGGGCCGGGGTCGATAAAGCCCGCGAGCAGCAGCGTATGCATCAGCGCGAACAGCATCTCTGCCAGAATCCTCTCCGCCGTCAGGCTCATATCGTCTCCCCCCAGTAAGCGGTCAGCTCCTGCAGAAACGCCCTGCGCCTGTGCTTGCTGATCGGGATGGCCTTTCCGGCCATGTACAGGTCGTTCCCGTCGATATGCTGTACCCGCTTCATGTTGATCAGGAATGCCGCGTGGCAGCGGAAGAAGCCGTAGCCCTCCAGCTGCGCCTCGATCGAGGCGAGCGTCTGCGTGCAGCGGATCTCCCCGTCTGCCGTGTGCAGAATGACGCGGTGGTTGAGCGCCTCCGCGTAGAGCAGCTCGTCCGCCTCCAGGCTGCGCATGCCGTCGTCCGCGCGGACGATGAGGGTCTTGCGCCTGCCCAGGCGCTTCAGGGCCCGGCTCAGGCTGTGCTCCAGCAGCGCAGGCGTCACGGGCTTGACGATGTAGTCCATCGCCTCCACGCGATACCCCTGCACGGCATACTGGATCATGCTGGTGATGAAGATCAGGATGACGGAGGCGTCGCGCTCGCGAATCCGCTCCGCGCAGGTCATGCCATCCATCCGCGGCATCTGAATGTCCAGCAGGATGACGTCGCTCTGCCCTGCCGCATACGCGTCAAGAAACGCCTGCGCGTCCTGATGCACGGAAATCTCCGCCGGCTCATGCCGCTGCTCCAGCGCATGGCGCACCATCTCCCGGATGCCAAGCGCTTCCTCTATTTCATCGTCGATGACCATAATCCGGATCATGGGAGTCCTCCTTTGGCGACAGAATCCTCTTCCTGTATCATAATCCGGCGTTCCCCGATTGTCAATCATTTCGCAAGGCGGTGATGGGCTTCTGCACCGTCCCCGAGAAGATCACCCAGCAGATGATCAACGGCCGCGAGCTCGACATCATCGGCACGCGCATGAGCCTCAACCAGTGGATCCCCACCTCCGAGAAGATGGCCGCGGGCCAGTACCGTATGGAGGGCCTGGCGACCACGTTCGTCAAGTTCAGCGAGATCGACAAGGTCTTTGAGAACATCCTCCATCCCGATCCCTCCGTCAAGAAGACCGTCATCCTCTTCGACGGCGCCGAGGACCGATCCCCTTTTCCTGCCCAATCCGGGCATATAAAAAGCCCCATACGCCGGGCCCCCGTCAAACCGGGCCCGCGTATGGGGCTTTTTCTTCTTTTCAGCCCTTTGTCCCGCGCCGCAGCCTCTCCAGCACGCGATAGCATGGAATCGAGACGATCGGCAGCGAGATCGCCCAGGCCATGCAGTCCGTGATGTAATAGGCGTAGATGCCGATGAGCGACGGGCCGACGGTGATCGTCAGAATGCGGATGATCATCTGCCCCACGCCCGCGATTGCCGCAACCTGCGCGTGTCCCAGCGTCTGAATGGTCACGCGGTAGATGTACATGGGCGTCATGACGATCATGCCGGCGAGGATGCAGCGCATCGCCTGCTGCCCGACGCAGAAGGCCTCCGCGTAGCTCGCCGGATCCTGGCGGGAGAGGAAGAGGTTGAGAATCGGATTGAGGAACACGAGCACGCCGGCCGCCATCAGCAGGAAGATGCCCATGATCACCGCCAGGCTCTGATGCAGGCCCCGGATGATCCGCTCAATCTGTCCTGCGCCCAGGTTCTGCCCGACGAAGACGCTCACACCCGTCTGCAGCGCTATGATGACCGCCTCCAGCAGGCTGAAGATCTTCCCCTCGGCCGAGCGTCCTGCCGTGAAGGAGGAGCCCAGCATGTTGCAGCGGCTGAGCACCACCATGCCGCCCGCGGCGATGATCGCGCTGTTGAACAGCATGGGCAGCAGCAGGCCCATCGCCTCCCGCAGCAGCGCCCAGTCCGGCCTGAGCTGCGCGCGGCGAAGGCGAAACAGACCGCTTTGCATGCAGGCGTACAGCGCGATCACCGCCGAGAGCATGATCGACAGCAGCGTCGCCAGCGCAGCGCCCGTGACGCCCCAGCCAAAGCCGACGACAAACAGCAGATCCAGCGCAATATTGGCTGCGGTCGACGCCGTCATGGCCGTCATCGTCACGGCGCTGTTGCCGATGGAGCGCAGCAGCGACGACGCCAGGTTGAATGCCAGCATCGGTGGGATGCACAGCAGATAGATCAGCAGATAGGTGCGTGCCGCCTGCGCAATGTTCTCCGGGATCCGCAGAACCGAAACGATCCCATCCAGCGCCAGCACAGACAGCGCCGTGACCGCCGCCGCGACCAGCAGCCCGTAGAGGAGGGCCTGCGCGACGATCCGGCGGAACGTCCCCTCGTCACGCTGGCCGGCACGGATGGAGCCCATGATGCCGAACGTGTTGCCGCTGTCTCTGCACAGCGCATTGACCATCCAGCAGACCCAACTCGTGCAGCTCACGGCCGCCAGCGCCTCCACGCCGCAGCGCTGGCCGATGATCACCGCATCCACAATGCTGTACAGCTGCTGAAACAGATTGCCCAGCACCAGCGGCCCGGAAAACCGCAGAATGCCGGCAACCGGCTGTCCGCGCGTCAGATCCATTCTCTTCTCTGCCATTGCGTGCGCCCCCTCTTCATGCCGGCCTGTGCTCAGGCTGCCTGCGTTGTTCCTCCCTGTCCGAAAGCGCGACAAAGAGCACTGCCGCCAGCACCAGACAGCAGCCCAGCAGGGTTCCCGGGCCCAAGCTGTAATGATAGACCACCGTACTGACGACCATGCTCGTCAGCGGCTCAAACAGGCTGAAAAACGCCGCCGAGGTCGCGCCGATCCGATCAATGCCCCGGACAAAGCAGGTCATCGCGCCCGCGATCATCGCCGTCGCAGCCAGGAGCAACAGCGCCGATTCGCCGCTGAACGACGCCGGCTGCGGATTGAGCAGCAGCGCTGTCCCGGACATGATCAGGCAGCCCACGTTGATGTAGAGCATGCGCACCGTCGTGGGCAGCGCGCCGAGGCTGCTGAAGCGGTCGGTCAGCACCGTATAGCCCGCAAACGTGAAGCTCGAGCACAGCGCCAGCAGAACGCCCACCGGCGAGCCCTTCCTCACGCCGCCCGTGACCAGCACAAGCCCCGCGAGCGAGAAGACCATCGCCAGCACCCGCAGCACCGTCAGCCGCGCGCCGAAGAAGATGAGCATGACCAGGCAGGTCAGCGTCGGATACAGAAAATGGATCACCGTCGCGCAGCCCACCGGGATATACGCATACGACGAGGCCAGCAGGATGCTCGTGCCCGCGGAGAGCATGCCCAGCAACAGAAGCCTGCCCAGTTGACCGCGCGTCACGCGCAGGCGCGCCCTGGACGCGAGCCCCACCGCGCCAAAGCCGGCGATCATCAGCACGGACATCATCAAGGACGCAGTCTCGACGGGTATGCCCCGCTCCACCGCCATCTCGAGCACGGTCGGTTCAATCCCATAGAGAACCGCCGAGAAAAACACAAAGAAGTATCCGCTCATTGCCTCACTAAAGCGGGCCGCAGCAAAATGCCCTCCGCTGCGGCCCGCTTCCCCGTTGTCGACAGATTATTTGGCCTTGGCAGCCATGATCTCCTCGTAAGCTTCCTTGACAGAACGGTTCGTGACGCTGGCCTTGTTGTAGACCGTCAGATCGTCCTCGCTGTAATACTCAACCCAGACGTAGAAGACCTCCTTGCCAGGCTTGGCGAGCAGCTTGTGGTCCTTGCCGGCGTAGATGAAGGAGAAGTCGCCCGGCTTCTGCTCGGCCGTCTCTCCCTCCACGTCCAGCGTGAAATCGCAGCCCGGCAGGCAGTAGTTCCACTGATGCACCTCGGGATGGCCCTTTTCGTCGGTGCCCGCGCCCGTCGCCCGGACGACGCCCACCGTCACGTGGCCAAGCATCATGCCCTGCAGGATCGTCCAGGAATGTGTGCCGGGCAGCTTGCAGCTCTGGCCGTATTCCACCGCCTCGGTGTAGGGCTTGAAGAACGGCAGATGCTTGTGCCAGTGCAGGTAGTTCTTCTTATCCCAGTCGTTCATCGGGAACACGCCCATGATGAACTCCGTATCCTCGATCGCGCCGACGGTATACGCCTGCTTGTCGAAATCCGGGATGAAGAAGGAGAGCTCCGTCACGCGGAAGATCTCCGGCCCGTAGTGGATGTAGGCCTGGCTGCCGTTGAAGATCAGCAGGACGATGGTGTCCCTGAGCAGCGGCGGCGCGACGGTCGCCCCTGCCTTCAGGTTGCAGCGATAGAACTTGATTCCATAGTGCTGAATGTCCGGGAAGTCCCGGTCAAGCGGCATCTCGGTCTGAGCATAGCCGTTTACAAACGTCTTCTCCTCGTCCGCCCTGCAGACATACTGATATCCCATGGTCGCTCTGCCTCCTTACTCGCCCCGCTTGTGGGTGTTGAACTCCACCCAGCAGTAATGCACCTTCTGCCCCATCTCCGCGTACAGCGTATGATCCGGGCCGGCGGGGATGAAGTCCCAATCGCCCTCCACGCGGTCATAGTGCTCGATGTTCTCGACATCGCCGCTGCCCACGTTCATCCAGTAATTCGCGCCCTCCAGCGCGTAATTCCACTGATGAACCTCGGGATGGCCCTTCTCGATCGTTCCGCCGCAGTCCACCGCTTCGCAGATGCCGCAGGTCAGGCGGCCCAGGCGGTCAAACTCGCCAAAGAGCACCGTCCTGGAAATCGTTCCCGGCGTCTTGCAGTCCTGATCGTAGCGGTCGCACTGCGCCTCCGTGCGGAAGAACGGCAGCGACAGCTGCGTATCCCCGGCACAGGCCCAGTCGTGGGAATCCATGTGCGCCACGACCTGCACGAATTCAAAGTCGGTCACCGCCGTGATGGTGTAGGCCTCGTGCTCGTAGTTGGGCGCATAGAAGCAAACGGTATCCAGATCGTACACCCTGTGCTCATCCCGGAGGATGCCTACGCCGCCATGCACATGGCCGAACACGTAGAGCACGCTGCTGTCCTTGTACAGCTCGGGCGTGACAGAGCTGCCCGCTTTCATGGTGTACTTGAAGGCTCTGACCTCGTCATGCGTGCCGGGCAGGAGCTCGAAGACCTCAACCCCGTGCTCGTTGTACTGAACGGTGTGTCCGGCTTCGTAGAAGGCATAAGCGTTCATGGTTGCATTTCGTCCTTTCTTTTCTCGTTCTTGCGCCGCCCTGACCGGATCAGCCTTCGGCTGAATCCGTCAGAACCGGTCACAATCAGTCATAGAAGCCCTCGGCGTAATCCTTGAAGATCTCCTCGTAGCGCTTGGTGAACTCCTCGCGGCTGTAGCTCTGCGCGACGTAGCGGGCCCAGGCCTCCTCCAGATCCGTCATGATGACGGCCGGCATGAACTGATACATCGACTCGGCCGCACGGCCCTCCTGCATCAGCGCGATGACGTCCTTGCCCAGCGCGGGCAGATTCTCGGAAACCTCCAGCGTGATGACGGAGGTCGGGCTGCCCATCAGCTCCTGGTGCCACTTCGCGGCATCCTCGGAGTCGATGATGTAGCTGGCGAATTCCTTGGCGGCCTTGATGTGCTCCTCGCTGGCCGTGTTGGTCACGGAGATGCCGATCGTCTGCAGCTGCAGGTTGTTGGCCTTCGGGTCATTGGACACGGGCAGCACGTCCTGCTTGACGAAGTCGAGCAGCTCGGGGTTGGTGTTGGCGATGTTGGGCGTCTCCCAGGAGCCCTCGCCCACGAGCATCGCGCACTCCTCCAGGAAGAAGGCGTTGCGGCAGGTCCACTTGTCCGTCGCGATGGCGCCCTCCTGCGCGTACTCGATCAGAATCTCGTAGGTATCCAGGAAGTCGTTCCATTCCTTGTCCTCGGCGAGGTTCATGTCCTTGCCGGCGAGCATCTCCTCCAGGAACTCGCGGCCCTGACCCTCCTTGTTGCCCAGCCAGGTCGGTCCAACCCAGTTGAACAGGTTCAGGTAGGTCTCGCCCCACTGATGCATGAACGGCTTGATGCCGACAGCCGTGAGGTCCGCGCACAGCTGAGCCAGCTCGTCGCGAGTTTGCGGCGTATGATCCCAGCCGGCCTTCTCCAGCAGACGCATGTTGTAGAGGATGCCGGTGCCCTCCTCGTAGACGGGCGCGACGATGAAGCCAAAGCCCTCGGCGGTGCCGACCTCAATCTGCGCGGTGGTCAGATCGCTGTACGCCGGGAAATCCGTGGTGAGGTCCGCACAGTACTGGAACCACTCCTCGTTGAGGCGGCCGTAGCAGATGCTGATGATGTCGGGCAGCTCGCCGGCGGCCAGATCCGCCTTGAGCAGGTCGTTGTAGACGTCGGAGCTGGGGAAGGTCGCGTCGATCGTCTCGATCTCCGGATGCTTCTCCATGTAGGAGTCGATCAGCGCATCAAAGTTGTCCGTCCACTGGCCCAGCGGCATGCAGACCGTCAGCTTGATGCCCTCCGCCATCGCGGAACCGATCGTCAGGATCATGGCCGTCGCGACCAACAGCGCTATCAGTTTCTTCATGTTCGTCTCTCCTTTTCTCTTTCTTGTGTCCGTTTATCTCATAGGCCGGATCCCCCGATGCGGACCGCACACCGGGCGGTATCCGGCTTATCGAGCCCTGCAATCAGCCCTTGACGGAGCCGGCGGTCGCGCCGCCGATCACCTGCTTCTGGGCGATGACGAAGAAGATGAACAGCGGCGTGATCGAGAGCGTCACCGCGGCGACGGCCGTGTCCCAGGAGAAAAACGCCTCGTTGAACAGGGACTGCATCGCGATCTGTATCGTTCTGTTCTCCGTCTTGGTCAGGATGAACTGCGTCATCAGGTAGTCGTTCCAGTAGGTCAGCACGTTGAGGGAGACGATGGTGAACATCGTGCCCTTGATCAGCGGGAAGACGATCCGCCAGAAGAGCTGCAGATTGCCGCAGCCGTCGATGATCGCCGCCTCCTCGATGCCGATGGGCACGTTCTTGACCGCGCCCGTCACCAGGAACAGGCTCATGGGCAGCGAGAACACCCAGAAGCTGATGACGACGCCCATCAGGTGATTGCCCATCTTCATCAGGCCGATCATCTTGGCGAACGTAATCATGATGCACTGGAAGGGCACGCACATGCCGCACAGGAACAGCAGGTTCCAGGTCTTGGTCAGGCGGTTCGAGTGCCGGGCGATCCAGTAGCCCGTCATGCCCGAGATCACCACGCAGCCCAGGCCGGAGAGGATGGTGATCACCGTCGTGTTCTTGAGCACGTTGGGGAAGTTCAGGCGGCGCCAGGCGTTGGCGAAGTTCGCCAGGGTCGGCGCCTTGGGCCAGGCGGCAATGTTCGCCGCGATCTCGGAATAGGGCTTGAACGCGTTGAGCACCGTGAAATACAGCGGAACCATCACGATGACGCAGCTCACCAGGATCAGAATCTCCCGCACGAGGGTTCCGAGTCTGTCTCTCGTCTTCATTACAGCTCCACCTCTTTTCTGGAGGTCAGCTTCACCTGGGCAAAGGAGATGATGACCAGGATGATGATGAACGTCACCGATTTGGCTGCGCCGTAGGCCATCTGGTTGCTGCGGAAGGCGCTCTCGTAGATGTTCATCGTGATGCCCTCGGAGGTTCTGAAGGGGTTGCCGTCCGTCAGGGAGATGTTCGTGTCGTAGAGCAGCATCGCCCAGTTGATCGCGATGAACAGGCAGCGCGTAAACGTGGAGCGCAGCAGCGGCAGCGTGATGCAGCGCAGCTGCTGCCACTTGGAGGCGCCGTCGATCGTCGCGGCCTCGTAGTAGGTGGCGTCAATCGCCGTGAAGCCCGCCGAGTAGATCAGCATCAGATAGCCGCTCAGCGTCCAGGTCATGACGATGACCAGCGCCCAGAAGGAGGACTCCTGCGTCGTGAACCAGGCCTGGGAGAACCACTTGATGCCGCTCCACTGGCCAAACTGCACGAACACGTTCTGGAAGATGAACCGCCAGAGGTAGCCCAGGATGACGCCGCCGATGATGCGCGGCACGTAGATCAGCGCGCGCCAGAAGTTGCGCAGCGGAATGTCCTTGCTCAGGATGTACGACCAGCAGAACGCGATCAGGTTGGAATAAAACACCACGCAGATCGAGAATTTGATCGTGAAGATCAGCGAGGTCCAGTAGCGGCTGTCGCGGAACGCCTTGTTGTAGTTCTTGAGGCCGACCATCTTGAAGGTCGGATTGATGCCGTTCCAGTTGGTGAAGGAGTAGAACACCTCGCTGACCAGCGGAATCAGGAACAGCGCGGTAAAGAGAATCATCGCCGGTCCCATGAAGATCAGATAATCCAGCGGCGTTTCCCTTCTTCGGCTCAGCGAACGCCCCGGCCTGGCCGGCCGTCGATCAGCTTGCATACAAATCATCCTCCTGCATTTGGGCTTGAATTCCACATTTTCCGTCGTTGTCATGTGCATTCCGTACATGGCTCTGCCTTTATTGTCTTTATTTTAGGAAAAACTGACCCATTTTGAAACACAGGATTTTGACCTGAAAGTTTGTGATTTTGATTTTCTGTCTCTCCCCGGAGGGGAAACCGGCCTGCCGCCGGCGTCGCCGGGGAAGCCATGCGCATCCCGGCGCCTCCCCGCCCGGAGCCGGCGTCCCGCGGTAGGATGCAAAAAAAGCCGCACTTGCGTGCGGCAGACCTATTTCTTCCGGGTCTTTGCGGCGCTTGATGTGCGGTAGGCGCTGGGCGTCATGCCCGTCGCCTTTTTGAACTGCGCGGAAAAGTATTTGACGTCAAAAAAGCCCACCCGGTCGGCGATCTCCTGAATCTGCATGTCCGACGAGCCCAGCAGCTCCTTCGCCTTGCGCAGGCGGATCTCCATCAGATAGGTGATCATGCCCACGCCGTATACCTCCCGGAAGTGCCGGCTCATGTAGTCCTTGTTGACATGAAAGAGGTCGGCGCATTCCTGCTGATGGAACTTCTGGGCATAGTTGAGCTCCAGGTATTCCGCCACGCTCCTGACCCAGCCGCTGTTCTCGTTTTGCGCAAGCGTCAGCTTCCAGAGGCGCCGGCGGGCCTCCGCGCCGATCTGCTCAACCGTCGTCTCCCAGTCCGGCGCGCAGAATTCCGCGAATTCGAGCTCCATGCGCTCCTCCGTCTCGAACCCACTGTCCCGGCAATCCTGCTCGTACAGCCTGACCAGCGCGCCCCGCAGGCGGCGTATCGTCCCACGCGTACACGGCTGCCCCTCCAGCTGCGCGTTCATCCAGGCGGAAAACGCGGCCTCAAAGCGCGCCCGGTCGCCCGCCAGCAGCGCGGAGCAGAGCTCCTTGGAGCTGCGGCGGTCATACTCCGCGCCGGCGCGCGGCAGATCCGCCCGCCAGCGCTCCACGGGCTCCCGGCATCCCCATTCCATCGCGTCGCTCGCCTCGATCGCCCGCGCCCAGGCTTCGTCGATGCCGCCGACAAAGGGCGCAGGCGGGCTGGCGCCCAGGCGGAAGGCCGGGCCCGTCTCCCGGATGAAGCCCGCGCTGAGCTCGCTCACCATCGCAAACGCCTCGTCCAGCCGGTCGTAGAGCAGAATGACGACGTCCGGGTCCGGCCGGCTGCACTGAAAGAGCGTGCCGCACAGCTCCGCCTCCAGCCTGTGCTGGAGCGTGTTGAGAAAGCCGCTGAGCGCGATGACGTAATCCTGCGAGTAGATGGGCAGGAACATACCCGTGCCGTGCAGCACCATGCACGCGCGGGAGCCCTTGACCCGGCTGTTGATGCGGCAGAGCTCTTCATAGGCCACCTGGCGCATCTCCCTCTGGAACAGCTTGCGGAAGAGGGAATGCTGATGATCCGGGAACAGATGCTTGAGCTGCTTGTCCAGCCCGAAGGCGGAGGCGCTGCCCGCCTGCTCGCGGATCACCTGCTCCGCCGCCTTCTTCACGGCGTTTTCCAACTCCTCCGGCACGATCGGCTTGAGCAGGTAGTCGATCGCGCCCAGCAGGAACATCGCCCGCGTGTACTGGAAATCGTCGTGCCCGGAGATCACGATGGAGCGCGTCTTCATGTGCTGGGTCTGGATCTGCTTGAGGATCTCGATGCCCAGGGTATCCCCGATCACGACGTCGACGATCGCGATATCCGGCTGCTCCGCCTCCAGAATGTCGCTGGCCTCCGGCACGCTGAACGCCGTCAGGATTCTGTCGATCCCGTACGCATCCCAGGGAACCAGCAGCTGCACCGCTTCGACCACATGGGCCTCGTCGTCAACAATCAGCGCCTTCATGCGTTTGCTCCCCCTTCATGCTCGTCAGGCACAGCCTCAGATCAACGGTCGTCCCGCCCCAGTCGTTGGCGTAAAGCTCCATCTCCACGTCGGAGAAGAGCAGCAGCAGGCGGTTGTAGACGTTTTCCACGCCGATCAGGCCGGAGCGGCCGTTCTCCTCCAGGCCGGCGGATGCCTCGCGGAAGTAATCCTTCTCGCCGGAGATATCGTGGCTTCTGACCTGCCTGCGCAGGCGCTCCAGCTTCTCCCGGAGCTGCCGCTGCGTCTGCTCAGAGACGGGCTCCCCGTTGTCGCGCACGCTGATGCACAGCCAGTCGCCGCTGCACTGCGCGAAGATTTCCAGCCTTGCGCCCGGCTCCTGAAACAGCTTTCCATGCACGATCGAATTCTCCACCAGCGGCTGAAGGCACATCTTGGGCACGGACAGGCGCAGGGCCTCCGGCCCGGCATGCCAGGTCATCTGATCCTGCGAGCCAAAGCGCATCCTCTGCAGGCTGACATAGCGCTCGACGTACTCGATCTCCTGGCGCAGCGTGACCATGTAGGGATTGAGCACCATCGCGTAGTGCATCATCTGCCCGAACGCGCTGAGCATGCGGTACTGCTCGACGTCCTTTCTGCGCAGCGCGTTGGTCGCAAAGCACTGCATGGTGTTGTAGATGAAGTGCGGATTGATCTGCGCCTGGAGCATCTTGTAGGTCGAATGGTCGTAGGCCAGCTCCAGCTCGTATTGCTTGATGCGGTAGTCCTCCATCGCCTTCATCATCCAGTCAAACGTGCCGATCAGCTTCTGTAACTCGTCGTGATCCTCGTAATGCATGTAGTCCGACAGCGACCCCAGCTCCTCCCAGGACTGGCTGCGCGCCACCTGCTGCATATAGCCGGTGATCTTCTGAAGCGGAATGAGCCGGCGGCGGATGTGCTGCGCGTTGATCAGGAAGATGAGAATCAGCAACACGATGAAGAGGATCATGCACAGGGAGATCATGACCCAGGTCTTGTCGAAGACCCGGTTGATGGGCACGAGCTTGAACAGCCGCCAGTTGCAGTATTGCAGCTCGATGTCGTAGGCGATCACGAGCATCCGCTCAGAGACGGTGAAGCGCCTGCTCCCGAGCTCCTCCAGCGCCTGCGCCGTGAGCAGCTGCGCGATGTCCTGCTGAATCCGGCTTGTGTCCGTCGCCGCGATGATGCGCCCCTCCTGCGTGGAGACGAAGATCTGCTCCTGCTCGTCCATCGTCAGCTGGCTGCTGCTCAGCAGGAAATCCGCCGGCAGGTCGATGGCCAGGGCCGCCACCTGGGCGGAATTCTTCGGCAGGTCGTAGATCGGGAGCCAGAGGGTCAGCACCTGCTCGTTCTGCCTCTGGTTGAAGTAGAGCGTCTTGTGCCCGTGGTTGATGATCTGATGCGTCGGCTCGATACAGATATCCAGATACGACGAAAACTCCGGGAAGGTCTCGCCGGAGGTGTCGATCCCGCCGTAGGTCATCATCAGCACGGACGGGTCATAGAGATAGGACTGATGCAGGTTGGGGCAGGCCATGTAGATCTGCACCGCCGGGGAGCAGGCGTAATGCACGGTCTTGAGGTAATGCAGGATCGCCGCGCGATCCTCCTGATTGGGCAGCGTCTCGCGCTGCCTGGTGAGCAGGGAGAGCAGATCGCTGTCGCTGTACACCGCGCGCGCTGCGGAGACGCAGCTGCTGATGTAATAATCCATATTCTGGGAGAAGACGTTCACGGCCGAGCGCGTCTCGCGTTCGTAGCGCTCCACGGCGTCGTTGAAGGCCACATGGCTGATCGTGACCACGAGGATCACAATCGCCAGCCCCACGGAGACGGCGAACGCCGTCAGGATCCTCTGAAACAGCCTGCTGCTCATCCGCGTTCGCCTCCCGTCCATGCCGCCCTTCTCCCGTATACATGGAATTCATTATAGCAGGGGTCCTTTTCCGCGTCAACGCGTTTCCCAAATACGCGCCGATATGTGATTCACGACGAATAATTCTCCGGCTCCGTCAAAAAAACTCCTCCCAAAATGGAAAGAGCACGCCCTTGAACATCACAAACGAGCAGGCCCTCCGCACGGCGTTGGCCATGCGGAGGGCTTGTCCTTGTGAGCGGCGTGCCCTGCCGGGCGGCCCCTTTTTCTTATGGATACGAATCCGCCTTCATGCGGCGCGCGCGGCCTTACGCCTTTGCGGCGTTCTGACCGGCGATGCGGCCATGTGTGCCCGCGAAGCCGATGGAGTTGCCCGCGCAGGGCGTGGAGTAGCCCGTGCCGTAGCGGCCGCCCAGGCAGTTGCCCGCGACATACAGGCCCTTGATCGGCTCGCCGTTGGCGTCGAGCACGCGCAGGTCGTCGTCGGTGAGCATGCCGCTCATGGTGACCATCATCGGGGTGGTGGAGCCGGGGCCGAAGCTGGCGGCGATGCCGTAGAACGGGCCCTCGTCGACCGCGATCATCGCGGTGGCGTCCTTGCCGTAGTCTTCGTCGGAGCCGGCGGCGCAGAGCTCGTTGTAACGCTTGATCTGCTCGAGCGCGGCGGCGCGGACAGATGCATCCGGGTAGACGCCCAGCATGTCAAAGAGCTCCTCGATGGTCGCGGCGCAGGCCACGTCGGTGTAGCCGCGCTCGGCGATCGTGCAGTTCTTGACCTTGCCGAAGGTGCCCGGCACGATGGCGTTCATGTCGTTGACCATGTCGATGTAGTACTGCGGGCGGCCGGCGTTCGGTCCGCCGTGCTCGATGCCGGAGGCGCAGACGCTCTGCAGCCACTTTTTATCGGTGATCAGCAGGCCGGTGCCCTTCTTCTGGCGGTAGGCCGCGGCCTGCGCGCCGGTGATGTTGCCCTCGTTGCAGAAGCGGCGGCCTTCGCCGTTGAGCCAGAGCATCGCGTTGCAGCCCCACGGGCCGGACGGGCCGCCGCCCAGGGACATGTCGCCGCGCGGGGCGGTCTCGATGAAGCCGCCCGCCCAGCAGCACATCTTGATGGCGCTGCCGTCGCGGCCGCCCATGAAGGACCAGAAATCCTTCTTGAGCAGGCCCGCGCGCTCGGCCTTCTCCATCTTCTCGTTGAGCGTGGACCAGCACATTTCGGCGTTGCCCGCGTAGTCGCCGCCGCAGACGACGACGCCCCTGGCCGTGTTGACCTTCCAGAACTCGCCGGTCGCGGTGTCCTGCACATAGGCGCCGATGACGTCGCCCTCCGCGTTCTGGATGAGCTCGACGCCCGCCACGCCGAAGTAATAGTCCGCGCCGAAGTCGCGCTGGGCCTTCGTGATGAGCGCCTGGTTGATCAGCGGCAGCACGGAGTTCGCCGCGACGCCCTGAATCGGCTCGTCGTTGTACACGCCCATGAACTGATGGGAGGCCGCCCAGGTGCGCGTGCCCGGCTTGAGCGGGTAATTCTTGCGCAGGGAGGCGTACATGTCGCCCGTCTCCATGTACTTGTCGTAGTCGACGTTGGCCTGGATGATCAGCCAGCCGTCGGGGGTGTTGTCGTAGGTGTAGGCGCGCGGATCGACGCCCATCTCCTTGGCGACGGCGAGCATGTTGTCCATGCACTCGCCGGAGCGCGCGACATACTGGCGCACAATCTCCTGATTGGAGCGTCCGCCGCCGCGGGCGACGAACTCGTCGATGACCTCGCCGAGGTTGTAGGGGCCGAAGCCCTGCTCGATCATCAGTTTGGAATTCCAGGCGCCGAAGTCCTCGCCGTACCAGGCGAAGCTGGCCTGCGGCTGCTTCTCCACGCAGATGACCTTCGCGCCCTGCTCCGCCGCGGCATACGCGGCCTGCACGCCCGCATGGCCGCAGCCCACGACCAGCACGTCACAGTCGAGCTCCTTCGTGTAGGCGCTCACGACCGGGGGCTCGCCCAGCCAGTCGCCCGGGCCGGAATAGCCCCAGACGCGGCCGTCCGCCTTGGCCTGGGCCTTCGCGTCCTCGATGGAGAGGTTCGCGCCGAAGCCGCCCGGACCGCCGGGGCCGCCGGGGCCGCCGGGGCCGCCGGGGCCGCCGCCCTCGCCCTCCGCCGCGGGAACGCTGTTGACGGAGGCCTGGGAGATGCAGTCGGAGACGCCGTTTTTGAGCGCCTCGGAGCAGAGGGTCGCGCCGGAGACGGCATCCACGCCGATGCTCTGCCCCTCCTTGATCTGCGCGAGCATCGCCTCGAGCTGATCCTTGAAGTTCGGGAAGTAATCGGCGGCGGAGCTCTCGATGACCTCGTAGCTGATCTCCTCGATGCGGGTGTCGGAGAACACGGTCGTCACGCGGACGGTCGCAAAGCCGGTCGCCTGCTCGCTGGTGTAGGTGCCGGCGTTGTAGAGGGCCGCGCCCTCTTCGGCCAGCGCGGAGCCGACGGCGCCGCGGCCGAGCACGCCGACGCCCACGACGCCCAGCGCAGCGCTCTTGAGGAACGCGCGGCGGGAGATGTTTTTGCTCATGGTGATTCCTCCAATCTTTCGGATGAGCTTTGGTCTCATTGTATCACAACGCGCTCCGGGCGACCGACGAAGGTTTTTGTGCAGGTACAAAATCTGTTTGTGACCCCTTTGCCCTCAGGCGCTGCGGTACTGCCGGCCGAGCCAGTCGGCAATCCGCGCAAGCTTCTCCCGCTGCGGATGGCTCGCGGGATAGACGGCGCAGAGCCGCAGCAGCGCGCCCTCCATCGCATACGGGCGGATGACGGCGTCCGGCCCGGCGTAGGCGCGCACGAACGGCAGCGTGAACATGAGCAGGCTGTCGTCCCGGCGCAGGATGTCCGCGAAGGCGGAATGCTGCACCGAGGGGGCATAGAGCCGGGCCTGCACGCCGTCTATGGAGGAATAGGCGGCCATCATGGCGTTGAGGGTCTCGTCGCGCTGGTCGCAGATCAGCGGATACTGCCCCAGCTCTGCCGGGGTGATCGCCTCCCGCTGCGCCAGCGAATGGCCGGGCTTCATGCCCACATAGAGCGGATAGGCGCAAAGCTCCCTTGCGACCAGAGCGCTCTCCTGCGGCGGATTGAAGATACAGAGGATATCCGCCTCGCCTCGCCGCAGCATCGCGAGGCATTCCCCGGTCGTGCGCTCCAGAAGCGTCAGCGGCAGGCCCAGCTCGCCCACGGCATAGGCGCGCAGCGCGCCCAGATCCGCCGCATCCCCGACGCTGAAGATGCCGTCCGCGTAGGCCAGCGAGATCCCCGCACAGCGCCGGTTGAACAGCGCGGCTCTCTCCTCCAGCATGCGGGCGCCGTCCAGCAGCGCGGTGGCATCCCCGATGAGCGCCTGTCCCAGCGGCGTGGGCACGACGCCCCCGGCAGAGCGCTCAAAGAGCGCGCCGCCGAGCTTCTTCTCCAGTTCGCGCAAGCTGTGGGAGACAGCCTGCTGGGAGATGAACATCGTCTCCGCCGCCCGGGAGACGCTCTTGTGGCGGTAGACCGCCGTGAAGCAGGAAAGCTGATGGAGATCGAGCACGGTTTCTTCCTCCGTTCCGCGAATGATTTGTCGGGTGTATACTCTGCAAGTCCTTCTGCCAAGCTGCGGCCTCGGCCGCAAGGCGATGGGATTACCAGCATTTCGTCACAGATGCAGCCGGCATCATGCCGGTTAGCTGTATTGTATCAAAAGCGCCCGCCGCTTTCAAGGCTCGCGCCCCGGCCCAAAAGGCGTTTGAGGCGGGACAAACAGGATTTGTGGCGCATCCGCCCGGAATACGGTATAATAGACGAAGAATACGTCCATTCGCAGGAGGAACGCGCATGAACAATCCGCATTACGACAGGCAGCTTCGCGCGATGCTGACCATTCTCTCTCATGATTACGCCGGCCTGGCGCTCACGGACGCGCCGGTGGACAGCCGCTACTACGTCCAGGCGGCCGGCATGGCCTGGAAGGAGGGGACGCTCGACGCCCTGACGTTCCTGCGCTTTGGCAGCCAGATGCTGGCCACGACGATGGACAGGAGCCTGCGCCTTGCGCTGACGGCCGAGGGCTATGCGCCCTGGCGCGCGGGCTTTGACGCGCGGCGCTTCGGCGACAGCCTCTGTGTGACCGCCGTGCAGGAGGAGACGCGCCTTCGCCCGGGCGACCGGATCATCCGCCTGAACGCGCTTTCGCCCGCGGCGCACCGGGCGCAGTTCCAGAAGAACTTTCTCTACGCCCGGGAGCCGGAGCGGGAGATGTGGGGCAACGTGCTCAAGATGACCGCACACATCGGCGTCCTGCACGCGGACGGTACGCAAGAGGATCTGCCGCTGCGCCGCTTTTTCGGGCCGCGCCCTGCCTGCCCGCCGCAGCTCCTTTCGCCCGCGCCGGGCATCGTCTGTCTGCGCGTGGGCGACGTCGGCGACGGCGCGGCGCTTGAGGCGCTCGTGACGCGCGAGCGCGCGCAGCTCGACGGCGCCAGACGCCTGATCCTCGACCTGCGCGCGACGCACGACGGCGAGGAGAGCGCCTTCCTGCCGCTGATGCCCTATGTGTTCAAAAGCGCGAAGACGATGAGCGAGGCGGCGGGCATGCAGACGCTCTTTACGCTGTACACCGAGGAAAACTGCCGCCGCCGCGCGGCCCTCCTTTCGCCCTACGCGGGCGATCCGACGGCCGACGCGCTGCTTGCTTCTCTTGAGGAAAAGCGCGGCGCGCTCTGGGTCGGAGAGACGTTTGACCTCTGGGAGGACGTGCCGCAGGCCATTCAGCCGCGCGGCGGGGAGACGCTGCTGCTCACGGATACCTTCTGCGAGGGCGCGGCGGAGGCCTTCGCGCTGCTGGCCCGGCGCGAGGGGCGCGCAGCGCTGCTCGGCCGGCCGACGATGGGCAATCTCGACACGGCCAGCCCGATCCGCGTCGCGCTGTCGGACGAGCTTGTCTTCACCTATCCCATGAGCATCACGGCGCAGGCCCGCCGCGGCGAGGGCTTCATGGGGCGGGGCGTCGCGCCGGACACGCTGATCCCCTTCACCCCGGAGGAATGCACGCGCGACGTGATCCTTGAGCGCGCCCTGTCCTGACGCCGCGCGCGCAGCACACAGCGCCGCCGGCAAAAATTTCCTTTGAAATCCGCTGCCAAACCATTTGACATCGGCGTGTATGTGTCGTATGCTCTGTCTGTGCGGCGCCCGCTCCGGCGGCGCGTCCGCACCCATCCATGTTGAGGGAGGCATGATCATGATTCGCAGAATCATTCATATTGACGAGGAAGCCTGCAACGGCTGCGGCGCCTGCGCGTCCGCCTGCCACGAGGGGGCCATCGCGATGGTCAATGGCAAGGCGAAGCTGATGCGCGAGGACTACTGCGACGGGCTGGGCGACTGCCTGCCCGCCTGCCCGACCGGCGCCATCCGCTTTGAGGAGCGCGAGGCGCCCGCCTACGACGAGGCCGCCGTCCTGCGCGCCAAGGCGGAAAAGCATGCGCATACCGGCTGCCCGGGCGCGCGCGTGCGCTCCATGAACGCGCCCTCCGCCGCCAGCGCGCTCACCCATTGGCCCGTGCAGATCAAGCTCGCGCCGCTGCACGCGCCTGCCTTCGACGGCGCGGATTTGCTGATCGCCGCGGACTGCTCCGCCTATGCCTACGCCGGCTTCCACCGGGACTTCATGAGCGGGCGCGTCACGCTGATCGGCTGCCCGAAGCTCGACGCCGTCGATTACAGCGAAAAGCTCACGGCGCTGCTCGCGCAAAACGACATCCGCAGCGTCACCGTCGTGCGCATGGAGGTGCCCTGCTGCGGCGGCATCGAGCAGGCCGTCCGCCGCGCGATCGCGCAAAGCGGCAAGCCGCTCCCGCTGCAGATCGCGACGCTGTCCATCGACGGGAGAATCATTGGATAAGCGAGGTTTTTCAACAGTATTCTTCCGCTTGATCTCCTGCCTGTCAAATCAAACCCGTTTCAATCGCAGGCTGCTTTGCAGCCTGCTCTGAAACCACCTTTTTCCTTTCATTTTAGGGGATACGTTGGGGCCAGCCCCAAACCCCACAAGGGACTTCGCCCCTTGACCCCATGTTCGCTGCGCGCATAAGAAAGCATTTTCTCACAGCACAGGATAAAACGCCCCCGCACGATGAATGCAGGGGCGTCCTTTTATCATTCCGCCGCGATTGCGGCCTTTTCCGTCTCAGCGGTCTCGGGGATCTGAATCTCGGGCATCAGCTCGCGGCTGATGACCCTGAGCATCTCCTCCAGCCTGGCGCAATCCTCCGGGCTGAAGCGCGCGACGATGCGCTCCATGACCTCCTCCATGTAGGCCTTGCTGATGTTGTAGTAGTCGATATACTTCTTCGTGACCTCCAGGTGGTATTCCCGCCTGTCCACCTGGGACTGCACCTTGCGGATGTAGCCCTTTCGGATGAGGCTGTTGACCTTGTAGGCCGCGTTGGGCGAGGAGATGCACATGAACCCCGCGAACTCGTTGACCGTCGGCCGCCCCAGCGCCATAATCGTCTCCACGCAGAAGGTCTCCACCGTCGTCAGGCTGGCCTCCCGGCTCTGAAAGCGCTGAAAGATCTCCTTGTAAAAGTGCAGCTTGAACTTCGTATACACCGTAAAAAACGCGTCCCTGAGCATGGTTTTGCGTCCACCCTTCCCGTCTTTGCTTCATCCAGTATAGCACATCGCGGGAAAACTTCAATTCTCAAGGCGGACTTTTTTCCCGTCACGCATCCTGCTCGACGGCAAAGATCAACTCCGCCGTGCAGGCAATCTCCCCGCTTACGCTCGCCGTGCAGCTGCCGATGCCGACGCTCCCCCGGCGCGCCGTCAGGCGGCATTCCATCTCCAGCACGTCGCCGGGGATCACCTTGCGCTTAAAGCGCGCGTTTTTGACGCCGCCGAACAGCGCGATCTTCCCCCGGTTTTCCGGCAGGGAAAGCAGCGCGACCGCGCCCACCTGCGCCATCGCCTCCAGAATCAGCACGCCGGGCATGACGTGCTCCTGCGGGAAGTGGCCGCAGAAGAACGGCTCGTTCACGCTCACACATTTGACGCCCCGCGCCCACTGGCCGCTCTCGCCGTCCGTGATCCGGTCGACGAGCGCGAAGGGATAGCGATGCGGCAGAATCTCCGCGATCTGATTGGAATTGAGCTGCATGATCATTCCTCCCATCGTTTGAGCAGCAGGCTCACGTTGTGCCCGCCGAAGCCCAGCGAATTGCTCATCGCATAGCGCAGCTCGGCCTGCCGCCCCACGTTGGCGACCGGGTCGATGTCGCACGCGGGATCCGGCACGCGGTAGTTGATCGTCGGCGGGACAAAGCCGTCCCGCAGCGAGAGCGCCGTGAACGCCGCCTCGACCGCGCCCGCCGCGCCGAGCATGTGCCCGGTCATCGACTTGGTCGAGCTCATCATGAGCTTTGCGGCGTGTGCGCCGAAGACCGCATGGACGGCCGCCGTCTCGCCCGCGTCGTTGAGCGGGGTCGAGGTGCCGTGCGCGTTGATGTAGGCGACCTCCTGCGCGCGCACGCCGCCGTCCGCGAGCGCCATGCGCATCGCGCCCGCGCCGCCGCGGCCGTCCGGCGCGGGCGCCGTGATGTGGTAGGCGTCGCAGGTTGCGCCGTAGCCGGTGACCTCCGCGAGGATCGCCGCGCCGCGCCCCTGCGCATGCTCGAGCGACTCAAGCAGGAGCATGCCCGCGCCCTCGCCCATGACGAAGCCGCTGCGCTCCGCGTCAAAGGGAATCGACGCGCGCGCCGGGTCCTCCGAAAGCGAGAGCGCCTTCATCGAGGCGAAGCCGCCCAGAGCCAGCGGCGTGATGCTCGCCTCCGTGCCGCCGCAGAGCATGACGTCGGCGTAGCCGTCGCGGATGTAGTGGAATGCGTCGCCCACCGCGTTGCCGCCGCTGGCGCAGGCCGTCACGGGGCAGGTGCACATGCCCCGAAAGCCCACGTCGATAGCGATCTGTCCGGCGGCCATGTTGCTGATGGCCATCGGGATGTAATACGGAGAAATGCGGTCAAAGCCGCGCTCAAGACCCCGGCTGTGCTCCTGCTCCGTGACCCACTGCCCGCCGATGCCGCTGGCGACGCTTACGCCGCAGCGCTCCGCATCGGCCGGCTGCGGCTCAAGGCCCGCCTGCGCGAGCGCCTCTCGGGCGGCGACCAGCGCAAGCTGCGTAAAGCGGCCCATGTGCCGCGCCGCGAGCTTCGTCATGTGCGCCTCGGGATCAAAGCCCTTGACCTCCGCCGCCAGATGCACCCTGCGCTGCGACGCGTCGACCTGCGTGATCGGCGCAATGCCGCATACGCCCGCGCGCGCGGCCTCCCAGCTCTCCCGGGCCGTCAGCCCGATGGGCGTCACCGCGCCGATGCCCGTTATCACAACCCGCCGTCTCATCCTGCTCTGTGCTCCTCCTGTTTTGTCTCTTTGTCCGGTCACATCGCCATGCCGCCGTCGACCGCCAGCACCTGGCCGGTGATATACGCCGCGTCGTCGCTCGCCAGGAACGCGACGGCCCTGGCGACCTCCTGCGCCTGCCCAAGCCGGCCCGCCGGAATCTGCGCCAGCAGCGCCTGCCGGTTCTCCTGCGGGAGCGCCGCCGTCATGTCCGTCTCGATAAAGCCCGGGGCGACCGCGTTGACCGTGATGTTCTTGAAGGCCAGCTCGCGCGCCGCCGACTTCGTCAGGCCGATGACGCCCGCCTTACTCGCCGCGTAGTTCGCCTGGCCCGCGTTGCCGCGCAGCCCCGTGACAGAGCTGATGTTGACGATGCGCCCGTAGCCCTGCTTCATCATCGCATGTACGACGGCGCGCAGGCACAGGTACGTTCCCTTGAGGTTCGTATCGAGGACGGCGTCAAAGTCCGCCTCCCTCATCATCAGCAGGAAGCCGTCGCGCGTGATGCCCGCGTTGTTGACGAGGATGTCGATCCGGCCAAACGCGCTGACCGCCTGCTTCATCATCGCCTTGACCGCCTGCGCGTCGGAGACGTCGCAGCGCAGCGCCAGCGCCTTTGCGCCCAGCTGCTCGCACGCCGCCGCCGTCTCCTGGGCGGCCGCCTCGCTGCCCGCGTAGCAGAGCACGACGCTTGCGCCCCGCGCGGCCAGCTCCAGACAAACGGCCCTGCCGATGCCCCGGCTGCCGCCGGTGACGACGGCCGTCCTTCCCGTCAGTTCCATCGCTCTCTTCCTTTCCCGCTCAGCCATGCCACGCCCTGTCCGTCCGCTCAAGCGCCGCCAGGCCGTCCGCGTAGAGCTGCGTGAGGATCTCGCGCACCGGGCGAACCTCATGCAGCATACCCGCGACCTGGCCCGTCATGACGCTGCCCGTCTCGACGTCGCCATCAAAGACCGCGCGGCGAAGCCCGCCGAGCGTCAGCTTTTCCAGCTCCTCCAGCGACGCGCCCTGCTGCTCCAGCGCGAGATACTGCCGCACCATTTTGTTTTTGAGCACGCGCACGGGGCCGCCGACGCTTCTGCCCGTGACGGTCGTGTCGCTGTCGCGGGCGCGCAGCAGCGCCTCCTTGTAGCGCGCATGGATCGGGCATTCCTCGCTCGCCAGCAGGCAGGTGCCCACCTGCACGCCGCAGGCGCCCAGCGAGAGCGCGGCGGCGAACTGCCGCCCGTCCGCGATGCCGCCCGCCGCGATGACCGGTACATCGACCGCGTCCGCCACCTGCGGCACGAGCGCCATCGTCGTCATCTCGCCGACGTGGCCGCCCGACTCCGTGCCCTCTGCGATGACGGCGTCCGCGCCCGCGCGGACAAAGCGCTGCGCGAAGGCGACCGCCGCCACGACCGGAATGACCCGGATGCCCGCCGCCTTGAAGGCCGGGATGTACTTGCCCGGATTGCGCGGATGTGCCCGCGCAGCTCCTCGCCGGAGCGCATGCCGCCCGCGCCGATCAGGCCCAGCGCGCCGGCGTTTGAGCAGGCCGCGGCAAACTCGCCCGTGGCGATGTTCGCCATGCCGCCCTGAATGATGGGGAGCTCCGTCCCCAGAATGTCTGCAATATTCATCGTTTCCTCCTGCCGCGCCGCTCAGCGCGGCGTTCAGCCTGTTGATCTGAGCCGGGATTTTCTCCCCCTCCGGGAGAGAAAATCCCTTTTGCCCACAGTCAGCGCGGCGCAAACGTCATGGCGCGAAAGCGCGCGGCGCGCTCCGCCGCCAGCTCCGCGCCCGACCTGCCTGCAAGTGCCTCAAGCTGCGCCTCAAGCGCCGCGTCCAGCGCGGCAAGCGCCGCCCGGGCGTCCTCGTGCGCGCCGCCCTCCGGCTCCGGGATGATGCCGTCGATCACGCCCAGCTCAAGCAGCTCCGGCGCGGTCATCTTCATCAGCGCGCAGGCCTCCTCATGCCGCGAGGCGTCCTTCCAGAGGATACTCGCAAAGCCCTCCGGCGAGAGAATCGCGTAGACGGCGTTTTCCAGCATCAGCACGCGGTTGGCCACGGCCAGTGCGAGCGCGCCGCCGCTGTTGCCCTCGCCCGTGATCACGGCGATCACCGGCACCCTCAGGCGGCTCATCTCAAAGAGGCTGCGCGCGATGGCCTCGCCCTGCCCGTGCTCCTCGGCGCTCATGCCGGGATACGCGCCCGCCGTGTCGATCAGCGTGATGATCGGGCGGGAGAATTTCTCCGCCTGCTTCATCAGCCGCAGCGCCTTGCGGTAGCCCTCCGGGCTGGGCATGCCGAAGTTCGTGCGCAGGTTTTCCTCAAGCGTCCTGCCCTTGCGCGTGCCGATGACCGTCACTGGCCGCCCGTGAAACAGCGCGACGCCGCCGAGAATCGCCTCGTCCTCGCCGCAGCAGCGGTCGCCGCGCAGCTCGAAGAACTCGGGAAACAGCGCGCCGATGATCTCCCGCGCGCCCGGGCGCTGCGGATGCCGCGCCAGCGCGAGCCGCTGCGCCGCGCTCCGGTTTTCAGCCATCCGACTTCCCTCCCCCGTGCAGCATCAGCAGGCGCGAAAGCGCCTCCCGCAGCTCACCGCGCGGCACAACCGCGTCGACAAAGCCATGCGCCATCATGAATTCCGCGCGCTGGAAGTCCTCCGGCAGCTTCTGGCCGATGGTCTGCTCGATGACGCGCGGGCCGGCAAAACCGATCAGCGCGCCCGGCTCCGCCAAAATGACGTCGCCCAACGAGGCGAAGCTCGCCGTGACGCCGCCGGTCGTCGGGTTGGTCAGCACGCAGACGCAGAGGAGCCCCGCCTCGTCAAAGCGGGCCAGCGCCGCGCTCGTCTTCGCCATCTGCATCAGCGAGCAGATGCCCTCCTGCATTCTCGCGCCGCCGCTTGCCGCAAAGAGGATCAGCGGCAGGCGGCTTGAGAGCGCGTGCTCGATCGCCAGGGTGATCTTCTCGCCGACCGCCGCGCTCATGCTGCCCATCAAAAAGCGCCTGTCCAGCGCGCAGGCCACGCAGGGACGTCCCCCGATTTTGCCCTGCGCCGTGACGGCGGCCTCGCGCAGGCCGGTTTTGCGCTTCGCCTCGCGCAGCTTCTGCGCGTAGCCGGGAAAGCGCAGCGGGTCCGCCGCGCCCAGGCCGCGGTTCAGCTCGCGGTATTTGCCGCCGTCAAACGTCGCCCTGAGCCGGGAGACGGCGTCCATCGGGAAGTGATGGCCGCAGGCCGGGCAGACGGAGAGGTTCGCCGCGACCTCCTTTTTGGGGCTTTCCACGGCGCATTTCGGGCAGGTCAGCATCTGGTCGCTGGGCAAATAGCTGCCGTAGAGCGTCTTCATCGCCTGCAGGCGGATGCGCCGCTTCTCAAAGACGTTGTTCATCGTTTCCATTTCAGTTTCTTGACTCTTCCTGATTCAGTACCAAATTGCTTTCATCAGCGCGAAGCGAAGAAGGGTCAAGGGACGAAGTCCCTTGGCGGGTTTTAGGGCAGCAGCCCTAACGTTCCCCTCTTCCAGGGAGGTCACGTCCGCTCCCGGCTGTTCAGGCGGTTGTAGAAGTCGAGCAGCTCCGGCAGGCTCTCCTCCAGGAAGGCCGTCGTCGCCGCGCCGCGGATGAACGCGGGATGATACAGGATCTGATAGGAGAGCTCCGCGTTGGTGGCAAAGCCCTCCAGCACGAATTCCTCCATGCAGCGGCGCATGCGCCGGATCGCCGCCAGGCGCGTGGGCGCAAAGGCGATCACCTTCGCCGCCAGCGAGTCATAATACGGCGGCAGCGCGCAGCCGGTATACAGGCAGGAATCCACGCGCACGCCGTTGCCGCCGGGAAAGTGCAGAAATTCGACCGTGCCCGGGCAGGGGCTGAAGCCGCGCTGCGGGTCCTCCGCGTTGACGCGGCACTCAATCGCATGGCCGCTGACGCGGATATCCTCCTGCGCAAGCCCCAGCGCGAGGCCGGAGGCGATGCGCAGCTGCTCCTGCACGATGTCCACGCCCGTGACCATCTCCGTGACGCCGTGCTCGACCTGGATGCGGGTGTTCATCTCCATGAAGTAGAAATGCTCCCCGTCGCTGTCCAGCAGAAATTCGACCGTGCCCGCGCCCTCGTAGCCGACGGCCCTCGCCGCGCGAACGGCGGCCTCGCCCATCGCCGCGCGCACCTGCGGCGCGACGCCCCAGGCCGGGGCCTCCTCGATGAGCTTCTGGTTGCGCCGCTGCACGGAGCAGTCGCGGTCGCCCAGGTGAATGACGTTTCCATGCCGGTCGGCGAGAATCTGCACCTCGATGTGGCGCGGCCGCTGCACGAGCTTTTCCAGGTACAGCTCGCCCTCGCCAAAGCAGGCGACGGCCTCGGCGCGCGCCTGCGCAAAGCTGCGCCTCAGCTCCTGCGCGCCGCTGCAGCGCCGGATCCCCCGCCCGCCGCCGCCGGCGGAGGCCTTGAGCAGCACGGGATAGCCGACGCGCTCCGCCGCCGCGAGCGCCTCCTCCTCCGTTTTGACCGGGCCGTCGGAGCCCGGCGTCACCGGCACGCCCGCCGCGCGCATGAGCGTCCGGGCGGCGGACTTGCTCCCCGCCTTGCGAATCGCCTCGGGCGGCGGGCCGATGAACGTCAGCCCCTCGGCCGCGCAGGCCTGCGCGAAATCCGCGTTCTCGGAGAGGAAGCCGTAGCCGGGATGGACGGCGTCGCAGCCGGTGGCCTTCGCCACGGTCAGCAGCGCGCGCATGTTCAGATAGCTCTGCGCCGCCGGAGCCGGGCCGATGCAGACCGCCTGCGTCGCCAGCTGCACGTGCATGGCCTCCGCGTCCGCCGTGGAATAGACGGCGACGGTCTCCATGCCCAGCTCCCGGCAGGCGCGCAGAATCCGCAGCGCGATTTCGCCCCGGTTGGCGATCAGCACGCGCCTCAGCATGGCCTGTAACGGAACAGCGGCTCGCCATAGGCAGCCAGCGTCCCGTTCTCCTTGCAGACCCCGGTGATCACGCAGTCGCAGGGCGCGGGAATCTCGCTGATCATCTTCATGGCCTCCATCAGGCAGACCGTCTGTCCCTTGCGTACGCGCGTGCCCACCTCGGCATAGGGCACCTCACCCGGCGCCGCGGCCGCGTAGAACACGCCCGCCAGCGGCGCTATGATCGCCTCGTCCGTCGCTTCGGCGCTCGGCGCGGGGCTTTGCGCCGGCGCGCTCTGCGCCTCGCCAGCCGGGGCGGGAGACGGCGCGGACGCGGACGCGCGGCTCAGCTCCAGGGAAAAGTCGCCGCGGCGCAGCTTGAGGCTCGCAAGGCCGCTGCGCTCAAAGCGCTCGAGCAGCTCAAAAATCTCCTGATTCGTCATGCTCAGCCCTGATGTGCCTCCAGGTAGGCCACGATGTCGCCGACGGTCTGCATGCCCGGCATCGCCTCATCCTCGATGCTCACGCCCGTCGCCTCCTCCAGCGCCATCATCAGCTCGACCGCCGCGAGCGAATCCGCGCCCAGATCCTCCCTGAGCTTCGCCTCCGCCGTCACATCCTCCGCATTGCAGCCCAGCGTCTCCGCGATCACGTCGCGCACCTGATCAAGATTCATATCGTTTGTCTCCTTGCTCTCTTTTTTATCAATTATTTTAGGCAAATTATTTTAGCTAAAATAATTGAGACAAATTATAGGGGCAAACCGCGCGTTTGTCAAGGGCTTTTTTGTAGTTTTTCTGCATGCACAAAGGGGCTTCCTCTCCTTTTATGGAGAGAAAGCCCCCTGGTCTGATCGGTTTAAAGGATCGTTTGGGCATGCGTGTGCCGCGCATCTTCAGGCCGCCCGACGGAAACAGGATGCGTTATTTCCAGCCAAACAGTCCCTTCCTGGCCGGCTCCGCGCGCCAGCCTGTGACGCGGTAGCCCGTCCCCGCGAGCGCGCGCTCAAGCTCCTCGCGGGAGATTTCCCGCTCCGCGAAAACCTGCGCGCAGCCCTTTCCGTGGGAGGACGTCACCTTCTTCACCGGCAGCGCCTTGCGGATCGCCTCGTTCACATGGGACTCGCACATCGCACAGGCCATGCCGTCGATCTCAAGTGTGATTCTGACCATCTGAATTGCCTCCTTTGAAAGACCGTCGTAAGGGCGGATGGCGTTTGGCAGCGCCCTCAAAAAAATTAGTATTCTCTAACATTTGGATTGAAACAGGCCGCGCCTTCCCGCGCGGCGGTTTTATTGTATCGGTTTTTTCCGCGTCTGTCAATCCGCTCTTTTTGCCGGCGGACAGAGCGCCGCGCGGCTTCGGCCCCTTTTCCGCCTCCCTTGCCCGAATTTGATCGTTTTTAACAAAAACACGGATTATTTCATTTTTTCGCTTGCAATATTCGTCTTTTTCTGCTATCCTATCGAAGATTTGAGCATTTTTACGATGCTATTTTTACAAATGGAGGTCGGACTATGAAAGACAAGAACAACAAGTTGGCCCTTCACATGCTGACGGCTATGGTCCTTGGCATCGTCGTCGGACTCGTCTTCATGGCGATCCGCGAGCATCTCGGTTCCGCGTCCCCCGCCTGGCAGACGATCAACAATCTGCTCTTCCAGGATATCACCGCCAGCGGCGCGGAAAGCGCGATCGGCCTGTTCTATCTCTGCGGCCAGCTCTTCATCCGCAGCCTGCAGCTCGTCATCGTTCCGATGGTGTTCTGTTCTATTGTCATTGCCATTGGCAACATCACCGATGCCGCCACGCTCGGCCGTGTTTCCCTCAAGACGTTCGGCCTCTTCCTTTTGACCAGCTTCTCCGCGCTGATTCTGGCGGGTGTTGTTGGTCTTCTTTTTTACAAGGCGGGCACCTTCAACACGGTGATTGAGGGCATCGCGGCGTCGAGCGGCTCGACCGGCTCCAATCCGCTCAACGTCATCCTCAACATCATCCCCAGCAACATTGGCTCGACCTTCTCGGTCAACACGAGCGTGCTGGCGGTCGTCTTCCTCGCCGTCGCCTGCGGCCTGTGCATGAACAAGCTGCACCTGGGCAAGGACAGCGCCATCAGCCACGGCTGCAAGGAGATCAGCGACGTGATCGTCGTCTTCCTCAATTTCGTCGTGGAGACGTTCGGCCCGATCGCGATCTTCATGCTGCTTTGCCGCACGTTTGCGACCTACGGCATCACCTACCTGCGCCCGGCGCTGAGCTACGTCGTCATCACCGTGGCGCTGCTGCTCGCGTTCCTCTTCATCGGCTATCCGCTGATCCTCGCGCTGCTGACGCATCTCAACCCGATTGTCTTCGTCAAGAAGATCTTCCGCGTCATCGTCTTCGGCTTCTCGACGTCCTCCAGCGCCGCGACCCTGCCGCTGAACATCGAGACGAACGTCAGGCAGCTGGGCGTCGACAACCAGATCGCCTCCTACGTCCTGCCGCTGGGTATGACCATCAACATGGACGGCACGGCCATCATGCAGGTCATCGCGACGCTGTTCCTCGCCGGTGTGGGCGGCTACTCCGTCTCCGTCGGCCAGCTCGTGGTCATCATGCTCCTGGCGCTGATCGCCTCGGCCGGCACGCCTGCCGCGCCCGGCGCCGGCGCGATCATCCTCTTCACGATCCTCTCCGGCGTGGGCTTCACCGGCGAGGCCGCGATGATGGGCTACGCGCTGATCCTGGCGATCAACCGCCCGATCGAGATGCTCGTCACCAGCCTCAACTGCGTCGGCGACTCTGTCGCGGCCATCACCGTCGCCCGCAGCGAAGGCAAGCTCGACGAGCAGATCTACAACGCCTGACCGGCTCCTCCCGGCGGGAAATGCCACTTTGTCAACCATCCTTCACCCTCCCGATGCGTCGGGAGGGTTTTTGTCTCCCCGGAGCGCGGCCTCCGGCATCGTTTTGGTGTGCTTTTGCGCGATTCCTTCAGCGCCGCCGCAGAGTTTGGCACAATTCACGCAGAGATTTTGTTGACTTTTTCTGTTTTGTCCTTTAGAATATAGGCAGGTATTTCTAAACTTTTGTCCATTCAATCCGGAGAGGATGGCAAGGCTATGAAGGCTGTCTATATTCCCGTCGGCGCGACCGGCCATGTGCTCGCCTCGCTGCCGATGGTTCGCGCGCTCGTTTGCAGTGGAACGAGCGTCGTCTATTTTGCCCCGGAGCGCTACCGCGCCGTCGTGACGGAGACGGGCGCGACGTTTTCTCCGATGCCCGCCGTCGCGGCGGACGGCCCCGTCGAGGGCGGCGGAGACTTTACCGCCGCGCTGCCGCTCGTCTTTTTGAGCGAGGCGGCCGGCGTCATCGGCACGATCCTTCCCGTGATCGAGGCCTTCGCGCCCGACGTCATCCTCGCGGACGAGCTCGCGCTCGCGGGCCGGCTGGCGGCCAAGCGGCTGAACCTGCCGCTGGTCATGGTCTTCACCAGCTACGCGCCCTGCGAAAAATTCTCCATCTGCCGCTTCTGGCCCAAAACGCCCGACACCCATCCCGCCCGCGCCGCCGCGGCGCAGCTCGCCGCTCGCTTCACGCGCGAATACGGCGTTCCCCCGCTCGACCTCTACGCCATCTTCGAGGGGACGGGCGATTTCAACGTCTGCACGCTCACGCGCGCGTTCCAGCCCGAGGGGGACAGCTTCGGCGACAACTTCCATTTCGCCGGGGCGCAGATCGCCCCGCGCGCATCCGGCGCGCCCTGGCAGCCGCCGCAGGACGGCAAGCCGCTGATCTACACCTCCCTGGGCTCCCTGTTCAACAACTGGCCGGAGTTCTACGCCATGCTCTTCCCGATCGTGCGGGAGCTTGACGTGCACGTCGTCTGCGCGCTGGGCGACGCGCTGCGCCCGGAGGATCTTAACCCCGTGCCCGACAACGTGACGCTCCTGCCGTTTGCGCCGCAGCTTCAGATTCTCCCGCACGCGGACTGCTTCATCACGCACGCCGGCACCGGCAGCGCCATGGAGGCGCTCTACTTCGGCGCGCCCTGCGTCTGCCTGCCGCAGATGGAGGAGCAGCAGCTCACCGCCGCGCGCATGCTCCACACCGGCATCGCCTGCGCGTCCATCGCGCGCGCGGAGCTGACGCCGCAGCGCCTTGCGCAGGCGATCGACACCGCCCTGCACGACGAGACCTTCCTCGCCCACGCGCGGGAGGCCTCCCGCCTTGCGCGCGCGCAGAGCAGCGCCGAGGGCGCCGCGCAGGCCATCCTCCGCTTCATGGGCGGCTGATCCTGTCTTTGCGGATCAGACCTGTTTCAATCGCAGACTGCTGCGCGTTACATTTCGGATTCCGGCACAAAGGTCGACTATCGTCGCAGAGAGGAGACGTTTTTCCCGATGAAAATTCTGTTTGTCACCAGCGAATGCGCGCCATTCAGCAAATCCGGCGGCCTGGCCGACGTGGCCTTCTCGCTGCCGCCCGCCCTCAAGGCGACGGGCGACGAAATCGCCATCATCACGCCGCTGTACCAGTGTACCCGCGAGAGCCATGGCGATTCGCTGCGCTTTGTCAAATCCGCCACGGTGTGGCTGGGCCAGCGCAAGATCGATTGCGGCCTCTACCGCGGCGAGCTGAATGGCGTGACCGTCTGGTTTATCGAAAACGAGCATTTCTTCCATCGCCCGCGCCTGTACGGCTACGGCGACGATTCGCTGCGCTTCGCGTTCTTCTGCCGCGCCGTGATCAACCTGATGCCCGACCTTGACTTCATGCCCCAGATTCTGCACTGCAACGACTGGGAGACCGCGCTGGCGATCATCTACCTCAAGAACGACGCCGTCCTGCGCGACGAGTTCAAGCCGATCAAGACCGTCTACACCATCCACAACATCGCCTACCAGGGCCAGTTCGGCCAAAAGGAGCTGACGGAGACCTTCGGCCTGCCCGAGGGCTGGTATGACGGCGGCCTGAGCTACGAGTTCGAGGGCCGCCACGACATCAACCTCATGAAGGGCGCGATGCTGATGGCCGACGCCGTCTCGACCGTCTCGCCGACCTATGCCCGCGAGCTGCACTTCCCCTACTTCGCCCACGGCCTGCAGGGCGTCGTCGACCTGGTCGACGGCAAGCTCTACGGCATCCTCAACGGCATCGACGTGGAGCACTACAACCCCGCGCATGACCCGCTGATCCCCTACCACTTCACCGCGGACGACCGCAGCGGCAAGGCCAAATGCAAGCGCGAGATTCAGCGCCTCTTCGGCCTCTCGCAGGAGCCGGAATGGCCGTTGCTGGCCTCGGTCGCGCGCCTGGTCGAGCAGAAGGGCATCGAGCTCATCCGCCAGATTCTGCCCAAGCTGATGGACATGGGCGTCCAGCTCATCGTCTTTGGCCAGGGCGACCAGCAGTATATCGACTATTTCAACTGGGCGAAGGAGAACTGGCCGGGTCAGCTCGGCTTCTCCAGCGACTACAACGAGCCGATGGCCAGCGCGATCTTCGCCGGCGCGGACATGTATCTCATGCCCTCGCGCTTTGAGCCCTGCGGCCTCTCGCAGATGATGGCGATGCGCTACGGCACCGTCCCGATCGTCCATGAGACGGGCGGCCTCAAGGACTCCGTGCGCGCCTACAAGGACTTCGACGGCATCGGCGACGGCTTCGCCTTTGCAGATTATCAGGCCAAGGCGCTGCTGCTGGCCATCTCCGAGGCGGTCAAGCTCTACTTCGCCGACGAGGCGATGTTCGACAAGCTGCGCAGGCGCTGCATGACCAAGGACTTCTCCTGGAACAAGAGCGCCGAGCAGTACAACCGCATGTACGACGAGATCGCGGGCGACGGCGCGGGCGAGGCCATCACCTTCCAGGAAGCCTTCGAGCAGCTCAAGCACGCCTACGAGAAGAACGACGCCGAGAACAAGATCCGCCACGCCGCCGAGGTGCGCAGCTCGTTCCATCGCGTCGTGCAGATCGAGATCGTCGGCCGCGGCGCGGGCTTCTTCCACGTCGAATTTGCGGATGGCAGCATCCACATCCGCCCGACGCCGCGCCCCGACGCGGAGGCCTTCGTCGCCTGCTCGTTTGACAACCTGCTGGCGATGGCGCGCGGCTTCGTGACGACGGACAAGCTCTTCCTCAGCGGCCAGTTGCATATCGAGGGCAACCTCTCCAAGGGCTTCGAAATCCGCAACCTGCTGACGCCGACGAAGTGAGCTTCTGGGCAGAATGCACAGGATCCGACGTCAAAACCAGGCAACCTGGAATATTGGTCTGATGACTTGATTTCATCCCGTATATCGTGTATAATGAAAAAAGGAAAATGAGGCAGCGCGGGGATTTCTTCGCATGCTCTCAAAATAAATTTAGGAGTGATTGACAATGGCGCGTATTGTTACTCTCGGCGAAATCATGCTCCGTCTGAAGAGCCCGGCGCTGGAGCGCTTCTTCCAGAGCCCGTCCCTCGAGGCCACCTTCGGCGGCGGTGAAGCCAACGTGGCTGTCTCTCTGGCGAACTACGGCATGGACGCGGCGTTCGTGACCGCTCTGCCGAACAACGCGATCGGCGAGGCTTGCCTGCGCGACGTGCGCAGCTTTGGCGTCGACGTCTCCAATATCAAGATGGTCGATGGCCGCATGGGCATCTACTTCCTGGAGACCGGCTCCAACCAGCGTCCGTCCAAGGTCGTCTATGACCGCGCGGACTCCTGCATTGCCAAGGCTCCGGTCGATCTCTTCGACTGGAAGAAGATCTTCGACGGCGCGACCTGGTTCCACATCACCGGCATCACCCCGGCGATCTCCCAGAGCGCGGCTGACCTCTCCCTGGCGGCCTGCAAGGCGGCGAAGGAGATGGGCCTGACCGTTTCCTGCGACCTCAACTACCGCAAGAACCTGTGGAAGTACGGCAAGGAAGCCAAGGAAGTGATGAGCGAGCTGACCAAGTACGTCGACGTCGCCATCGCCAACGAGGAGGACTTCCAGAAGTCCCTGGGCATCAGCGCCAAGAGCGACGTGGAGAGCGGCGAGCTCGACCGCGACGTCTACAAGACCATCGCCCAGACCGCGATGGATCTGTATCCGAACCTCAAGACCGTCGCCATCACGCTGCGCGAGTCCAAGAGCGCGGATACCAACTACTGGGCGGCCTGCATCTACGACGGCAAGGAGTTCTACGTCTCCCGCAAGTACGCGATCACCGACATCGTGGACCGCGTCGGCGGCGGCGACTCCTTCGGCGGCGGCCTGATCTACGGCCTGAACACCTACAAGACCCAGGCTGAGGCCCTGGAGTTCGCCGTGGCGGCCTCCTGCCTCAAGCACACCATCTCCGGCGACTTCAACCGCGTGACGGTCAAGGAAGTCGAGGCGCTGATGAAGGGCTCCGGCTCCGGCCGCGTGGAGCGCTGATTTCGCGCAGACGCAGATTCTTCTGGCGGCGTCCGGCCCTGGCCGGGCGCCGCTTTTTCTTCAATGAAACAGCCAGCCGGACGCGCCCGCGTCGAAAGGAGAACGCCCATGCTCAAATTAAACCGGCATGATGCCGGTTGCATCACCGACGAAGTGATAGAAGCCCCGCTTGCTTTGCGGTCGAGGCCGAAGCTTTGCAAAAGGACTTTTATCGTAAAAAGAGCCGGCGTCGTGCTGGCGGCGCTCGTGTTCGCCGCCTGTCTGGCCGTTTCCGTCGGCTATTACGCGGCCTACGGCCAGCATAACCTCGATTCGGACATCTCCTCGGAGTTCGTGCTGGCCGACCTGCTCAACGAGGAAGGCCGCCTCATCACCGACAGCTGGTACTACTCCACGGAGATCCGCGTGGTCAGCCCGGTACCCGTCTACCAGCTGATGCTCCGGCTCTTTGGCAGCTGGCACGTCGCGCGAACGGTCTCCATCGCCGTGCTGCTGCTGGGCGTGGCGGCCTCGCTTCTGTACCTCGCGCGCGGCGCGGGCTGCTCGATGGCGGCGGCGCTGCTGTGCGCGGCGGCGCTGGTGCTGCCCATATCGGCCTACCAGTCCTTCACGCTGGTGTACGGCGGCTTTTACACCGTGTGGGTGATGCTCACCTTCGTGCAGCTGGGCCTCGTGCTGCGCATGGACAGAAAGCGCCTGCGCGAGCCGGTGCTGCTCGCGCTGCTGGGCTTTCTGGGCGGCCTGGGCGGCGTGCGGATGCTGATGCTTTGCGCCGCGCCGCTGCTGGCAGCCTGCGCGGTGCTGTTCTTCCTCGACGCGCGCCGCTGCGGCAGCCTGCGCGAGGCCGTAGCGCTGCCCGCCGCCCGCATCGCGCTGGGCGGCGTGCTGCTGGCCGCCGCGACGCTGGC
>SFFC01000111.1 GCA_004556985.1 Clostridiales bacterium | reverse complement strand
GCGGGCATTTCTGCAGGATAGGAGCGGTCGGCTTCGCGGCGATCGCTTTTCTTCCGTTGCGGATCAACTGGTTGATCGTAGGCATGGAAGCACCTCCTATGTTTCTTCTCTCAATACTTGGAACACTTGCTTGCTGATGAATGTATATGAACCCGCGTGGGCGGGGCCATATCGATAACCGGCGCGTTTGCGCCAAAATAGCCGGCGTGCCGGAGGGCAGCCGGTCGTTTCGCCGCAGTCCGCTTTATTTCAGCAGGCCGGCGGCGGCAGCCTTGACGTCGATTCCGCAGGCGCGTCCGAGCTTTTCCATGCTTTCCACCTGCGTGCAGGGGACATCCATGTCATAGCAACGGTCGACAACCCGCTTGGTCAGCAGCAGATCCGCGTCGGCGGCGACATACGCCTGCACGATTTTGCCCTCGTCGAGGGCGCGAAGCAGCTGCTTGGTTCCGACAACTCGTCGGTCAACGTCGGCAAGACCTTCATGCATACTCAAAAATCTTCCTTTCATCGTCCTCCGCGCAGACTACCCCCGCGGCAGTCTGCACAGCAAACACAGTTATCATACCATTTGAAGCGGCATCTGTCAATCAAAAAACTTGAATTTTCCCTGATTTTACATCCGTTTTCGCGCAAAGCTCAGCTTTCCGGGGCACGGCGCTCAGTTACCCGTCCCCAAGGCGCAGCCGCCGTTTCCTTCCCGGCTCCACTCGATCGCAGTGCCCTTTCCCTCGTATTGCGTTCCGTCAAGGAAGAGCGGCGTTCCCCCGTCGCTTAAAACCAGCCGCGCGATCGTCTCGTCCAGCAGCTCAAAGCGAAGAATGGCGTAATCGAGAATCGGATAGCCGTCCGCGGCGTAATCCTCCGTCTCCCAGCGCACAGCGTTGCGCAGCATGGCCCCGGAATCATTCAGCTCCGCCATGTACTGCTCCAGACGCGCCGCGATCCATTGCGTATTCAGCGGCCCTTCGCGAAGCGCCTTCCACATCTGCGCCAGCTGCGCGCGCACCTGGCCGTCCGGGTCAAGGCGGATGAGACGGTCTGCCGGCGGAAAAAACATCCAGTTTTCATACTGCATGCCGATGTCCTCCATCTTCATCCCCCAGCTCAGGTCCATATCCCAGGGGATAAAGTGATAGACAAAGCCCGACGGCCTGCGCTCCGCCCAGATATACAAGTTGTTGAAGATGTTGTCCGTCATGCCGCCGGCCTGCACAAACAGCTCCACCTGCAGCATGCTGGTCAGATCCAGATGGGCCAGGGCCTCCCGGCAAAATGCCTCGTCATCCTCCTGCAGGAGGAGCGCAAGATAGTCCTCAAGGGCTGCGCCCGGATCGCTCGACGGGCTGTAATACACCGCATATCCGGTGTTCTGCCGGCAGGGATGGGCGATGATCTCGCGATCGGGCTTCAGGTAGCTCACGCAGGTCCGATAGACGCTGTCCGTCAGCACATGGTTTTCTCCCGCCCCGGCCAGCTCGTCCGCGATGTCAAACGGAAGCATCATCAGATAGACGCCCTCATATTCGCCGTTGACAAATACCTCCGCATACGCCGAGTCTCTGGCAGAGAAGGGCGCGGATTCCGGCGCCATCTGCGCATAGATATCCCAGCTCAGCCGGTCGCGCATCAGCGACCTGTCAAAGGGCATCGCCAGCAGATTCAGGCTGTCCGTCAGACCGATTTCCGGCAGCTCCTGCCGGATTTTCCCCGTGCCGTTTGCCCTTCGCGTGGTTTCGACCCGGTAGCTCTTCTTGTCCTGGCCGTTTGTCAGGCCCCCTCGCGTGTGAATGCGCGCAAAGGAGGAGACCTTTTCCATGCCATACGCGCTCACCGTCACGCGCGCCGGCGTGTCCTCTGCGCCAATTTCCGCATCCGCCTCGATCATCAGCAGCGGCAGCCCCGTGAAGATGATCCGGAAATAGGCGTATTCGGTCTCCGTGTACGCCATCACCCAATACTCGCTGTTGTTGCGGATGGCATCCGCACATCCGTCATAGGCGTAGTCGTCCTCAAAGACGAGCGACACGCCCTTTGCACCCGGCGCGGTCAGATGGAGCTCGGGCCATTCCTCCCCGTTGTCAAGGCCCAGCGTGCAGTAAAACACGTCCTCGCGCGCGTCATAGGCCAGCGGTACGCCGTTGCATTCAAGCGTTGTCACCAGCGGCGCTTCACTCTCCTCCCGCTCATCCTCGATCGCCCAGAGCGCCTCAATCGGCATGACCGGCTGCACCACGGGCGCATAGGGCGAGAAGCACAAAACGACCGCCGCCATCATCCCCAGCAGCAGCGCAATGCCCAGCAGCAATTTGAGTCTTGTCATGGGATATGCCTTCCATTTTTCAGAGTGTGTCTTTTATTATATCACACTCTTCCCGATATGGCATCCCTCGCTCATCCGGCCAGCGTCCCGCATCTCTCTGCGCGCGTTCGCTCCTTCCGTCGGCGTCAAAAGCGCGGCTCTGCCGTTTCGGGCAAAGCCGCGCTTTTCCATGCTGAGATCGGCCTGATTTGATGATCCAGTCTTTCCCGCCCGGCCGGAATGGCGTGTTTCCTGCGGGAGAGTCCCCTGCCCGACGGTCTGCGGCGCAGATCGCGCGCTGTCTCCGTCAGGCCCGGCCTTTTCGTCTCCTTACAGTTCCCTCAGCGCGTCCACGAGCGCCGTCTTGCTCTCGGTCTTCCCATCCTTCATCTTGATGATGCGCGCCGGCACGCCCGCGACGACCGCGTTCGCCGGCACGTCCTGCGTGACGACCGCGCCCGCCGCGACGACCGCGCCGTCGCCGACGCTCGTGCCCTCGATGATCACGGCGTTCGCGCCGATGAGCACGTTGTCGCCCACGGTCACGGGCTTGGCGCTGGGCGGCTCGACGACGCCCGCGAGCACGGCGCCCGCGCCGACGTGGCTGTGCCTGCCGACGATCGCGCGCCCGCCGAGCACGGCGCCCATGTCGATCATCGTGCCTTCGCCGATGACCGCGCCGATGTTGATGATTGCGCCCATCATGACGACCGCACCCTCGCCGATCTCCACGCGGTCGCGGATGATCGCGCCCGGCTCGATGCGCGCGGGGATCGCCTTCGTGTCCAGCAGCGGCAGCGCGCTGTTGCGCCGGTCGCTCTCCAGCACGACGTCCTCAATGACGCCGCCGTTTGCCTTGAGCACGGGCTCAATGTCCTTCCAGTCGCCCATGACGATCATGTCCGCGCCGGAAAAGACGTGGCAATTCGGGAATTCCAGCGGTTTTTGGGCCTTGATGTACGCCTTGACGGGCGTCTTCTTCTCCGCCGTGCGGATGGCCTCGATGATTTCGTATGCGTCCATGTCATTTCCCTCCGAACAAAACGTCTTCCATGCTGTAAAGCCCCGGCTTCGCCGCCACGGCAAACGCCGCCGCGCGCAGCGCGCCCCGCGCGAAGATCTCGCGGCTGTCGGCGCGATGGCGCAGCTCGATCTCCTCCATCGCCCCGAAGAAGTGCACGCTGTGCTCCCCGGCGACCGTGCCGCCGCGCAGCGCATGGATACCGATCTCGTGCCCGCGCTTTCCGGGGCGGCCCTCTCGACCGTAGATGCGGTCGTATTCGCCGTTGGGATCGACCGCCTCCAGCAGCATCTTCGCGGTGCCGCTGGGCGCATCCTCCTTCTGATTGTGGTGCGTCTCGACGATCTCGATGTCAAACTCCCCGCCAAGCGCCTCCGCCGCCTGGCGCGCCAGACGCCGCAGCACCGTCACGCCGGTGGAAAAGTTGTTCGCCCAGACGATGGGCGCCTGCGCGCTCGCCGCGCGGATGGCCTCGCCCTGCTGCGCCGTCAGGCCCGTCGTGCCGATGACCAGCGGCAGGCGCCTGCGCATCGCCGTATCCAGGAGCATCGAGAGGTTGCCGGGGTAGGAAAAGTCGATCGCGACGTCGAGGTCGCCCATCTCGTCGAGCGCGTCAAACGCACCCGGGCCGACGAAGCCGGCGACCTGCCAATCCTCCGTCTGCGCGCAGAGCGCGTCGATCATCCGGCCCATTTTGCCGTTGCCCACCAAGCCAACGCGCATCACCGCAGCACCTCCAGCGCGCGGCGGACGGTCTGCCGCCCGCTCTCGCTGATCTCGCACAGCGGCAGGCGGTATCCGCCCACGCCCATGCCCAGCTGATTCATCGCTTCCTTAATCGGGATCGGATTGACCTCGCAGAAGAGCGCGTTGATCAGCTCAAGGTAGCGCAGCTGCAGCGCCCTGGCGCGCGCCGCGTCGCCCGCAAACCAGCTCGCCACGAGCTCGTGACATTCCTTCGGGCAGATGTTGGCAAACACCGAGATCACGCCGCAGCCGCCCAGGCTGAGAATCGGCACGATCATGTCGTCGTTGCCCGAGAAGAGGCAGAAGTCCTCGCCCACCAGCCGCGCGATCTTTGCCGTGTAGCTGATGTTGCCGCTCGCCTCCTTGATGCCCGCGATGTTGGGATGCGCGGCCAGCCGCGCGCAGCAGGCCGGAGAGATCGAGCAGCCCGTGCGCCCCGGCACGTTGTAGAGGATGACCGGCGTATCGATCTGGTCGGCGACCGTCGCAAAGTGGCGGTACATGCCCTCGTCGTTCGTCTTGTTGTAGTAGGGCGTGATCAGCAGCAGGCCGTCCGCGCCCATGGCGTGATAGCGGCGGCTCTTCTCCAGCTGCGTCTGCGTGCTGTTGGAGCCCGCGCCGCAGATGACCGGAATCCTTCCGTTCACCGTCTCGATGATGCAGGCGGCGACCTCGTCGTCCTCCTCGTGGCTCATCGTGCTCGACTCGCCCGTCGTGCCCAGCGCGACGATGCCGTCCGTCCCCTGCTCCAGATGCCAGGCGACCAGCTCCTTGAGCTTGTCAAAGTTGACGCTGCCGTCCTCGTTGAAGGGCGTGACCAGCGCGACATAGCTTCCCGAAAATTTCATGGCGGGTTCCTCCCGATTCTTGTCCGTGCGCATCGTTGCGCGCTTGCCTCAGTGTCTGTGAACGGGCTCCATTCTAGCACAACAAAACGAGGCTGTAAACCTCGTTTTGTATATTTGCTCTTCTTCTGTACTTCGTTTTGTGAAGATTACAAATCCCGGCTGCCGATGTCCAGCCGCTTGTGTGCGCCCTCAAAATGGATCGCGTCCGATGCGGCGTAGGCTTTTTCAATCGCCTCGCGCAGCGTCGCGCCCAGCGCCGTCACGCCCAGCACGCGGCCGCCCGCCGTGACAAAGCCCGCTTCGGTCTTCTTCGTGCCGGCATGGTAGACCGTCGCGCCCTGCGCCTCGGCCGCCTCAATGCCGGAAATCGGCTTGCCGCCCTCGTAATGGCCCGGATAGCCGCCGCTGGCGAGCACGATGCAGGCCGCCGCGCCGTCCTTCCAGCGGATGTCCGCATCGGCCAGCCGCTGCTCGCGCACGGCGAGCATGATCTCCATCAGGTCGCTTTCAAGCAGCGGGAGCACGGCCTGCGTCTCCGGATCGCCGAAGCGCGCGTTGTATTCGACGACCTTCGGGCCCTCCTTGGTGAGCATCAGCCCGACGTAGAGCACGCCCTTAAAGGTGATGCCCTCGGCGTTCATCGCCGCGAGCGTCGGCAGCAGGATCTCCGCCTCCGTTCGCGCGGCGATGTCGGGCGTGTACAGCGGGCTCGGCGCGAACGCGCCCATGCCGCCGGTGTTGGGGCCCTTGTCGCCGTCGAAGACGCGCTTGTGATCCTGGCTCGCGCGCATCGGGACGATCGTCTTCCCGTCGCAGAAGCAGAGCACCGTCACCTCGCGCCCGAACATGCATTCCTCGATGAGCACGCGCGCGCCGCTCTTGCCAAAGCGCCCGCCCTGCATCATGTCGATCACGGCCTGCTTCGCCTCGTCGATCGTCTGCGCGACGACGACGCCCTTGCCCAGCGCCAGGCCGTCCGCCTTGACGACGATGGGCGCGCGCTGCGTGTCAAGATACGACAGCGCAGCGTTCATGTCCTCAAAGATCTCGCTTTTTGCGGTTGGGATGCCGTATTTCTTCATGAGGTTCTTGGAGAAGATTTTGCTGGCCTCCATCTGCGCGGCCTGCGCGCTCGGGCCAAACGCGGGAATGCCCTCCGCCTCGAGCCTGTCCACGCATCCCAGTGCCAGCGGATCGTCCGGCGTGACGCAGACGAAGCCGACCTGCTCGCGTTTGGCCAGCGCGACGATGCCGTCGATGTCCGTCGCCTTGACCTCCGGTACGCAGCGGGCAACCTGCGCAATGCCGGCATTGCCCGGCGCGCAGAGCAGGGAATCGACCCGCGGGGACTGGGCCAGCTTCTTGCAGACGGCATGCTCGCGCCCGCCGCCGCCGATGACCAGAACCTTCATCGGAAATCCTCCTTCAATACAAACACATTCCTGTTACTCAAGCTGCTTCCCAAAAAAGAGCACGCTTCTCCCCGCAAAGCTCCTCTCCCAGCCCCGGGTACAGGGCCGTGAGGCCTTGCTCGTTTCAAGGGGGTGGGGGGAGTCCAGAGGGGTGGAGGGGGGAAATCGAAATCCCCCCTCCGCCCGCTCTGGCCTAGCGGAGCGCGTGCTCCGTCATCTGCAAATCAGTGCTTAAAATGCCGCATGCCGGTAAAGACCATCGCGATGCCGTACTTGTTGCAGGCGTCGATGGAATCCTGATCGCGCACGCTTCCGCCCGGCTGGATGATGCAGCTGATGCCCGCCTCGGCGCAGGCCTTGACGCAGTCGTCAAACGGGAAGAAGGCGTCGCTGGCCAGCGCCGCGCCCTTGACCTTCTCGCCGCTGCGCTCGATGGCCATCTGCGTGCTCCAGATGCGGTTGACCTGCCCCGG
>SFFC01000110.1 GCA_004556985.1 Clostridiales bacterium | reverse complement strand
GCCCTCGCCGCTGAGCGCGGCTGCGACGGCCGCCTTGATGGCCTCGGAGGTGACGGTCGCGTTGGCGACGGCGTCGACCTGCGTCGACTGCGCCGCGACGATCGCCGCGGGAATCTGCTCGATGGCCGGGTCGCTGATGCCCGGGGTTTCGCTGTGGCTGCCGACCTCGACGGCGGCGATACGGCCGCCCTCGATGCTGACGCTCACCTCGAGCGCACCGCCCATGCCGTTGGCCGTGCCGGTGTAGACGCCGTCGGCGGGCAGCGCCGCCTCAGCCGCGGCCGGGGCCAGCAGGGCGACCCAGATCAGCGCAAGCGAGAGCGCCAGGCTGATGGTTTTGGAGAAAACGGTCTTTGGTTTCATCGTGCTCTTCCTCCTTCGGATCTTCTTTTTTGAGAAAATGTTGCAACAATCATCTTCCCATCCCCTGCCTTTATGATATAATTTTTACAAACCGATGCATATACCTTCCCCATTCTTTTTTTGCGAAAATCAGTCCATCGGAGGAAACCGGATGAAGATTTCAAGCCGTCTTTTGCGTTATAAAACGCCGGTTGACCAGACGTCGGCCTTTCTGAACAGCTTTCGATTTCAAATCGAGTATTTTACCTGCTGGCCCCAACAGGACCACAAGACGCTCAAAAACCTTGTCAGCACCTATATCAAGCTGATTTTGCAGATCTCGGGCGTATCGGAGGTCGACTCGCTGGATTCGCATTTTACGCTCGAGTCGGGAGACTGTGTGCTTGTGCCGCCCTATGCCGTATACAGCGCGCGCACGCATGAGCAGGTCTGCTCCTACGAGCTCTTCTTCAATGTCTATCCGATCACACGAGAGCAGGAGTTTCTCCATCAGCTTGGTTTCACGAGCACGCTTCACATTCCCGGGCTGATCATCCCGACCGACTCTGTGCTGCTTGGCGATTGCTACGAAGCCGCTCAGATGCATCGCGAGGGCTGCTATGCGCAGCTCGGCGCGTTGCTGGAGCTGCTGCTCGTGCGGATGATTCGCAGCAGGCAGACGCAGATTTCTGCCAGCGGCGTCAGTCCGCGCGTGCAGTCGATCGTCGAGAGGCTCTTTGCGTACCTCGATGAGCATTTGAATGAGGATGTGCGCGTGGAGGACGTATGCGGGGCCTTATCTGTCTCGCAGACGTTTCTGTATCGATGCTGCCGAAGCGTCATGGACTGCTCGCCCAGCCAGGTCATCACCCGTTACAAGCTGAGCCATGCGCGGACGCTGCTGCGCAATCCCGACCTGAGCATCGGCGAGGTCGCGGCAGCCATTGGGTATAACCCATATTATTTCAGCAGCCAGTTCAAGAAGAGTTTTCTGCTCTCGCCTTCGGCATACAGAAAGGAGCTGAGCAAAGGGTAAGCCCCTGTCAGACGAAGGCGGCGTATTCATCAAGGCGGGGCTTTCGCGCGGAGAATTGAGGCAAAAGAAAAAGCCCAGCAGGTGCTGGGCGGGTCTGGTGCCGGCGGCGGGGGTCGAACCCGCACGTCCTCACGGACACGGGATTTTGAATCCCGGGCGTCTGCCAATTCCACCACGCCGGCAGGAGAATGACAGGAGTAACCTCAGACAGTATATCGGATTTTGGGGATAAAGTCAAGCGCGGGCAGCAAATTGGCGCCGGTCAGCCGAGAATGTCGAGGTAATGATCGGTGGTATGATGGTCGGGATGCTCGACGGATTGATAGCGGTCAAGCCTGCTCTCCTCCTCTGCGATGCCAGCGAGATGCCAGAAGCCTTCGCCGGTGAACAGGAGGACGAAAAAGACGGTGACAATGACGAGCGGCATAAATCAATGATGCTCCTTTGCGATGCGCCGCGGCCGGAAGCGACTGCGCGCCGGGCGGCGATGTTTTCATCGTTTCCCGGGAGGCGGAAAGGCTGCCTCCGAAGAAACGGAGGAGATTATATCACGAATCGGGACAAAAGGGTAGAGAAAAAGTATTACAAATCAGTAAACTCTTTCGGCGGCGGGCCTTTGAATCTTAACAGGTTTTTGATACGTTTGCATGCTATAATACCGCAAAGGCCTGGGCTTGCAGCGCTCTGCGCCGCGCGGGAAGGAGACGGACGGATGCATCATCGATTGGAAGATATGAAAGGCGCTCCCGGGCGCATGCTCTCCTGGATGAGGGAGATCATGGTGCCGCGCCGTCAGAGCCGGCGGCAGATCCTGCGCAACCTCGGATTGACGCTGCTGCTGCTGGGCGCCGCATCGTTCGTGTGCCTGCTGATGATGAACTCGATCGGCAACAGCGACAGCGCTGTGCCGCTGGTCTTCGTGCTCGCCGTGCTCGTCATCGCGCGGCTGACGGACGGCTACTTTTACAGCTTTATCGCCTCGATCATCTCCGTCATCGGCGTCAACTTCGCGTTCACCTATCCGTATTTTGAGGTCGATTTCACGATCACCGGCTATCCGCTCACGTTTTTGACGATGCTGGCCGTGTCGCTGGTCGTCGGCATGCTGACCGAGCAGGTCAAGCGGCAGGGGCGCATCGAGGCGGAGGCCGAAAAGCAGCGGATGCAGGCAAACCTGCTGCGCGCCGTCTCGCACGACCTGCGCACGCCGCTGACGACGATCATCGGCTCGACCAACGCCGTGCTGGAGAATTACGACGTTTTCAGCGACGACGTCAAGCGCGACCTGATCGGCCATGTGCGCGACGACGCGCAATGGCTGGTGCGGCTGGTGGAGAACATCCTCTCGATCACGCGGATCAAGGAGGGCGTCGTGCAGATCGTCAAGGAGAGCGAGGCCGCCGAGGAAATCGCAGCGGAGGCGGTCGCCAAGTTCAGAAAGCGCTTTGAGGGCGTGAGGGTTCGCGTGAGCGTGCCCGACGAGCTGCTGATGGTGCCGATGGACGCGACGCTGATCGAGCAGGTGCTCATCAACCTGATGGAGAACGTCGTGCTGCATGCGCAGACGGCGACGGAGATTGTCCTGCGCATCCGCCGGCAGGGCGAGCTGGCAGAGTTTGCCGTGGAGGACAACGGCGCGGGCATCGATCCCAAGGTGCTGCCCATGCTGTTTGAGGAGATGTTTCCGCACGCGCAGGAGCTGCGCGGCGACGGGCGGCGGAACCTGGGCATCGGGCTGTCCGTATGTATGAGCATCGTGCGCGCGCACGGCGGGACGATGTCCGCGGGCAACCTGCCCTCGGGCGGCGCGCGCGTGGCATTCACGCTGCCAATGGGAGAGGAGTGAGCGTATGACGGTCAGAGGAAAGGTACTCATCGTGGAGGACGACCGGGCGATCTGCAGCTTCATCCGGCGGGTGCTGGAGGCCAACGGCTATGAGGCCGTCATCGTCGGCACAGGTCGTGAGGCCATCAGCATGATGGCGTCGCACTGCCCGGACGTCGTGCTGCTGGACCTGGGCCTGCCGGATATGGACGGCATGGACGTGCTCAAAAGTCTGCGCAGCTGGTCGCTGATGCCCGTGGTCGTCGTCTCAGCGCGCACGGACGAGCGCGAGAAGGTGCGCGCGCTCGACGCCGGCGCGGACGATTACATCACCAAGCCGTTTGGCACCTCCGAGCTGCTCGCGCGCATCCGCACGGCCATCCGCCACACGCGCACGACCAGCGCCAACGAGGCCATCGCCCGGGAAAACCGCTTCACCGCCCGGGGACTGACGATCGATTACGACAAATACCGCGTCTATATCGATGGGAAGGACGCCTGCCTGACGCAGAACGAATTCAAGCTCGTCGCGCTGCTGGGCCGCTACGCCGGGCGCGTGCTGACCTACGACTACCTGATCCGCGAGATCTGGGGGCCCAACAAGGTCTGCGACAACCAGATTCTGCGGGTGAACATGGCGAATATCCGCCGCAAGATCGAGAAGAACCCTGCCGAGCCTCAGTATATCTTCACCGAGGTGGGCGTCGGCTACCGGATGATCGAGGGGGACTGAGGCGGCTTGCGTGATTGCATGAAAATACAAAAATTATTATCAAAGATTGTGAATGATTTGCTTTACAAAACCGGTACGTTGGCGTATAATGTGCGCAGAGATTGATAAAAGGAAGTCAATCTCGGGACAAAGTGACAGCAATGGACGTACAGGAGGAATCTCATTATGGCACGTTTTACGCTTCCCCGCGATCTGTATCATGGCAAGGGCGCGATTGAGGCGCTCAAATCCTTCAAGGGCGAGCGCGCGATGATCTGCGTCGGCGGCGGCGCCATGAAGCGCTTCGGCTTCCTTGACAAAGCCGTGGCTTATTTGAAGGAAGCCGGCATGGAGGTGCAGCTCTTCGAGGGCATCGAGCCCGACCCGTCCGTGGAGACCGTCATGAAGGGCGCGGACGCCATGCTCGCCTTCAAGCCGGACTGGATCATCGCGATGGGCGGCGGCTCTCCGATCGACGCCGCGAAGGCGATGTGGATCAAGTATGAGTATCCGGACTGCACGTTTGAGGATATGTGCAAGGTCTTCGGCATCCCGGAGCTGCGCCGCAAGGCGAAGTTCTGCGCGATTTCCTCGACCTCCGGCACGGCGACCGAGGTCACGGCCTTCTCCATCATCACCGACTACTCCAAGGGCATCAAGTACCCGATCGCCGACTTCGAGATCACCCCGGACGTCGCCATCGTCGACCCGGATCTGGCGGAGACCATGCCCAAGAAGCTGGTTGCCCACACCGGCATGGACGCGATGACCCACGCCGTCGAGGCCTATGTCTCCACCGCGAACTGCGACTTCACCGATCCGCTGGCGATCCACGCCATCGAGATGATCATGAATGACCTCGTGCCGTCCTACAACGGCGACATGGCCGCCCGCGACCGCATGCACAACGCGCAGTGTCTGGCCGGCATGGCGTTCTCCAACGCGCTGCTGGGCATCGTGCACTCCATGGCGCACAAGACCGGCGCGGCGTTTGCCGACTACGGCGCGCACATCATCCACGGCGCGGCGAACGCCATGTATCTGCCCAAGGTCATCGCCTTCAACGCGAAGGACGAGACGGCGAAGAAGCGCTACGGCGTCATCGCCGACTACATGCACCTGGGCGGCAAGGACGACGACGAGAAGGTCGCGCTGCTCATCGCCTACCTGCGCAAGATGAACGACGACCTGAACATCCCGCACGGCATCAAGTTCTACGGCGCGGACAGCTATCCCTGCGAGCAGGGCTTCGTGCCGGAGGAGGTCTTCCTTGAGCGCCTGCCGGAGATCGCCAAGAACGCCATCGGCGACGCCTGCACCGGCTCCAACCCGCGCCAGCCGAGCCAGGAGGAGATGGAGAAGCTGCTCAAGTGCTGCTACTACGACACCGAGGTCGATTTCTAAGCATCGCATCCATCGGGGACGCCGCACCGCGGCGTCCCTTTATCTTGTTGCGGCGGCGGAAAAACGTCTGCTTGTGAAATTTTTTTCGCATAGAGGCAAAAAACATGCGATTTGCAGCAGGTTTGCGTCAGTTTACGTCGAATAAACACATATGTATATGCCCGGAATGAAAGCCGGAACGCCGGCGGCGCCGGGAATGCTGAAGCAGGAGGACAGTTATGTTTAAAATCGTCAAGAAAGAGCGTCTGAATCCGACGGTCACGAAAATGGTGATCGAAGCGCCGTTCGTCGCCAAAAAGGCGCAGCCCGGTCAGTTCATCATCTTCCGCACCCATGAGGACAGCGAGCGCATCCCGCTCACCATCGCCGGCTATGACCGCGAGGCCGGCACCGTCACGATCATCTACCAGATCGTCGGCGGCTCCACGATGGAGCTTGACCAGATGGAAGAGGGCCAGTACCTGAACGATTTCGTCGGCCCGCTGGGCGTTGCGACCCATACCGACGGCCTCAAGAAGGTCGCCGTGGTCGGCGGCGGCGTCGGCTGCGCCATCGCGCTGCCCGTGACCCAGAAGCTGCATGAGCTGGGCTGCGAGGTGCACGCGGTCGTCGGCTTCCGCAACAAGGATCTCGTCATCCTGGAGGACGAGTTCAAGGCTGCCTCCGACAAGATGATCATGATGACCGACGACGGCAGCCACGGCGAGAAGGGCCTGGTCACCGCCGCGCTCGAGCGCCTCATTCAGGAGGGCAATCAGTATGACGAGGTCATCGCCATCGGCCCGCTCGTCATGATGAAGTTCGTCTGCGCCGTCACCAAGAAGTACGGCGTTAAGACCGTCGTCTCCATGAACCCGATCATGATCGACGGCACCGGCATGTGCGGCGGCTGCCGCCTGACCGTCGGCGGCGAGACCAAGTTCGCCTGCGTCGACGGCCCGGACTTCGACGGCCACCTTGTGGATTTCGACGAGGCCATGAAGCGCGGCAGCATGTACCGCGACTTTGAGCAGCATGCCCGCGAAGCCAACTGCAACCTGATGAACAAGGAGGTCAAATAATATGGCCGTGAAGCGCAATATGGATCCGAAGAAGTGCCCGATGCCTTCCCAGGATCCCAATGTCCGCAACAAGAATTTTGACGAGGTCGCCCTCGGCTATACCTATGAGATGGCCATCAACGAGGCCAAGCGCTGCCTGAACTGCCCCAAGAAGCCCTGCCAGAGCGCCTGCCCCGTGCAGATTGACATCCCGGCGTTCATCGCCTGCGTCGCCAACGAGGACCTCGAGGGCGCCTACAAGGTGCTCTCCGCCTCCTCCGCGCTGCCGGCGGTCTGCGGCCGCGTCTGCCCGCAGGAGACCCAGTGCGAGGGCAAGTGCGTGCGCGGCGTCAAGGGTGAGCCGGTCGGCATCGGCCGCCTGGAGCGCTTCGTCGCCGACTGGCACCGCGAGCACTCCGATGAGAGTGTCGTCGTGCCCGAGAGCAA
>SFFC01000109.1 GCA_004556985.1 Clostridiales bacterium | reverse complement strand
TCGATGAGGATTGTCTCCTCCATCTCCCAATGCTCGCCGTAGTCGTCTCTCGCCTGAAGCTCCGGGCTCTGATAGGCCTCCGCGCGCACGGCCCAAACCGGTTTGAGCAGAACGCGCGTCTCCTCCCCCGCCCCGGCGAGGAACGTGCCGTAGACGAGCCGCATCTCATGCACCTGCCTCAGGTATCCCTCCTGCGCCAGGGCGCGCAGCAGGTCAAACGACCGCTCAAGCGGCGCAAAATCGACGCTTTCGCGAAGCGTCTCCTCCCGGCAGGGCAGGGAAGCCACCACGGTATACGATTCCGCCGAGCGCATGGAGGCGAAGACCGACCAGCATGGCGGATAATCAGCGTCCGCGCCCTCCGCCCGCCAGGCCTCCCAATCCCTGTAAAACGGCTGAACAGAGACGAGCGGCGCCTCCTCAAAGAAGAGCGCATAGTCGATATGGTATTCGCCGACGTCCCCCGGCGCAGCCGTCTCCAGCCAGGTGCCGGTGTTCTTGTCGTAGAGGTAGAGCGGCGAAAAGCCGCTGACCGTCTCCGCCTGCGCGCGCGTCCCCTCCGCCTGCGAAAAGACCGGCTCCAGACATGTCTGCGCATCCCATAGCGCCTGCGCGGCGGTATACGGGTTGCCGAAGGCCGCGTAATCCTGCGGCAGCGCTCCGATGGGATACACCTCTGTCTCCTTCCTGCGCAGCGCAATGCCCCGACGCTTGGGCGCAGTTTCCATCTGCGGCGCAGGCATCCTCGCCTCCAGCCCCACCGTCGAGACGGCATATATCCCCATCCGCTCCGCCTGCGGCAGCTGCGCTTCTACGTCAAAGGTCAGCGTCCGTCCCCATGCCTCGATCGTCTCCCGCCAGGGCGTCTGCGCCTGCGCCGAGAGCGCCTCCATCGTCTCCGCGCGCGCTACGCCCAGCGCAAGCAGCAGCAGCGCCGCCAGACAGGCCATTCTCCTGATCATGCCCATTCCCCCTTTTGTTCTCCTGTATCAATTAGACGCACACCGCCCCAAATCCTCACAAATGAATCGGAAAACACGGTTTTTCTTTTCTTCCCGGCCGACATGCTCTATAATAGGGGCAGCATTGCGGAAAGGAGGCGCGTCCATGGACGAGCGACAATGGTTTGACCAGCTCTATCACGAGCATATCGACCTGCTGTTCCGACTCGGCCGTCGTCTCCTGCCGCAGAGCGAGGACGCGCTGCTGGATATCCTGCAGGAGGTGTTCCTCGCCGCGTGGGGCAAACGGGCGCAGCTGATGCGCCATCCCAACCCGGGCGGCTGGCTCGTGGAGGCGCTCAAGTTCCGCGTGATGAGCGCGCGCACGAAGAGCCAGCGCAAATCCCTGCGCGAGGCCTATTCCCTCGACGAGGAGGACAGCGCCGCGCCGGTCGCGGAGAAGGCGCTCTCCCCGGAGCAGAGCGCCATTCTCGCCGGCCACATGTGCAAGCTGCGCGAGCTGCTCGGCGAGGAAAACGCCGAAATCTTCATCGCCTGGGCCGTCGAGGGGCGCAGCGCCTCCGAGATCGCCGCCGCGCACGATCTGACGACCTCCTGCGTCTGGATGCGCATCTCGCGCTCGCGCAAAAAGCTCGCCGCTCACCCGGAGCTATTTTACATTCTTCTTGTTATGTTGACAGGATTTTCCTCCCGTTCCCTCTAAACCGGGTGAAGAGGTTCATCGCTCAGGAAAGGAGGCCGCCCTATGGCGCTTGATGCCGACATCCGCAAACGGCTTGAAACCGCTACGCTCACACGCAGCGACGTGCTCGCCATCCTCGAGTGGCAGCTCTCCCTGCCCGCCGAGCAGATCGACTGCGCGCTGCTGCGCGAATGCGACCTGTTCCTCGATGAACAGACGCCGGGGCTCGATGCTGTGCGCCGTGAGGCGCTCTATGCGCGCCTCCTCGCCCGCCTGGACGACAGGACGTCCGCCGGACGCCGCCCAGGCAGGCCCGTCCACCGCGCACGGCCGCGCCGGGCGCTGATGATCGCCCTGCCCGCGCTCCTGCTGCTGGCGCTGGCTGTCGGCGGCGTCGCTTACAGCGTCCATCGCGGCGTGCTCAACTTCACGGAGGATTTCGGCTTTGCCAGAATGGTGAGCCTCGAGGGCGCGGATTCGTTCGTCACCTCCGGTTCGCTGGCCCATCTGGAGCTGCCGCACGTCATTGTCGACGTAACCGAAGCAGTCTACGACGGCGCGGAGCTGCGCATCGTCTACAGCCTGACCGACCCCGACGGTGAGCTGACGCTTGCCGAACACGTCGAAAACGGCTATGTCATGCCCGGTTCCGAGGAGGGCGAGGTGCACATGTGCGACTTCGTCAGCGTCAACGGACAGGACGCCTATTTCAACGACACCTGGGAGATGCCCGGCGACGCGCCCGGCCAGATGCTCTACTACCTGCAGACCAACCTGCCCGAGTGGGGCGTCGACGTCTCCGGCGCGCAGACGCTGACCATCGGCCTGCCGATGCTCCCGCGTCCGGAGGGAGAGCGCGCCTTTGCGCAGGTCGAATTCGATATTCCCGCCGCGCTGCCCGACGATCTGTTGATGGACGCCTCGCTGGAGGACGTCCGCTGCGGCGGGCACGACGTGAGCATCGAGCGGGCGACCTTCTCCCCGCTCAACGGCTATATCGCCCTGCGCATCGAGGGTCTGACGCGCGAGGCTTACCTGCAGGAGATGAACGGCCAGTGCGAGGTCTACGCGATGGACGGCTCCCTGCTGACGGACAGCCGCTCCGAAGGCCCCGTCGACCGCGGCGAGGACGGCTCCATGACGCTCGAGTTCACGATCACCCCGCCGGAGACGGGCTGGCCTGAGCAGATGATCCTCGCCCTCGAATTCAAGGATTACTCGCCGGACTGGGAGGTCGTCATCCGCCTGGAGCCGTCGACGGCCCCTTCCGGAGCCTGACCCCGTTTCGTCTTCAAGAGGCTTCTTCCAGTGCGAGCATGAAGCCGGATGCAAATCAGGCGGCCCCCTCGAGGGAGCCGCCTTTTTTCATCTATGCGGTTTTTGCAATCAGCCGTTGTCCTGGCCGGTCACGACGTCCTCAACGTCCTCAACGTCCTCAACGTCCTCAACGTCCTCGATGTCCTCGATGAGCCCGGCGTCCTCAACGTCCCCGACGTCTTCCACCGCTTCAAACTCAAAGGCGACGGCGTTCATGATCGGCGGCAGGCTCATCGTCATGATGCCGGTCGTGTAGGCGATCACATTCTGGCCAATCTCGAGCTCAGGCGCGTTCTCCGGCAGCGTCAGCACCACCTCACCCAGCTCGTCGCCGCGCAGGATCGTCACGCGATCCTCGGCCACCTCCGTGACCGTACCCTCGACGGCATAGACGCTGATGCGCTGCGCGGTGATCTGCGGCGGCAGAGAACGGGTCATCTTGCCATCATAGAGCACAAAGGCCGTCTGCCCGATGCGCAGGGCGTCAACGCCCTCGATCGTCGTCTCCTCGCCGATGAACGCCTGCACATCGCCCAGCTCAGGAACGTCAAGCATCACGCAGTCGTCAAGCACCTCCAGAATGGTGCCGCTGAGCAGGAAAACGTCGCTCTCCTGCGCGCCGGCCGGGAAGGCCGCCAGCAGCGCCGCCAGAATCATCAAAACACATACGATTTTCTTCATCAATTTGGGTTCCTCCATGTGCGTCTTTTTTTCCCGGCTTCATCGCCGGACATCAAATTGACGGATGAGGAAGCCCTTTTCTTCCCGCTCAGTGCAGGAAGACGGCGGAAAAAATCTCCAGCGGGCTCTGCATGCGGGCCCGAAATCCCGCTCACAGCAGCCAGATCAGCTTCGAGATCAGATGCGCGCCCGCATGAGCGAGCATCGCGTACTGAATGCCCAGCCGACGGTAGAGCCAGCCGAAGACCAGGCCGAGCACGCCATTGAGCAGAAAGCAGCGCAAAACGACCAGCGGCGTCAGGCCGCCAAACATCGATACCGTCGTGGGCAGATGGCCCGCCGCAAACAGCAGCGCGCTGATTAGGTTGGCGCAGGAGAAGACGACCGGCGGTATCCGCTCCCGGCTGCGCTCACGGAACAGCAACTTCCAGAGAATCAGCGACAGCAGCGACATCAGGAACAGCCGCAGCATCAGCTCCTCCACGACGCCGCCGTAGAGGATGGAGGCAATCCAGTTGTCCAGCCGCGACGTCAGCAGACCGTCCGCGTAGATCGCCCCGACCTGCGGCAGCCACCGGCCAAATGTCCAGCGGTCCAGCGCCAGAAGGACGCCGCAGCACACCGTCGCCGGCAGCGCCCTCCTGACCTTCTCCGCCTGCGGGCAAAGCGAGCGCATCAGCCCGACGGCGCTGGAGAGCATGTGTCCCACCAACGCACAGACAAAGGCCAGCACGGCGCTCTCCAGCGCTGCCGCCGCGCAGAGCGTCCAGAGGCTGCCCACCTGCTCGAGGATCAGCGCCTGCGTCTGCGCCGTGTAGGAGGCAAACGCGTAGCTCCCCGTAAACCAGCCGCCGACCGCGGCAATCGGAATCATCATGAGCGCAAACGGCAGCGCGCCTCGGATCGCTTTTTTCATGGCTTTCTCTGCTCCTTTTCTCTTACGCCTGTCCGCCGCCCGTCACCAGATTCCGGGCAGCAGGCGGTATCTGACCTTCTCCCTGTACGCCTCGTAGCCCTCCAGCCCTTTTACAAGCACCTTCTCCTCGCTGAGAATGCGCAGCACGAGAACCGGCACCATCAGCAGCAGCACCGCAAAAGACACCCACGAGCCCAGCACGAGCGGGATGGTCAGGAACAGCAGCAGCGTCGCCAGATACATCGGATGGCGGACGATGCCGTAGAGCCCCTTATCGACGACCTTCTGTCCCTGCTGCACCTCGACCGTGCGCGAGAGCCAGGCGTTTTCGCGCATGACCTCCATATACAGCCCGTAGGCGAGCAGCAGCAGCACGGCAGCAATCCCCCGCGCCGCCATGGGCACATGCGTCCAGCCAAAACGGAAATCCAGCCCCGCCAGCACGAACGCCGCGACGAACAGCAGCGAGGAGAGCAGGATCACGATCCCCTGCGTGCGCTCCGTCTCGCGCGTATTCAGCCGCTTTCTGAGCAGCTCGGGCGACTTCAGCAGCAGCACCGTTCCAACCCCCAGCATCGGCACAAACAGCAGCGCCATGAACGCCCAGGCGCCCGGATAGGCGAGCGTGCCCGCCGGCACGAACAGCAGCAGTCCAGCCAGCACCATGCCGGAGCCGGCCTTGAGCAGCGCCTGCATCATCAGACTCATCGATCCTTCCCTCCATGTTCTTCTCTATTCGTTCTGTCCTTCGTTTTTCCTGCCGCGCTTTTGCTCAGCGCCCCGGCCGGTTCCCTGGTCAAGGCCTCGCTGCCGTGCCCTGCGCACTCAGAAATTCCCGCCTGTACTGCGACGGCGTGATCCCCTCCGTCTTCTTGAAGGCCTTGGTGAACACCCTGTAATCGGCATAGCCGACCTGCCCCGCGATCCCCGCAACAGATTCCGGCGTCGAGAGCAGCAGCTGCTTCGCCCGCTCCATCCGGATGTTCGTCAGATAGGCCAAAAAGCCCACGCCGATCTCGTTGCGGAAAAGCTGGCTGATGTACTGTGGATTGAGGTGGAACTGATCCGCCAGAATCGTCAGGCTTACGTCCTCCCCCAGATGCTCCTGAAGATAGCGCATGATGCCGGTAATCGCGCGCTCCTCCTGCTTTTTGGGCGTCCCCTCCGCGGCGACCCGCCGCTTGTACAGCGAGATCTTGAGGTTGTCCAGGCACACGCCGAATTCCTCATAATCGACCGGCTTGAGGATGTAGTCCGTAATCTGCATGCGCAGCGCCTGCTGGCAGTAGGAAAAATCGTCGTAGCCGGAGACGATCACGAACGCAATTTGCGGATGCTTGATCCGCGCGAGCTGAATGACCTTGAGCCCGCTCATGATCGGGATGTTAATATCCATGATGGCGATGTCCGGCGTGAGCGCGTCGATCTGCGCCAGTGCCTCCATGCCGTCCGCCGCCTCGCCCACGACCTCGCAGCCGTGCGCCTCCCAGTCAAACAGCCGCTTGAATCCTTCCCGGATCATGATCTCGTCGTCCACGAGCAAAACCCTGAGCTTCTGCATCTTCATTCCTCCATCCGAAGCGTCTTTCCACCTTCCGCCTCCATTGTAATCGATTCTCTCCGCGGCGAATAGGCGAAGAATGCAGGCGAATGTGTCGATTTTATAGTTTCCCGCTCCCCTCCGGCATGCAAAACGGCGGCCCGCACCGTTTCGCGCGAGCCGCCTCTGCTTTTCTGTTTTCGCGCCGCCCCTCCGGCACGCCTCAGAGCTTCTGCCTCTCTTCGTCCCGGATGAGCTTTTCAAGCAGCGCGCGGCAGCCCGCCTCGATCTCGTCAAAGACAAAGCCGAACCTGCCCGTATACCAGGGATCCTCGACCTCGTGCGGTGTATCCGTGCAGGCCAGCAGCAGGCTGATCTTCTTTTCCCTGTCGCCGCCGAAGATGCGCTGCATCCGGCAGACGTTGTCCATGTCCATGCCGATCAAGAGGTCATAGCGGTCATAGTCTGCCCGGGAAAGCTGCCAGGCCCGGTGGCTGCTCGCGCCGAGTCCGCGTCGTCTGAGCTCCGCCTGCGCCGCCGGATAGACGGGATGGCCCAGCTCCTCCGCGCTGACCGCCGCCGAATCCACGAGGAACCAATCCTCAACCCCCCGCTCCCTGACGAGATTTTTAAAGACAGCCTCAGCCATCGGGCTCCGGCAGATATTGCCGTGGCAAACAAATAATATCTTAATCATATGATTTTATCCTTCCTGCAATGCCTCAAAGTGCCGTATTTTGCGCCATTTTGCGATTCATGCCCTGAAATCTGTGATGTACAGAATT
>SFFC01000017.1 GCA_004556985.1 Clostridiales bacterium | reverse complement strand
TTCCCCCGTCCTGCGCGCCGAAAGGGAGACGTATGCCTTTTCGCCCCAGCAGGTCTGTGCCGCGCTGGGCAGCGAGGACGGGCTGCGCGCCTGCCGGCTGCTCGGCCTGCTGCGCCAGCACACGCCGCCGGAGCCCGACGTCACGCCCAGCCGCTTTTCCCCCGTTTCCGGAACGGATCGCCGTCCCTCGCTGCAGGAGGAGGCCTCACGCCGGAGGACGCCGCCTTTCTTCGGCGCGTCTCCCCCGCGCTGCTGCGCGTGCGCGCGGCCCGCGCCCGGCAAACGCCCGCGCCCACCCTGCTCGTCGCGGACGCGGCTCTCGCCGCCGCCGTCCTCGCCCAATGCGGGCAGAAGCTGGGCGAGCCGCGCTATCTGCTCGCCGCCCAGCGCGCCGTCACGCAGCTTTCCGGCCTGCCCACGGCGCAGGGCGCGCTCACGGGGCTGCCCGCCTCCATCTCCCCGGTCAGCCCGCTGCTGGCGCAGGCCACGTGCGCTTCGGGCGCCGCGCTCGCGCTGGCGATGCTCTCGCTCGGGCGCGGGGAGGGCATGGGCGATTACGCTGCCGGCGGGCTGCGCCTGCTCAGCGCGGCGCTCCATGCGTTCGTCCGCCCGGACGGGCTGGTCATGCACACGCCCGAGGATACCGCCGCGTGGTTTCCCCGCGTACCGGCGCTGTGCGACAGCGAGCTGCCCTCGCCCGCCGCGCTGCTCGTGCATGCGCTGCGCATCGCGCAGGAGCTGCGCCCGCAGGGGCGCTTTGACGAGGCCATCGAGACCCTTTGGCAGGCCGCTGCGCCCTATGCGCGCGAGCATCCGCTCGAATGCGCCGCGCTGATCGACGCCGTCAGCCTTTGATGCCTGTTCCATGCCAATCTGCAAAGCAGGATCTACCATCTCTTTTTTTAAAGGATTCCCGGGATGGTTTTCTCCCCCTCCGGGGGAGAAAACCTCTTTTTCCGTCATGCCGGCGCACTCAGCCTTTGAGCAGCCCCCGCAGCACCTCGGCATCGAGATTGAAGAGCGTCTCCTCGCCGGAGAGGACGCCGTCGCTGAGCTCTTTCTTCGCCTGCTGCAGCTTGAGGATGCGCTCCTCGACCGTGTCCGCGGCGATGAGGCTGAACACCTGAACGCCCCGGGTCTGGCCGATGCGGTAGGCGCGGTCGGTCGCCTGGTTTTGCGCGGAGGTGTTCCACCAGGGGTCATAGTGGATGACGACGTCCGCGCCGGTCAGGTTGAGGCCAGTGCCGCCCGCCTTGAGCGAGATGAGGAAGACGTCGCCCTCGCCCGCGTTGAAGGCATTCGCCAGGCGCAGGCGCTCCTCCTTGGGCGTCTCTCCGGTCAGCAGCAGGACATGATGCCCCTGCTCGCTCAGCGCCTTGCGCAGCAGCTCGAGCATCGAGGTGAACTGCGAGAAGAGCAGAATCCTGTGTCCGCCGGAGACGCTGTCACGCACCAGCTCGATGCATTGCTCCAGCTTGCCCGACCCGCCCGCATAGTCCTCCAGGCACAGCCGCGGATCGCAGCAGAGCTGGCGCAGGCGCGTCAGCCCGGCGAGCATGCGCATGCGGCCCTGCGCGTCGGCCAGGCCGCCCTCGGCCTCGTCCATCAGCCGCGCGGCGTAGGCCGCGTAGAGCCTGCGCTGCTCCGCGGTCATCTCGCTGGTCATCAGGGTTTCGACCTTCTCGGGCAGGTCATCAAGCACGTCCCGCTTCATCCTGCGCAGGATGAACGGCGCGACGAGCAGCCGCAGATGGCGGCGCGCCTCCTCGTCGCCGTCCCGGACGATCGGCCCCTCGAAGCGCTCCTTGAATTTCTTGTAGCTTTGCAGATAGCCGGGCATCAGGAAATCAAAGATCGACCAGAGCTCGCTGAGCCGGTTTTCCACCGGCGTGCCGGTCATCGCAAAGCGGTGGCGGGCGCGCAGCGTCTTGACCGATTTGGCCGCCTGCGAGGCAGCGTTTTTGATATACTGCGCCTCGTCGAGCAGCACGTGGGAAAGCTCAATGCCCTCGTAGAGCGCCGCGTCCCGGCGCACCTGATCGTAGGAGGCGATCATCAGCTCCGCCGGCTGCTCCGCCTCGATGAGCGCTTTGCGCTCCGCCGCGCCGCCCATCAGCGCGCAGACCGTCAGCTCCGGAGCGAATCTGCGCGCCTCGGAGAGCCAGTTGAGCTGAAGCGACGCCGGGCAGACGACCAGCGCGCGCAGCGCTTCGCCGCGCTCCTTTTCGCACAGCAGCAGCGCCAGCGCCTGCACGGTCTTGCCCAGGCCCATGTCGTCGGCCAGAATGCCGCCAAAGCCCTCGCCGCTGAGCGCGCACAGCCACGAAAGCCCCTCCTGCTGATAGCCGCGCAGCGTGCAGGCGAGCCCGGCGGGCTGCTGCGCGCGCGCCGTCTGCGCCCGCTTGAGCTTGTCCATCCAGGAGCGCAGCTCGCCCGGGGCGCTCAGCTTCATCTCCGGCCTGTCCTTGAGCGCCTCCTCGAGGTAGATCGCCCGGCTCGCGGGCAGGTCGGCGCCCGCCTGCGCCTGCTCCGCCGTCGTATCCAGCCCATCGAGCAGCTGCGCGGCCTCCGCCGCCTGCGAGAGCGCCTCGCCGGAGAGGAAGGTGCCGTCCTCCAGGCGGACAAAGCGGCGCTTCTGCCGGTAGGCCATATAGGCGCTTTCCAGCTCCTCCTGCGTAAAGCCGCCCAGATCGGCGTGCAGCACAAGCGCCTCCCCCGCGGCGGAAAGGCCGAAGGTCATCGTTCGCGGCCGCTGCACGTTCATTTTCGCCAGATGCTCGGCGATGAGCACCTCGCCCCAGGCGCACAGCGCAGTCAGCTCCTGCGTCAGCAGCGCGTAGATCGCCTCGTCGTCGCCCTCAAACGCCTGCTCGCCGGAGGGCAGGCGGATCGGGAAGCGCGCCCTGACGGCCTCCAGCGCCTCCTGCTCGGCATATCGATCGCGGCGGATCTCCCCGTCCTCGCTTTCGGGCAGCAGCACGCGCCCACCGTAGTCATACTCCGTCCGGCAGGTCAGGCGGCCCTCGTCATCCATGTCGATGCGAAAGCGCACGGCCAGCGCCATCGGCGTATGTTCGGCCAGCAGCGCCGCGCCCTCCGCCAGATCAATCCGGCCCGCGACGGGCAGCAGCAGCCGCGTGCAGACGGCATCCAGCTGCTCCCCCTCCAGCGGCAAGCCGTCGGGATATTCCGCGCGCACGGCCAGCAGACCGCGCAGCCCGTCATAGCGCTCTCCCCAGGCGCACAGGAGCTTCCCCTCCTCAGGCTTGAGAAAGTACGCGCCCGCCGCGCCGGTAACCACCCGCTCCCCGCTAACGCACAGACGCGCCTGCCCACCCTGCTCCCGCAGAGCGACGCGCAGCGCCCCCTCGCCCGCCTCCACCGTCATGCGGCGGCTCTGCCCGTCAAACTCGCAGTCGACCTCGCGCCCGCACAGCAGGCGCATCGTCTGATCGAGATTCGCGTCCTGAAGCAGCAGCCGGCCCGTGCGCGTCGCCATGCCTTCGGCCAGCGCGACAATCTGCCAAAGCAGCGCCCTGTCCCGCTCCGCGACATCCGTCTCCCTGTGGGAGAACGTCAGCTCCTTGCCGTAGACCGCCGCCTGTCCGTCGCGCATCCGCTGCGCAAATTCGTCAAAGCTGCGCACGACATAGGCGCGCGTGCGTCCAATGCGCAGCTCCAGCTGTACCTCGTCCTGCGAAAAGCGCAGCGTCGGAAACAGGCGTACGGGCTCCTGCGGCTGCGCGCCCCTGTGCGCGCTGCCCGCCACGAGGCCATCCACAAAGCGGCGGCGCTGCTCCTCCTGAAGGCGCAGACGCTCCTCCTCCTCGCGGCGGATCTGCTCCCGCCGCTCGCGCTCCTCCTGCAGGCGGCGCGCCTCAAGCGCCCGCTCCCGTTCCTCCTTCATGCGGCGATACTGCTCCAGCCGCGCCCGCAGGCTGCCGGATTCTTCCCGCCTGGATGCGGCGGTCGGCCCCGCCGCCACGCTCTGCTGCTCTCCCCGGCACAGCACGATCATCGCCGCCGCGACATGCTTGCAGCCGAATTCTGCGCGCGCAAACGCAGGGCAGTCGCATTCGCAGGCGGGGAACGTCCCCGTCTCCTGGTCATAGGTAAACGACACGCTGTAGTATTCGCCGTGGCCGCGCACGGTCGCGCTGCATTCGAGCCGCGCTCCGTCCGTGTCGACACGCAGATTCTGAACGCGCCCCTCGTCCGCATAGGCGCGCCCGCGCGCAAAGAACGCGGTGTTGTTGATGGCCCTTCGGGCCTGCGTGAGTGTGAACATGTGCCTCTCCCATTCCGCCGGCACAGGGCCGGCCGCCCTTCCGATTGAGTCCTCCCGGACGCCGCTTCCCCTGCCGGCAGCCCGGCGCGTCCCCGCAGCGCATTGAAACCCCTTCATTATATCATACTTGTCCGCGGCAGGCCAGCCGTGCTACAATATCCGCGACCGCTTGCTCTCTCTGTTTACTCTGAAAGCCTCTCTGCAAAGCTTCGGACTCGGCCTCAAAGCCATGGGACTTGCATCACTTGGTCGGAAATGCAACCGGCATCATGCCGGTTTTGAAAGGAGACGCTCGCATGCGGCTTTTCTTCGGTCTCTCCCTGCCCGATCCGGCCCGCCGGGCCGTCGCCGCGTTTGCCGCACAGGCGCAGTTCGCTGTGCCCGGACGGTATGTGCCCGCGGAGAACTACCACGTCACGCTGGCGTTTCTGGGCGAGGTGCTGCCCCAGCGCCTTGCGCAGGCGCAGGAGACGCTTGCGCGCTGCGCGCAGGCCTTTCCCCCGCCGCAGCTCTCGCCCGCCGGCGCCGCGCTCTTTGGTAAACGCCAAAACGGCATCCTGGTTTTGCGCTATGACAGCGGGCCCGATCTCACTCCGCTCCACGGCGCGCTCATCGAAGCGCTGCGCGCGCAGGAGCTGCCCGCCGATCCCGGGCCGTTCACCCCGCATGTGACGCTGGCGCGCCACGCCCGGGCGCAGGAGGATACGCTGCGCGCGCTGGGCGCGCCTGCGGCGGCCGGCTTTGACGCCGCAGCAGCGCATGTCTTCCTCAGCGCGCGCGATACGGAGGGGATTTTGCGCTATACGCCGCTGTTTTCAACACCCTTTCGCCAAACTCTGTGAATTTGCGTCTTTAATTCTTAAAAATCATCTTGACAAATGTTACAAGCTGTAATAAACTGGTTACACAGTTGAGATGAAAGGAGACGCATGCCCTCATGAAATTCGGTGCGTCTAACAAAAAGTGGTTCATTGTCGTTCTCGCGGCGCTCATGATGAGCATGTGCGTCCTTGCATACGCGCAGAGCTATACGCTCGGCGACGAAGCCGACGAGATCGCGACGATTCAGACTGCGCTCAAGCAGCTCAAGCTCTATTCCGGCGAGATTACCGGCCATTACGGCAGCAAGACGCAGGCTGCCGTCAAGGCCTTCCAGAAGAAATACGCGCTGACCGACGACGGCATCGCCGGCGAGGACACGATCAAGGCCCTCTACGAGGCCGCCGGCATCACCGCCTCGTCCTCCTCCGGCTCCTCCTCCTCGTCTGCCGCGACGGACAGCTCCATCCTGCGCTATGACAGCCAGGGCGAGGCCGTGCGCAAGCTGCAGCAGGATCTGGCCGCGCTGGGCTATTACAGCGGCACGATCAGCGGCCACTTCGGCTCCAAGACCGAAGCCGCCGTCATGAACTTCCAGAAGAAGAACGGCCTGACCGCCGACGGCATCGCCGGCGCAAAGACCCTGGCGAAGGTCGCCACGGCGCTGAGCGCGTCGTCCTCCTCGTCGGATTCCTCCTCGTCCTCCTCTTCCTCGGGTTCTTCAGGCTCCACGGTGCTCAAATTCGGCACGCAGTCCGACGCCGTGCGCACGCTGCAGACCAACCTCAAGTCGCTGGGCTTCTATACTGGCTCCGTCACGGGCAATTTCGGCAACCTGACCAAGGAAGCTGTCTATAACTTCCAGAAGGCGAACGGCCTCTCCGCCGACGGCATCGCCGGCGCGAAGACCCTCGCCGCGATCCAGAGCAAGCTCTCCGGCTCCTCGTCCTCCGGCTCTTCCTCCTCCGGCTCTTCTTCCTCCAGCTCGTCCTCCTCTTCCAGCTCCTCCACGCAGTTGGATACGACGGTCACGCTGCAGAAGAATTCCTCCGGCAGCGAGGTGCTCAAGCTGCAGAACATGCTCACGATGCTGGGCTTCTATACCGGCAACAAGACCGGCAACTTCGGCAGCAAGACGCAGGAGGCCGTCATAGCCTATCAGAAGTCGAAGGGCCTGACCGCCGACGGCATCGCCGGCGCCCGCACCCTCGCTGCGATCAACGCGGACATCAAGAGCGGCACGGGCTCCTCCTCCGGCTCCTCGTCCTCCGGCTCCTCGTCCTCCGGTTCGAGTCTCGCCGCGAAGGCCGCGAGCGTCCTCTACTCGAACTTCTACACCTGGCGCACCAAATACAGCAACGGCGAATACTGCACGGTATACGACTTCCAGACCGGCTACTCCTGGCGCCTGCGCATCATGACGAAGGACGCGCACATGGACGCCGAGCCCGCCACGGCCGAGGATACCGCGATCATGCTCAAGGCGTTCGGCGGACAGACGACCTGGACGCCCAAGGTGGTCTGGGTCACCTTCTCCGACGGCAAGACCTACATCGGCTCCACGCACGACGTGCCCCATTCGCCGCAGCATCTGACCGACAACAACTTCGACGGCCACCTCTGCGTCCACTTCCCCATCTCGATGGAAGCGGCCAAGGCGATCGGCCCCTACGCCACCAGCCATCAGGAGGCCATCCTCGAGGGCTGGGAGGCCACCCAGAAGCTGCAGTACTGATTCTCCCCCTTGGAGAGAGACAGTCACAACGCTCTTTCCCCGCCCCGGGCTTTGCCCGGGGCTTTTTCGTTGCGCCTGCGCGCGTCCCATGCTATAATAGAGGTAGCATTCGGCCCCCATCCGGCCGCCAACAAGGAGGAGATACCCATGAAAGATGCAAACTGCGGCTACTGCATGCGCGGCGAGCTGCTCGACGCCTTCGGCATCGTCATCTGCGAGCTGAGCGTCAGCACGCTGATTCTCTTCAAGGAGCAGAGCCATCCCGGCCGCTGCATCGTCGCCTACAAGGATCACGTCAGCGAGATCGTGAACATCAGCGACGAGGAGCGCAACGCCTTCTTCGCGGACGTCAACCGCGCCGCCAAGGCGATTCACGCCGCCTTCCACCCCGACAAGGTCAACTACGGCGCCTATGGCGACACCGGCTGCCATCTGCACATGCACCTCGTGCCCAAGTACAAGGATGGCTATGAGTGGGGCGGCGTGTTCGCGATGAACCCCGGCAAGACCCTGCTGACCGACGAGCAGTATGCTGAGATGATCGAGAAAATCAAGGCGAACCTCTGATCCGGCCTGAATCGCCCAAAAGCAATTCGCCCAGGCAGCTTAAGCGCCGCTTGGACGAATTGCCTTTTTTATTGTGTCAGCCCGACGAGCCTTTCGCGGATTTCCGCCTCGCTCCCGCTCCCGAGCACGCCCTGCGCCATGTCCTTCGGGCCGCCGCCCTTGCCGCCGAACGCGGCGCACAGCGCCTTCACGGCGGGGCGAACGTCCTCTGCCTGCGAACAGAGCGCGAAGCTCCAGCCCTCCTCGCGCGGGATCAGCACGAGCCCATAGCGCGCGCCCTGCGCAAGATGGCCGGCGGCCTTGCGCGCCTGGGACGGCGCCAGCGCGTCGCAGGCGACCACGCGGACGGCCTCGCCCGCCTGCGCCTGCGCGAGCATCTCAAACAACCGCATGCCCAGCGCCTCGCTGCGCGCGCGCAGCGCATCCCGCTCGGCGAGCAGCCGCTCCGCCGCCTCGCCGATCTCGTGCTGCTTCGCCGAGAGGGCGACGCTCACGCGGCGCACCTGCTCCATCAGCGCGTTCTCCTCATCCAGCGCCCTGCCGCCGCAGAGGATCGACACGCGCACGCCGCTCTTGTATTTCTGCCAGCCGATGACCTTGATCTGCCCGATGCAGCCCGTCGATTTGACGTGCGTCCCGCAGCAGGCGCAGGTGTCCGCCCCCGCGATGCGCACGATGCGCACGTCGCCGTCGATCGCCTTCTTGCTGCGATAGCTCAACTGCGCCAGCTCCTCGCGCGGCGGTACGAACGCCTCCACCGGGATATCCGCCCAGACGGCCTCGTTGGCCAGCAGCTCGACGCGGCGGATGTCCTCCCCGGTCATCGGGCCGTTAAAGTCCATCGTGACGGCCTCCGTGCCGATGTGGAAGCCGACATTGTCGTAGCCAAAGAGCCTGTGAACGATGCCGGAAAAGATGTGCTCTCCGCTGTGCTGCTGCATCATCGCGCGCCGGCGCACTGCGTCGATACGCCCCTCGACCACGCTGCCCACGGCGAGCGGCGCATCCGTCGTATGCACGACCTCGCCCTGCACCTCGTGCGCGTCGAGCACATGCGCCTCGCCCAGCGTGCCATGATCGGCGCCCTGCCCGCCGCCCTCCGGGAAAAAGGCCGTCCTGTCGAGCACGACGGCATAGCCCTCTCCTTTTGGCTCGCAGGCGCGCACCGTCGCCGTAAATTCCATTCTCTCCGCATCCTGATCGTATAAGCGAATTGTCATTTGCCCTCGTCTCCTCCGTGTTGTATGGCCCAAATTGTAGCACAGTTCGCGAAAAAAAACAAATTCTATGGAGGCGGTTTTGTGATATAATGAAGAAAAGCCGGGCAGGCATACCCGGTTCCCAAAAAGGAGGTACCCCATGAGCAATCCATTGATCATCACCATCGGCCGTGAATACGGCAGCGGCGGCCACCAGATCGGCGAAATCGTCGCCAAAAAGCTGGGCATCGCCTTCTATGACAAGCAGATCATCAGCCTTGCCGCACAGAAGAGCGGCCTCTCCGATGAGTTCATCGCCAACAACGAGCAGCGCGTGAAAAGCGGGCTGATGCAGAATCTCGCCGCCTCCGCCGCGTATTCGAGCGGCTTCTTCTCCAGCCAGTACCTGCCCCTCTCCGAGTCGATCTTTATCTCCCAGGCGCAGGTCATCCGCGACATCGCCGCCAAGGAGAGCGCCGTCATCGTCGGCCGCTGCGCGGACTACATTCTCGCCGGCCGCCAGAATACGATCAATGTCTTCATTCATGCCCCGAAGGAGGCGCGCGTCAAGCGCATCATGGCCCTGTACCACCTGGACGAGGCCGCGGCGCTCAAGGCCATCGCCACCTCCGACAAGGAGCGCGGCAACCACTATTTCCGCTATACCGATCTCAAATGGGGCAAGGCTCAGAACTACGACCTCTGCGTCAATTCCGCCCTGATGGGCGTTGAGAAAACGGCGGAAATGCTCGTCAGCCTCGCCGGAATCGAGGAACGTGCCTGATGCGGGCGCTCGTTCCCTCCGAAACGGCGCTCGTGCTCGGCGGCGGCGGCGCGAAGGGCGCTTATGAGATCGGCGCCATCGACGCGCTTGAATCGCTGGGCATCCGCGCGCTCAGCGTCTACGGCACATCCGTCGGCGCGCTCAACGCGGCGATGTATGCGCAGGGCAGCATGGAGACCGCGCAGGAGCTCTGGAACAGCATCCGCCTGAGCGACGTCGTCAGTGAAGAGAGCCTGTCCATCGCGGACGACGCGGAAAACATCTTCGACCACCCCGACAAGCTGATCGAGTTTGTCTCCCGATACGCCCAGAAGAAGGGCGTCGACGTCTCACCCCTGGTGGGCATCATGCAGCGGGTCGTCGACGAGGACGCCGTGCGCAGGAGCACGGTGCGCCTCGGTCTGGTGACGACGCGCTTTCCGACGCTGGCGATGGTCGAAAAGCGCATCGAGGATATGGAACGCGGCACGCTGCACAGCTGGCTGCTGGCGAGCGCCTCCTGCTTTCCCCTCTTCCCCATGACCGTCATCGGCGAGGACCGCTATATCGACGGCGGCTTCTGCGACAACACGCCCGTGGAGATGGCGGTGCGCGGCGGCGCGCGGCACATCATCGCCGTGGACATCGGCAAGCACCGCTCCCACGCGCAGTTTGCCCGCCGTCCGAACGTCACCTATATCCGCACGAGCCATCCGCTCGGCGGGCTGCTGACCTTCGACCCGGCGCTGTCCCAGCGCAACCGCATTCTCGGCTACAACGACACCCTGCGCGCCTTCGGCAAGATGCGCGGCACGAAATACGCCTTCGACCCGGTCGACGCGCAGGGGCTTTACTCCCGCGCGGAGGATTTTATCGTCCATCTGACGCGGGCCGAGGCGGATCTGCGCCTGCCCAACGCGATGACGGCGCATGCCGCCGGTTCCCCGCTGTTTTCGCTGCTCGAGGAGGAGCTCGAGCCCGGAGCGGATGGCATCGACTACTTTCTGCGCGCCTGCGAGCTCTGCGCCGAGATCGCCCAGATCAACCCCGCGCAGGTGTTCACCTTCAGCGCGTTTGTCGACGAGCTGCACGCGCATCTGCCGCTTGACAAGGCAGAATCGATGCTCGGCTCGCTGCTGGGCGGGCGCATCGGCGTGCTCTTCGCCTCGCCGCAGCCGGACAGGCAGTTGATCATCTCCTGCCTGTTCCACCTGCTGCAAAGGGAAAACACGTTCTCCGCGCTGGCGATGCACACGCTCTCCGCGTTCCCGCGCGACATGCTCTGCGCGATCACGCTCAAGGAGATCCTGTGATCGGCGCGCCAGCGCTTGCCCCTTGAGGCCGATAGGGCTCTTCTCCTCATAAAAAAACCTCCCGCGGAGGGAGGTCTCTTTTCTTATGGCCGCACAAAGCGGCGTCAGGGGCCGGCTCACGCCAGCTCATCATACGAATCGATCACGACATCGCAGACCGCCTGCATCTGCGCGCGGACATGCGCGTTCGTGCTGTCCGTGATGCCGACGACGCCCAGGCCCGCCGCGCGCGCCCCTTGCATGGCGTAGAGCGAATCCTCAAACATGACGCAGTCCTCCTTCGGCACGCCGATCATGCCGCAGAGCCGGTCGTAGAAGGCCGCCTCGCCCTTGTTGCCGCCGATGAGGTCCGTGCTGAAGATGTAGTCAAGACGGCGGACGAGATCCATCCGGTTGAGCGCGATGAGCGCCTGCTTCGCAGGCGTCGCCGTCGCCAGCACGCAGAGGACGCCCCGCTCGCGCAGACGATCCAGATACGCGCCCGCGCCGCTCTTGAGCGGCACGCCCGCCGCATAGACGGGTTCCATCGCGCGGCAGGCCTGCGCGCAGAGCGTCTCAAAGTCGCTCTCCAGACCGAAGCGCTCCTTGAAATACGACACGACCTGCGTGCCGGTCAGAGCGAACATCTCCTTCTCCTGCTCCGGCGTGGGTTCGATTCCCCGGCTGCGGACGAATTCCGTGTTCAGGTTCCGCCAGCAGGGCATAGAGTCGATCAGCGTGCCGTCCATGTCGAAGATGGCGGCCTTCATCGTTTGAAGCTTTTCGTTCAAATTCATCATCCTTTCACAGCTGCTTTATTATACCCGCCCTGCCGCGCCCGGTCAAGAGCGCGCCGGGGAATCGATCGGAGGCCGCTATGACAAAAGACCAGTACATCCGCATGACGCAATCCGTCCGCCGCGTCTGCGACCGCCTGCCCGGCGGCGCCGCATGGCTGCGCGTACCGACCTATTGCTGCGCCGCGGCGTATCTGCTCTCGCTGCTGACGCTGATGCTGCAACGCGACGGGCGGCTTCTCCGCCTTCTGCTCGTGCCGGCAGCCTGCTTTCTGGTCGTGACCGTGCTGCGCCCGCTCATCGGCCGCCAGCGCCCCTACGACCGCTTTGGCGCGCCGCCCGTCGGGCGCTACCGCCCGGGCAAGGGCAAGAGCATGCCCTCCCGCCACACGGCCAGCGCGGCGGCCATCGCCTTCGCCGTCATCGCCGCCTTCCCCAGCGTTTCCTGCGCGGCGGCCATGCTGCTGCTGTGCGCCATGATCGCAGCGCTACGCGTGCTCTCCGGCCAGCATTACGTCAGCGACGTGCTCGCCGCGCTCGCGCTGAGCTTCGTCCTCTCCGCCATCGGCTACCTGATCTGACCCGCATCCCCTCAAAGCAGACACAAAAGGGAGTGAACCCATGACACCTCAGCAGCGAAGCGACATGCTGCTTCATGAGCCTGTGAGCCGCGTCATCCCGAAGATGGCCATCCCGACGATCATCTCCATGCTCATCACAAACATCTACAACATGGCGGACACGTTCTTCGTCAGCCAGATCGGCACCTCCGCCTCCGGCGCGGTCGGCGTCATCTTTTCCGCGATGGCCATCATCCAGGCCATCGCCTTCACCATCGGCATGGGCAGCGGCACGAACGTCAGCCAGGCCCTGGGCGCGGGCGACGAGGAGCGCACCAAGCGCTTCGTCTCCACGGGCTTTTTCACGGCCTTCCTCGTCGGCGTGATCATCGCCATCCTCGGCTTGAGCAACATCGACTGGCTCGTCCGCTTCCTCGGCTCGACGGAGACAATCGCGCCCCACGCCAAGGCCTACGCGACCTACATCTTCTACGCCGCGCCGTTCATGATGTGCTCCTTCGTGATGAACAACCTGCTGCGCTTTGAGGGGCTCGCCTCCTACGCGATGGTTGGCATCACGACCGGCGGCATCCTCAACATGGTGCTCGACCCGATCCTGATCTTCGGCCTCGGCCTGGGCACGGCGGGCGCGGCCATCGCCACGGCGATCTCCCAGCTGGTCAGCTTCACCATCCTGCTGCTGATGACGCAGCTACGGCCCGACGCCATCTCCATCGATCCGCGGCGCTTCAAGCCCGGCCTCAAAATCTACGGGCGCATTCTCTACAACGGCTTCCCCTCGCTCGGGCGCCAGGGCATCGCCAGCGTATCGACGATCCTGCTCAACACGACCGCCGGCGCCTACGGCGACGCAGCGATTGCCGCCATGTCGATCGTCAGCCGCTTCGTGCTCTTCATCAATTCCTCCGTCATCGGCTTTGGCCAGGGCTTCCAGCCCGTCTGCGGCTTCTGCTACGGCGCGGGAAAATACAGCCGCGTGCGGGAGGCCTTCTGGTTCTGCGTCAAGGTGACGACGGGCATTCTGCTCGTGCTCTGCGCGATCTCCCTGATCCTCTCCCGGCCGATTGTCACGGTCTTCCGCCGCGACGACCCGCTCGTCATCAGCATCGGCACGCTCGCGCTGCGGCTGCAGCTGTGTACGCTGCCCCTGTGGGGCTTCATCACGATGAGCAACATGTTTACCCAGTCGATCGGCTACGGCGTGCGCGCGACGCTCATCTCCATCTCCCGCCAGGGCATCTTCCTGATTCCCGCGCTGCTGATCCTTCCGAGGCTGCTGGGGCTGCTGGGCATCCAGTGCGCCGCCCCGGTCAGCGACGTCTGCGCGTTTGTCATGTCGCTGCTCATCGTGCGCAGCATCCTGCGCCAGCTCGAGCAGACGCCCGACAGGGTGTGATCCTCTTTTGAAAGCAAGAACGGCTGCCCGCCCGGGCAGCCATTCTTGCTTTATTCCGTTTTGAGCTCCTGCACGCGGCTGATGATGATGGAGATCGTCCCATCGTCGTTGCTCACGACGGCAAAGCTGTTCTCGTCGTCCGCCAGCGTGCGCGGCAGCGTGATGGAGATGCCATTGTCTGTCCTGATCTTCACCTTCTGCAGCTGGGCCATGACGCGCTTGTTTTCCACCGGGATGACCGGCTCAAGCGCCTCCTCCTGCATCTGCCGCCCGACCTGCTCGATGATCGCCTCCCGCTCGGGGTCGCTGCGGAAGACCTCCTGCGCGACGTCCTGCACGTCGATGACGCCCTTCTCCTCGATGGATTTGCTCATCGCGCGCTTGACCGCGGGGCGCAGCTCCTGGGGCGGCATGTCCGGCGGGGCCGCCTGCTCGATCATCTCCGTCACGGCGGCGACGGCCTCCTTCGTCGTGCGCGTCGCAGCCATCGAGAAGAGCGCCTCGCCAAAGAGCTGGCGGTTGCCCACGTTCGTCAGCACGGCCGTGTCGCGCAGGCGGATATCCCCCGTGGAGAGGTTGACCACAAAGCCCGCCGTGCCCTTGCTGCCCGCAAGCGGGAGCACCGTACCATGCGCCAGCAGCTGCGTGAGCATGCCGTCCTCCCCGTCCGGCTCCACCTGATGCACGACCGCCGCGCGGTAGGGCAGCATCGCAACACACAGATGCGGCTCGTTGTCCCTGTCAAAGGAAAAGACCGCCAAGTCAAAGCCCTCTCGCGGGATCTCCAGCGTCTGCATCGCCTCGTCCATGCTCGCAAGCAGCGCCGAGGCTGCCTCGCCGAAGGGCAGCGTCAAAAACCGGCGCAGCAGCTCCTCCTGCGCGCCGCCGGGCTCGACGCAGGTCGTCCGGCTGCCGTCGGAATTCATCAGCTTGTCCGCCACGGCGGAGAGATAGGCACAGGCCCCGTCGTCCGGCTTGGCGGGCCGGGTGGGAAAAATGGGCGAAAGCGCGCTCCCGTCGTAGACCGCGATGGCCGCGCGCGCAATGATGTTCATGTCGTTCACCTCGTCATGGTTTCCCGCGGACACAGTTCCGCGGATACAAAAGGCTGTTTATCTGTTTTTTGCGAAAAGATTGAGGATTCACGCGAAGCGAAGAAGGGAGTCTGAGGGATGAAATCCCTCAGGCAGGTCATAGGGACCGGAGCCTGCCGCCGCCAGTGCGGAAACAGGCAGGCGGAGCGTCGGGAATCGCAAGGAGCACCAACAGGTGCGACTATGCGAGTTCCCCGGGTCGGCAGCCCTATCGTATCCCAATCGATAAAAACGTAGTTTCAGAGCAGGATGCGAAGCATCCTACGATTGAAACGGGTCTGATTTGAAAACGCCATGTTTTACAGCCGGATCAGGAGCATGTACAGCGCCGTTCCCACGCCGATGCTCAGCAGCGTATTGCGCTTCCACAGGTGCAGCGCGACGACCGCCGCGGCCGCGAGCAGCTGCGCCGCGCCCGTCTGAAGCGTGCCATAGGGCACGCCCTTGAGGCAGTAGACGACCAGCGCCGCCATGATTGCGGCCGGCAGCGTCCGCCCCAGCGCGAGCACGAGGCGCGGCGTGCCCCGCTTCCCGCCGAAGCAGACAAACGGCAGCGCGCGCAGCAGAATCGTCACCTGCGCGCAGATGGCCACCACGGCCAGCGCATGCAGGTTCATGCCTCCGCCCCCTTTCGCACGTCCATGACGGTCAGCAGCAGCGCCGTCGCCGCCAGCGCGGGCGCAAGAAACCGCTCCGGCCCGAGCAGCAGCAGGCTCAGCAGCGCGCAGACAGCGCCCAGCGCCATCGGCAGGCGGTTGCTCTTGTCAATCGCCCGCTCGACGCAGATCACGACGAACAGCGCCGTCATCGAAAAGTCGATGCCCGTCAGGTCGAAGGGCAGCTGCTGCGCCAGCACGGCGCCAATCAGCGAGCCGGCGATCCAGTAGAGCTGGTCGTACAGCCCGACGCGCAGCATCACGCCGTCGCTCTCCTGCCCGCTCATGCCGCAATAGACGGAGTAGGTCTCGTCGCTGAGGGAAAAGATCATGTACGGGCGCATCGCGCCCATCTTCGAAAACCGTTCGATCAGCGAGAGGCCATAAAAAAGATGCCGCGCGTTCACCATCAGCGCGGTCAGCGCGACGGTCACAAGCGACACGCCCGAGGCCAGAAACGGCACCATCACGAATTGCAGGCTGCCCGCGTAGACGCAGGTGCTGATGAGCAGCGCCCAGGCCGGCCCGAAGCCCGCCTGCGCGAGCGTCGCGCCAAAGGCGATGCCCAGAAAGACATAACCGCAGAGCACGGGCAGCGTCAGCTTCGCCGCCCGGCGCGCGGCGCTCAGGTCAGGCATCGTCCTCCTCCCCGGCGCGTTCAAAGCGCCAGACCTGCCGCGCCTGCGGATATTTCTCCCGGTCGACGGGCGAAAAGAACATGGCCTTCGGCCTCACCCAGACGCCCCGCTCGCCGTAGAGCGCGCGATAGACGACCATCTCCTCCTGTGTCTCCGAATCCCGGGCAAAGCAGAGGATCCTGTAGCGGTTTCCCTTGAAATGCCGGACGACGTCGCCCGGCCGCATGCGTTCTTCCATCGATATGTTTCTCCTTTGGGGCGGTCACGCGCCGCCCTTGTCCTCCTCGCCCAGCACGCGGGAGAGGCTGAAGAGCAGGCAGAGCATCGGCTCAAAGAGCGCGTCTCCCTCCATGTCCATCAGCCGCTGAATCTTGCCGAGGCGGTAGCGGACGGTATTGGGATGCTGATACAGCGCCCGGGCTGCGGCGCCGACCTCCATGTGCTCGCGGACGTAGACGCGCGCCGTCTGCTCCAGCGCGGCGTGGTTCTGCGCGTCATAGGCGCGGATGCTCGCGAGGCTGCGGCGGCATTGCTCGCAGACGAACGCGTTCTCGCTCATCGGGAACAGCCAGGCGTAGAGGCCCAGCTCCTGCGCGCCGAGGCACACCTTTCCCTCCAGCTTTGCCGCCCGCGCGGCGTAGACGGCCTCGCTGAGCGCGACGCCCAGCGCCGCCTGATCCTCCCGGGCGCGGCTCAGGCCGATATACAGCCTCTCCGGCGGAATCTGCGCGCGGGCAAGCAGCGCAAAAATCTCCGCCTGCGCAGCCTGCTCCCCTTCGCCCGCCTCCAGGCGGCAGAGCATGAGCATCATCCGCCGCCACTCCATGATGACGAGGCGATGCGCGGCGCCTGCGTCGCCGCACAGCAGCGCATAAAGCTTCTCGTCGAGCTCCGGCATCCGCTCGCGCGGATACAGCGCGCAGACGAGATACGCGCCCTCGCCGCTCGGATCGATCCGCGCGGCGCGCTCCCGCGCCTGCTCCGGCGTCAGCTCCCCGCGCATGAGCGCGTCGAGCTCCTGCTCAAAGCCTGCAAAGTGGCGCTTGCCGCGGATGAGATCCGTCACCTCGAGGATGACCTCCTCGATATAGGTGTCGTCGAACAGGAACAGCGGCGTGCCCAGCTCGTCCGCCCGCACGATGACGGAATGCGGCAGCTCGCTGAAATACGCCGTCTTGACCAGCAGGCCCGCGATGCCCTGGTTCATCAGCGCCAGCAGCGACTGCGTCATGAGCTGCTCGTCGCTTCTGGCATAGGCCAGCGTCGTCACGACCAGATCGCCGCGATAAAAGTCGGCCAGCTGCATCCGCGAAGGGTCATATTCAAAGAGCACAGCGGCCGTGACCGTGCGCTCCAGGCCCTTCTGCCCCGCGATCAGGCGGAGCCCCTTGAGGTTTTGCAGCCGATACAGCTCCCGAATCCGAATCAAATGTCCCAGCCTCCCACGCCGTGAACCGCCGCCCGCCCCGAAGGGCAGTCAGCGTCACCATATTCTATTGTAGCATTCCGCCACTTGATTGACAAGCGGGCCGGGACGTCTTTTCTTCATTCTTGCGCGCGCGGTTTTCCGCAAAACGGAAAAAGCGGGGTTTTTCCCCGCCGCAGAAGCCGTGCGCCTTAAAGCGCGTAGAGCAGAATCGCAATCGTATGCAGCACGCTGCCCAGGATCACGAACAGGTGGAAGACGCTGTGCATATACCGCTTCGTGCGCCCCATGCCGTAGAGCACTGCGCCGGCCGTGTAGCTGACGCCGCCCAGCAGGATCAGCCAGAAGCCGCCCCAGCCGATCGCCTCAATCAGCAGCTTCACCTTGAAGATGATCGTCCAGCCCATGCCGATATAGCAGATCATCGAGAAGACGCGGAATTTATGCAGGTCGATCGCCGTCAGCGTGATCGCGGCCGCGGCCAGCGCCCAGATCACGCCCAGCAGCACCCACGAGGCCACCGGGTCGATCGGCCGCATGGCGCTGAGCAGGATCGGCGTATAGGTGCCCGCGATGAGGACGTAGATCGTGCAGTGGTCGAGCACCTGCAGCACCTTTTTCGCCATACCCTCGTGCAGCCCGTGGTAGATGCTGGACATTGTGTACAGCAGGATCATCGACACGCCAAAGACGATCGAGCCGGCCAGGCCGAAGCCATTGTGATGCAGCGCCGAGCGCACGATGCACAGCACGAGCGCCGCGACGCCGATCGCCCCGCCGACGATGTGAGAAATCATATTGAAGCGCTCCTCCCCCTTGGTATAGGTGGGGAGCACGCGGTCCTTGAGCTTGGTTCGCATGGTAAAGCCTCCTTGATGCTGCGTCCAATCTGGTTTTTATTTCTAGATTGCATTGTATCACGAACCACGATTGCTGTCAACACCGCCGGACGCTTTTTTGCGCCGGGACGGTATCCGCCGCGCGGGCGCCGGCACAGGGCCGCCTTGCCCGCCTCAGGAGCATGATCGCACAGACGCTTCGCCGCCGCAAGCACCACTGCGGACGTCCAAAACGAAAACGCCCCCGCCCTCCGGCCTGCGCAGCCGGAAGGCGGGGAGCAGCGCTCAGTAGATCAGGTTGACCAGGAAGGTCGAATAGACCGGCACAAAGGTCAGGAACAGGAGGTCAACCGCGCACAGCAGATAGAACGGCACAGCCTCCCGGATAAAATCCTTCGTCTTGCATTCCGTCACGCCGCAGACGACAAACATCAGCGTGCCCATCGGCGGGGTGAATGCGCCGATCATGTTCGCGAAGATGAACATGACCGCAAAGTGGATCGGGTCGATGCCGTAGGCCGCGGCGACCGGCGCGAACAGCGGCACCAGGATGATCATGGAGGCGTTGCCCTCGATGAACATGCCCACGATGATCAGGAAGATATCCACGGCGACCATGAAGACCCATTTGTTGTTGATCGTCGCGACCATCCACTGCGTCAGGCGCTGGGGGAGCTGCTCCTTGGTCAGAATCCAGGAGAACGTGCTCGCCGCCGCGACGATCAGCAGGATGGAGCAGGTCGTCAGCAGCGTCTCCTGTACGGCCTTGAGGAAATCCCGGAACGACAGCTCGCGATACAGAATGCCCAGCAGCAGCGCATACATGCAGGCCACGGAGCCGGCCTCGGTCGCCGTGAAGATGCCGATGCGGATGCCGCCGATGATGATGACGGGCAGCAGCAGCGGCAGGAACGCGGGCCTCAGCGCACCCACGAACATCCTTGAGCTCATCTTCTCCTTGCGGATGGAGCCGTAGCCGCGCTTTTTCGAGATCACGGAGACGATCACCATCATGGAGGCGCACAGCAGCACGCCCGGGCCGATGCCCGCGACGAAGAGCTTGCCGATGGAGATGTTGGCGATGCAGCCGTAGAGGATCAGGCAGATTCCCGGCGGGATGAGCGGCGTGATCATCGAGGAGGCCGCCGTGACGACCGCGGAGAAGGGCTTGGAGAAGCCGCCGCGCTCCATCTCGGGCACGAGCATCTTCGCCTCCATCGCGGCATCCGCCAGCGCGGAGCCGGACAGACCGCCCATCAGCGTAGAGAGCAGGACGTTGACCTGCGCCAGACCGCCGTGCATCCTGCCCGTGAGCACCTTGCAAAAGTCCATGATGCGGCGGGTCACGCCGGTGTAATTCATCAGCGCGCCCGCGCAGACGAAGAACGGAATCGCCAGCAGCGAGATGCCCTCGCAGCCCGTGATGGCCTGCTGGGCAAAGACCATGAAGTTTGTGCTCGGCGTCAGCACAAAATACGCGGCGGACGCGCCGAGCACGGCGATAAACACCGGCACCTTGAGAAAGAGCAGCACCAGCAGAAGGACGATCATGACAAGGACTGCTGTACTCATGGGGTTTCCTCCTTCCGCATTCTGCGCTCCTTCGCTCTGCGCCAGAGCACGACCGTGTAGCTGATCATCATCAGCACGGCGGACACCGAGCCGATGCCGTAGATGTAGGCGTAGGGAATGCCCAGCATCGGGGTGCAGCGCCTGGTCTTCAGGAAGAGCTGAATGTATTTGATCGACGAGCGCAGGAAGTAGATCAGCACCGCATAGACGACGATCGCGATCAGCACCTCAACCACCCGCTGCGCCTTCTTGGGGAGCGAATCGACGACGATCTCGATGGCCACATGGCTGCCCCGGCGGAAGGCCACGCCCGCGACGAGGAAGGCGATCCAGACCATCGCGGCCAGCTGCATCTCCTCCAGCCAGTTGAACGGCGCGTTGAACAGATAGCGCGCAAACACGCCCAGGAAGGTACACAGCACCAGCGCCACCAGGATGACGCCCGCCAGAGCCATCTCGATATTGTCAAGGATCTTCCACAGGATGTTTTTCTTTTTCACTTGCGTCACCTCGGAAAAGAGCGGCGGCCCGCCCGGGAACGCACGCGCGTCCCCGGGCATGCCGCCGCAGGATGTTTCGTTTACTTGCCCATCGCGGCGCGGACGGTCTCGTAGAGATTCTCGGACCAGCCGAACTCGTCGCCCAGGTCGTAGAAGGAGAGCGCGGCCTCCTGCCAGAGCGCCATCTGCTCGTCGGTCAGCTCGGTGATCTCGACGCCCGCCTCGATCATCTTCTGCTTGTAGCCGTCGATGGCCGCCTCCTGCAGCTCATTGTTGTACAGGCCCGCCTCATTGCCGGTCTTGACCAGCAGCTCCTGCTGCTCGGCGGTCAGGCTGTTGAACCAGTCGGCGCCCGCGCACCAGGTCGTGAAGTTCTTGATGTGGCCGGTCATCAGGATGTACTTGTTGACCTCCTGGAAGCTGCGGCCGTAGAGCGTGGACAGCGGGTTCTCCACGCCGTCGATGGTGCCCATCTGCAGCGCCTGATAGACCTCGCCCAGATCCATGCCAATGGCGGTCGCGCCCAGCGCGTTGAAGCCCTCCATGTAGATCTTCGCGTTGGCCAGGCGGATCTTCATGCCCTTGAGATCGTCGGGCAGGACGACCTTCTTGTTGGTCATCAGCTCACGCTCGCCGTAGATCCAGTTGGAGGAGATCAGCTTGAGGCCGCAGGCCTCGAGCTTCTCGCTCTGCTCGGCATACCAGTCGCTGTCAAGCAGCGCCCAGACGTCGTCCCAGCTGCCGAAGAAGAACGGGCCGTACATGATGCCCATATCCGGCACGCCGTAGTCCGCGTAGAAGGCGCCGTCGGCGATGGTGATGATGTTCTCGCCCATGACCATCTGGTCGATCAGCTCGTTCTTGGAGCCGAGCGCGCTGTTGGCGAAGAGGTTGATGTGCATCGTGCCGCCGGACTGCTCGTCAAGGAGCTCCTGCCACTTGACCAGTGCCTGTCCGATCGGCTCCTCGAGCGTGTTCTCGAAGCCGATGTTGATCTCGAGGACGTCATCCGCCAGGGCGACGACGCACGCGAGCGTCATCACGAGGGCCAGCACGAGAGTCAGGGTCTTTTTCATAGTGAGTACCTTCCTTTCTTTTTTTAACCGGCATGATGCCGGCTGCATCACCGACACAATGCTGCAAATCCCGCTGCACTTCATCCGCAGCCCGACAGGAGGATTTACAGCGTAAACTCAAGCTCCATCTTCACAATCGAGCCCGCATGCTCATGGAGGCAGGCAAACGCCTCGGGCGCCTGCGCCGCGGGGAACGTGCGCGTGATCAGGCTGCTCAGATCGACCCGCCCCTCCCGAACGAGCTGCATGGTCTGTGCGAAGTCCTCGCGCGTCGCGGCGCGCGATCCCATCAGGCACAGCTCCTTTTTCTGAAGCAGGGTAAAATTGAACTCCGCCGGCTTCTTGCTCACGCCGATCTGCACCATGCGCCCCCTCGGGGCCGCCGCTTCGACGCACGCGCGGAACGACGCCGGCGCGCCCGCCGCCTCGACAGTCACGTCAAAGCCGTCGCCCTGCGTGATTTCCTCCGCGGCCACGGCGATGCTGCCGTCGCCCCCGTTGAGCAGGCAGCCGTCCACCGGGAAATGCTCGCGGACAAACGCCAGCTTCTCCGGCGCGATGTCGGCGATGTAGACCTTCGCGCCCTGAAGCTTCGCCGTGACCGCCGCGAGGATGCCGATGGCCCCCGCACCCATCACGAGCACGCGCTCGCCGGGGACGATCTCTGCCCGCGAGACGCCGTGATGGCTGATGCAGAAGGGCTCCACGAGCGCCAGCTCGCGCGGGTCGATGCCCTCCCCGTCGTAGACGCGCTCGGTCGGCACGGTGATGTAGTCGGCAAAGGCGCCCTCGCGCTGCACGCCCATCGTCTGGTTGTTCACGCAGCAGTTGACGAAGCCACGGCGGCAGGAATAGCAGGCGCCGCAGTTGAAGTAGGGGTTGCAGGTGACGAGCTGGCCGGGGCGCAGGGACGGGCTGTCCGTCTCCACGACGACGGCGGAAAACTCGTGGCCGATGGTCCGGGGATAGGTGATATAGAAGTTCGCCCCGCGATAGGATCCCAGATCGCTGCCGCAGATGCCGCCGTAGAGCAGCCTCAAAAGGGTCTCCCCCTCGCGCCGCTTTGGGATCTCCGTCTCCTGCACCTCGATGCGGCCCGGCTCCGTGAGCACAATGCGTTTCATGGCCTCGCTCCCGCCTTCTCTCAGTCCTTCACCGGCACGAGCGCCTCCGGCTTAAAGCGGAAGCCCCAGCCCGCGCCCTCGCGCGGATAGGCAAAGCCGTTCTCGATGCGCATCGTGTTGTCGATGATGTCGTCGATCCAGTCAAAGGACTCCGCGCCGTAGGGCTTGCGCACCGTGCACAGCAGCGGCACGTCGTAATCCTTGTAGTAATGCGGCAGGACGGGGATATTGTAGGCCTCGGCGAGCGCCGCGCTGTCGCGCCAGGCGTCCACGCCGCCCAGACGGATGAGGTCGGGCTGCCACAGATCCAGCGCGCGTCGGCCGATCAGCTCGCGCAGCGCCACGGTGCTGTACTCCCGCTCGCCCATCGCCAGCGAGATCTTCGTCTTGCTGTGGATGGTCGCATAGCCCTCGAAGTCGGTGTTGACAACCGGCTCCTCAAACCAGAAGATGCCCAGGTTCTCCGCCTGATGGATCAGCTTGACCGCGCTGGGCACGTCCATGCCCTGGTTGGCGTCCATCATGATCTTCACATCCGGGCCCAGCGCCTCACGGCACTTGGTCAGGCGCTCGATGTCGCGGCCGATGCCGTCGGGATGGCCGACCTTGATCTTGACCGCCGTAAACCCGCGGGACTTGTAGTCGAGCACCTCGTCAAGCAGCTCCTGATCGGTGTAGCTGATCCAGCCGCCGCTGCCGTAGACCGGGATCTTCCGGGCGCTGCCGCCCATGACCTTCCAGATCGGCTGGCCCAGCGTGCGGCACCAGGCATCCCACATGGCGGTGTTGAGCGTCGCAAGCGCCCAGCGCTGGATGCCCACGATGCCGAAATACTCGCTCTCGATCTCGTAATCCTTCTGCACGCGGAGCATCTCGTTGATGTGGTAGTCGCGCGCGAGGATGAAATGGCGCAGATCCTTGAGCGCGCCCTCGATGGCGTTAGGGCTGTAATGGAAGGAGAGCAGGTTGCCCTGCCCGATCACGCCGCCCTCCGTCTCGACCTCGACCACATAAAACGCGATCTTGGAAATGTCGTGGGTCGAATCTGCGATCGGCTTGGAGATTTTGGAAATCGCCGAGTAGATCCGCATATCCTTGATTCTGGTTGCCTCCATGAAATCGCCTCCATATCTGATATATCTCTTTTTTCAAGATTGCAAAGCGCGCCCGTCCGATTCGGCGTTCTCCCGAAAAAAACCGCCCGCTTCTTTCGCGTTCTGCTGCCATTCCGCAGTCTCGTTCGCCGGAATTGCTCTTCTCTGATATGTCAGTTACATCATAGCACGATATTGGGCATTTTGCAATATTCTTCCGATATATTTTATCATTTTTCTTTTGATCCCCCGATTGCACCCCCGTTTTCCGAACGAAATTCTGTCCCATTTTTTGTATTCTTTCATTTTTCCCCTCCTTTCTTTTTTGATATGATATATCAGCTACAGCAAACATCAGGAGGATTTCGGCCGCGGCCATCGAATTATAGAATTTTATAAGATCGGCTTTTTCCGGCGCCAAACGCGCCGCCCCTTGACGCAGGAGGTTGTCCATGTCAGAGCTTTCCCAGGAATGCGCAACGCAGTCCCAGCAGGTTTATGCCTACCTCAAAAACGCCATCTACAACTGCAAATATATGCCCGGGCAGGAGATTTCGGAGAAGAAGCTCTTCGCCGAGCTGCCCTTTGGGCGCACGCCCATCCGCGAGACGCTGCTGCAGCTGCAGAAGGAGGATCTCGTGGAGATCTATCCGCGCCGCGGCATGCGCATCTCCCCGATTACCGACGAGCTCGTCAACAACCTCTATCAGACGCGCAAGCTGATCGAGCCCAACGTCGCCGTCGCCTACTGCTCGCTCTATCCCAAGCGCAGGCTGTTTGAATACGAGCAGTCGCTGCGCTACTCCGGCAACATGACGGATGAGGAGTTCTACGCGCTGGACATCGAGTTTCACACCTTCCTGATCGATACCACGCAAAACAAGATGCTCTCCTCGATCTTTTCCAACCTGATGTGGCACCAGTACCGGCTCGCCATCTACGCGGCCATGCTCCATAAGAACAAGCGCGAGGCCAACGACCCCGAGCATCTGCGCATCATCCACGCCATCCTCGAGGAAAACCCCGCCGAGATCCGCAGTGCGATCATCCAGCACATCAACAGCTCGATGATCGCCTCGCTCAAATCCCTGGAATAAGCCTTCCCGAAGCACGCGAAAGGGCTGTGCAGGACTCTCCGTAGGAGAATCCGCACAGCCCTTTTCTGTTCCGTTTCTGCCGCGCCCTCACGCCAGCACGGCCAGCACCTCATGCTCCGCCGGCCCGTCATCCGCCGGGATCAGCAAGCCCTCCAGCTCTCGCCCGTCCACGGTGAGCGTCAGGTGTCCCTTTTCGTCGCCTGCGCGGTTGAGGATGTGAATGTGATACGTGCTGCCGCGGAATTTTCGCGTCACGCTCACGTCCGCCATCTCCGCCGGAAGGCAGGGATCGATGCGCAGCCCGTCGTAGTCCGGCTTGATGCCCAAAATACCCTGGCTCGCCGCGTAGAACGTCCAGGCTGCCGTGCCGGTCAGCCAGCTGTTCTTCGCCTGCCCGAAGCGCGGCGCATACGGCCCGGCGACCATCTGGCTGTAGACATACGGCTCCGTGTGATGCAGCTTCTGATCCGTGATATACGACGGACAGGTGCGGGTGTAGATGTCGTAGGCGCGGCCGCCGTGGCCGAGCGTCGTCTCCGCCAGCACGATCCAGGGGTTGTTGTGGCAGAAGATGCCGCCGTTCTCCTTGTATCCCGGCGGGTAAGAGCTGATCTCGCCCAGCTCCAGATGGTAGCGCGTGTAGGGCGGCGTCAGGATCGCGACGCCGTGCTCGCTGAGCAGCCGTTCGCGGACGGAATCAAGCGCCTTCTGCGCATAGCCCTCCCTGGCGCCCACGCCCGCCATGACGAGGAAGCCCTGCGGCTCGATGAAGATCTGCCCCTCGTCGCATTCCTTCGAGCCGATCTTGTTGCCGAAGGCGTCGTATGCGCGCAGGAACCATTCGCCGTCCCAGCCATGCGCAAGGACGGCCTGCTCCATCTGCGCCCTCCAGAGTGGAACCTGCGCGGCCTCCTCCTCCATGCCGCACAGGCGGCACAGCGCCTCGTAATCCGGGCAAACGCCGACGAACATGCCCGCGATGAAGAGCGATTCCGCGACGCCGGACTCGAAGTTCGCCGTCGTCTGGAAGCTCTCGCCCGGGGTTCTCGAGAAGCAGTTGAGGTTCAGGCAGTCGTTCCAGTCCGCCCGGCCGATCAGCGGCAGGCCATGGGGGCCCAGATGCTCAAGCGTATAATGGAAGGAGCGGCGCAGATGCTCCATCAGCGGCTGCGCGAGGGATTCGTCGTTGTCAAAGGGCACCGGCTCCGAGAGGATCGACACGTCGCCCGTCTCCTTGATATACGCCGCCGCGCCGAAGATCAGCCAGAGCGGATCGTCGTTGAAGCCGGAGCCGACGTCGAAATTGCCGCGCTTGGTCAGCGGCTGATACTGATGGTAGGCGCTGCCGTCCGGGAACTGCGTCGCCGCGATGTCCAGCAGGCGCTCCCTCGCGCGCCCCGGGATCAGATGGACAAAGCCGAGCAGGTCCTGCGTCGAATCGCGGAAGCCCATGCCGCGGCCGATACCGGACTCATAGTAGCTCGCCGAGCGTGACATGTTGAACGTCACCATGCACTGATACTGGTTCCACAGGCCGACCATGCGGTCAAAGCGCGGCTCGCCGCTCTCCACCCGGCAGATCGACAGCAGGCCGTCCCAATAGGCGGCCAGTGCGTCAAAGGCCGCGTCAAACTGCGCCTCGGAGGCGAAGCGCCCCATCAGCGCATAGGCCGGCGCCTTGTTGATCACGCCCGGCGCGGAGAATTTTGCCTCCTCTGGGTTCTCGCAGTAGCCCAACAGGAAGATGAAGCAGACGCGCTCGCCTGGCGCGAGCGTTCCGCTGAGATGATGGCTGCCTACGGGCGCCCAGCCGCTGGCAACGGAGTTGCGGCTTCTTCCCTCGAAGACCGCCTCCGGATGGTCAAAGCCGTTATAAGCGCCCAGGAAGGCGTCGCGGTCCGTGTCAAAGCCCTCGATGGGCGCGTTGACCGCATAGACGGCGAAGTGGTTGCGCCGCTCGCGGTACTCGGTCTTGTGATAGAGCGCGCTGCCCTCGATTTCAACCTCGCCGGTCGAGAAATTCCGCTGAAAATTCGTCGAATCGTCCTGCGCGTTCCACAGGCAGAACTCGACAAAGCTGAACAGCGAGATGTCCTTGGGGGCATCCGTCCGGTTGGTCAGCTCGACCTTCGTCACCAGCGCATTTTCCCCGCGCGGCACCATGCTCGTCTGCACGACGCGCAGGCCATTCTTCTCGCCCGTGATGCGCGTATAGCCCAGGCCATGACGGCACTCGTAGAAGTCAAGCGGCATGCGCACAGGCAGCCAGCCGGGCGTAAAGACCGTCCCGCCGTCCTTGACGTAAAAATACTGCCCGCCCGCATCGGTCGGCACGTTGTTGTAGCGGTAGCGCGTCAGGCGGAGCATGCGCGCATCCTTGTAAAAGCTGTAGCCGCCGCTCGTGTTGCTCATGAGCGTGAAGAACGCCTCGCTGCCCAGGTAGTTGATCCAGGGCGAGGGCGTGTCCGGCCGGGTGATGACATACTCCCGGGCCGCATCGTCAAAATAGCCGTATTCCACTTGCCGAAACCTCCTGTCCCATCCGCCGCCCGGATGACTAAAACGTTTTAGTTTCCCGACGCAGGAAATGGATGATGCTTCCCTTACTATAGCCGATTCTGTCCGCAAAATCAAGCCGTTTTCGGTTTTTTCTATATTATTCTGACGCGTTTTTCTCTCTCGTTTCGAAAACGTATTCGGAAATAGGTGAATTTTTCTGTTTTCTCCGGATATTTTGTCGAAGCCCTTCTCTGCTTTCCTCCTTTTTCCTTCAGCTCTTTTCCCTAATTTCAGAATATCTCCCTTGTCCATTTCGTCCCCTCTATCAGGCAAGTGAAAAAAATTTGTTCAAATTGGCGGATTTATTGTAAAAAGGGGTTGCTTTTTTCTTCCGCCGGTGTTATCATACAGATACGAAATCGTTTTAGGAAAAAACCTCCAGAGAGGCACAGGTTTCGGTTCATGGCTGTCACGATCAAAGAGCTCTCCGCCCGCTGCGGTCTGTCCGTCTCCACCGTCAGCAAAGCGCTCAACGACTATCCCGACGTCAGCGAGGAGACGAAGGCGCTCGTCCGCGCCGCCGCGCAGGAGCTGGGCTATCATCCCAACGCCATCGCGCGCGGGCTCAAGCTGGGGCGCAGCTTCAGCCTCGGCGTCCTCTATGAGCCCGATGCCGGCGGCTTCACCCACAGCTTCTTCTCCCCCGTGCTGGAGGCCTTCAAGGCGGAGGCCGAGCGCCGGGGTTACGACATCACCTTTGTCACGCACGACATCGGCCGCACGCCGATGACCTACCTGGAGCACTGCCGCTACCGCAATGTCGACGGCGTGTGCATCGTCTGCGCCGACTTCGAACGCGACGAGGTGCGCGAGCTCGTCTCCGGCGAACTGCCCGTCGTGACGATTGACCACGTCTTCAACAACCGTACCTGCATCCAGTCCGACAACCGCCAGGGCATGGCGGATCTGACGCGCCACATCCTCTCGATGGGGCACCGGCGCATCGCCTACATCTGCGGGCAAGCCTCCGCCGTCACGACGCAGCGCAAAACCGCCTTCCTGCGCACGATGAGCGAAGCGGACCTCAGCGTGCCGGACGAATCCCTCGTCGAGGCCTGCTACCACGATCCCGCTGCCACACGGGAGGCAACGCTGCGGCTTCTTGGCGCCGACCCGCGTCCGACCTGCATCCTGATGCCCGACGACTACGCCTCCCTGGGCGGGCGGGAGGCCATCCTTTCCGCAGGGCTGCGCATCCCGGAGGACATCTCCGTCGCCGGCTACGACGGCGTGCAGCTCATCCAGCTCTGTCAGCCCCGCCTGACGACCATCTGGCAAGATACCGACCGCATCGGCCGGGAGGCCGCCCGGCAGCTCGTCCATCTGATCGAGCAGCCGCGCACGACCTGCCCCGAAATCCTGCCCATCGCCTGCCGCCTGCTTGAGGGCGAGACGATATCCAGACTGTAGATTCTCCCTTGATAGAAGGGGTAATCAATAAAAAGGAGGAAACATCCATGAAGAAACTTGTAGCGCTGCTGCTGGCCGTGATGATGGTGTGCTCGCTTTGCCCCGTCCTGGCCGAAGATGTCTACACGACGGACTTTGACGTCCCCGCCACCGGAGAAAAGTTCATCATCTATGCCTGGAACGATGAGTTCAAGGGCATGCTCCAGAACTACTACATCCCGGCCGTCGGCGGCACCGTCGCGGAGGATGGCACCATGACCCTGCCCAACGGCGACCAGATCGAGTTTGTCGTCAACCCGAACGACAACGGCGTCTATCAGCAGAAGCTGGATGCGGCGCTTGGCGCGGGTGAGCACATCGACATGTTCCTCATCGAGGCGGACTACGCGCTCAAGTATGTCGATTCCGACTACACCCTCCCGCTCGAGGAGATCGGCATCACGGCGGATCAGCTGAGCAAGCAGTATCCCTACACCGTGACCGTCGCCACTGACAGCAACGGCCAGATTAAGGGCTCCTCCTGGCAGGCGGCTCCCGGCCTGTTCCTCTATCGCCGCAGCCTCGCCGAGAAGTACCTCGGCGTGAAGACTCCGGAGGAGATGCAGGAGAAGGTCAAGGATTGGGATGCCTTCCTGGCGACCGCGCGCGAGGTGAACGAGAAGTCCGCCGGCGCGACCAAACTGATCCCGTCCAACGGCGACGTGTGGCAGGTTGTCCGCACGGTGCGCTCCACCCCGTGGGTTGACGAGGCGTACAACCTCGTGATCGACGATCAGGTCAAGTGGTACTTCGACTTTGCCAAGACCCTGCGCGACGAGAACCTCACCGCCATGGCCACCCCGTGGACCGAGGCCTGGAACGCCGGCGTCGGCAACGACTCCATCATGGGCTACTTCTTCTCCACCTGGGGCATCCAGTGGACGATGGTCGGCAACTCCGGCGGCTCCAAGCCCGGCGAGGGCACCTATGGCGACTGGGCTGCCGTCAACGGCCCGCAGCCGTACTACTGGGGCGGCACCTGGCTGACCGCCGCGACCACCTGCACCAACAAGGCGCTGGC